>JAUVEN010000156.1 GCA_030594815.1 Gammaproteobacteria bacterium
GTAATTCTGCTCCAACCTGCTTTCCTTCCAAAATAATTTGCAATTCTTGGGCTACCCCACCGTCGGATTTGTCAGAATCCGCACTAACCAGCTTAAACTCCACATCTAAATGAGCCGCATAGTTGGCAATTTCATCTTCATTTTCGAATGAAAGCTGGTTACTTTGCGAGCCAAACCCCACTAATCGATACAAAGCACCACTATCGAGAACATGCCAACCCAATTTTTGCGCAACATGCTGAACAATCGTGCCTTTGCCTGAACCGCTTGGGCCATCAATGGTTAATACAGGAATTTTTTGCATTTTTGAAACCTAATTAAATATCAGATCTGGATTAAATATCAGATCTAGCGTCCATAAATATCTTCGTATCGAATAATGTCGTCTTCACCAAAATAACTGCCCGACTGTACTTCGATCATTTCTAAAGGAATGGACCCGGTATTCTCTAAACGATGTTTAGTCCCTACAGGAATATAGGTAGATTCATTTTCAGTAACCATAAACGTCTCATCACCACGTGTAACTTTTGCTGTACCACTCACTACGATCCAGTGTTCTGCACGATGATGATGCATTTGTAACGACAAAACGCCACCGGGATCTACTGTGATACGTTTTACGTGGTATCTTTCACCCATATCAATGCTGTCATAATTTCCCCATGGACGAAATACACAGCGGTGGTTAAGGTGTTCTTCTCTACCTTCAGACTTAATCCATTCCACTACTTTTTTAACATCCTGAACCTGGTTTCGATCAGCCACAAGAATTGCATCTGCAGTTTCTATAACAACAATATCTTTAAGTCCCACCGCTGCGATTAAACGCTGTTGGCTAAATAACATCGAATTTTCACTATTAATCGAAACAACATCGCCCTGTATAACATTACCGGCTTCATCTTTATTTCCAATTTTCCATAATTCTGCCCAGGCACCGATATCAGACCAGCCTGCATCCAGAGGAATTACTGCAGCTTTTATTTTACTTTTAGCATCAGAAGCGATAATTTTTTCTGCCACAGCATAATCAATAGAATCAGAAGGACATAACTCAAAAGCTTCTTCGTCGATCCGATAGAAATCAAGCTCGGATTTACCCTTTTTGTATGCTTGTTCACAAGCATTTAAAATTTCAGGTGCAAATTGACCAATTTGAGCAATCCATACTGAAGACTTAATCATAAACTTTCCGCTATTCCATAAAAAGTTTCCAGAATCAAGATATGATTGTGCCGTTTTGACATCAGGTTTTTCGACAAAACGATTGATTGTAAAACTTAGTCCTTCATCAATATCCTTACCTTGTTCGATATAACCGTAACCTGTTTCTGGTCTGTCAGGAACAATTCCAAACGTCACAAGGTAGTTCTGATCTGCCAATAATGCACCTTCTTTTAATGCCTTTTGAAATGACTCATTATCACGGATAACATGATCAGCTGGCATTACAAGTAAAATGTCGTCATGCCCCAGTTCGCGGTTAGCTATCGCTGCTAAGGTTAATGCCGGTGCAGTATTTCGACCAACAGGTTCAAGCAATAAAGCATCGGCTTTTACATTAATTTCACGTAATTGTTCTGCTACTAAAAAACGATGTGCATCGTTACAGATTACGGTAATGGTTTCTGAAATATTAGGAAAATTTTCAAGACGAGTAATGGTATCTTGTAATAAGGTTTTTTCACCAACCAATGGTAATAATTGTTTAGGATAAAGCTGGCGCGATAACGGCCACAGGCGTGTTCCAGAACCACCGGATAGAATAACGGGTTTAACTGTTGTACTCATAATTGACTTAAATCCTTTGTATTTATTTCCTAAACCACGTCATTGCGAACCCAGTCTTATCGGGCGCGGTCATTTTATGAAGTCGTTGCAATGACAAGTTAGTTTAATTTTATATCAAGTCCGGCTTCTTTCGCTAACTCAACAAACCCGGGAAAAGATGTGTTTACATTTGCGCAGTCTGTAATGGTAATAGTTCCATTCGCAATTAACGCTGCCATGGAAAATGACATCGCAATACGGTGATCACCATGACTATCAACTATACCACCAGTAATTTGACCTGGTTGGATTACAATACCGTCTTCAGTTGGCTTAGCATCTATACCTAAGGTATTTAAACCATCTGCCATAACCTGAATGCGATCACTTTCTTTTACTCTTAATTCTTTAGCACCTGTTAAAACCGTTTCACCTTCCGCACATGACGCGGCGATAAAGATAGCAGGGAATTCATCAATAGCTAAAGGCACCTGATCTTCGGGTATTTGAATACCTTTTAATTTCGCATAACGTACACGAATATCTGCAACAGGTTCACCACCTACTTCTCGCTCATTATTAATTGAAATATCAGCACCCATTAAACGTAAAATATTTATCACTCCAATACGAGTTGGATTAATACCGACATGCTCAAGCGTGATATCTGAACCTTCTGCAATACATGCACCCACCATAAAAAATGTTGCTGAAGATATATCTGCAGGAACATCAATATTTGTTGCAGTTAACAAGCCACCACCCTTTAAACAAATTTTACTACCATCAGTAATAACGTCGTACCCTAAACCACGTAACATACGTTCAGTGTGATCACGTGTTGGCGCTGGTTCTGTAACACAGGTTTCACCGCTCGCATATAAACCTGCTAATAATAAACAAGACTTAACCTGCGCGCTGGCTACAGGCATTTCATAATGAAAACCTTTTAACTCTTTACCACCTTTTATCGTTAACGGCGGCGTGCCATTATCATTGGTTTCAACAACGGTATTCATTTGCGCTAAAGGAACGGTTACACGACGCATTGGGCGTTTATTTAGTGAGCTATCCCCTATTATAGTAACGTCAAAGTCTTGAGCAGATAAAAGGCCAGCGAGCAGACGCATAGATGTACCAGAATTACCAACATCTAATTCTTTCTCTGGTTTTTTTAATCCGTGCAGACCAACACCATGAATGGTGACGTTGCCATTAGATGGGCCTTCTATATTCACGCCCATAGCTTGAAATGCATTTAAGGTAGCAAGGCTGTCTTCACCTTCGAGAAAACCACTCACTTGAGTTACACCTTCGGCAAGCGAACCTAACATGATACTTCTATGAGAAATTGACTTATCACCGGGCACACGAAATGTGCCGTTTAATTTTCCGCCCGCTTTAACTTCAAATTTCAATTTAACAATCCTAATTTATATTACAAATAAATATATTGGCCACTAAGGACACGAAGTTCACCAAGGTGAAACATTATAAAAGTTTGAACCACAGGGTAAACTGCGGGCACAGGGGAAAATTAATATT
>JAUVEN010000145.1 GCA_030594815.1 Gammaproteobacteria bacterium
GACTCTTTAAATAAGCTTCTATATACGCTCGAAAAGTACCAATATTGGTCAATCGACGACCGATAACCAGGGTCTGCATATTTATATTTTTTCCTGAATTAGACACTTCAATTTCAGATATTTTTGACTCTAAATAAGGTGCTAGCAATTCGATAGACTTGAACTTATTAATCATTTCCTCGTCACAAAAATGAATACTGGTTTGGTCAATATATATGGTACGTTTAATGCGACGGCCACCGCTTTCTGACATCCCGCGCCAGTTTTTAAATGAGGAATCTATTAACTTATGGGCAGGAATTATAGAAATCGTTTTATCCCAATTCTGTATTTTCACCGTGTGCAGAGCGATGTCAATTACGTCACCATCAGCACCAAATTGAGGTGCCTCCAACCAGTCGCCTATTTTAAATAAATCATTTGAATGTATCTGAATACTCGCAATAAACGATAAAATAGTATCCTTGAAAATCAATAATAAAACGGCTGTTAAGGCACCAACACCACTTAACAAATAGATCGGTGATTTATCGATCAGTATGGCAATAACAATAACACCCGCCAGGATATTCATTATAAGTTTACTAATCTGCAAATAACTTTTGATATTCAGCTGGTGAGCAAATTCACTTCTACTATAAATTTCATTAACCGCATCGAGCGTAGAATTCACAACGAGAATAAAAACTATAACTAGCAAAGCGGATAAAACCTGTTGAATAGCGTGGCTGTAATCAGGGAATAAATCCGAAAATAAATAAATCACTAATAAAGGAACACTGAAAGCCAAACGGTTTAGCACGCCTTTCTCGATTAAAATATCGTCTAGATGTGTTGCTGTTTTTTTAAAAATCTTCTTCAAAATTTTCAGAATAATTCGACAAGAAAACAAATAAGATAACCAACTTACGCCCAAAATTACCGCGGCTAATATATAAGGACCGCCATTCATATTAAGAAATACATCTTTAATGGCAATTAACTGATCATTCATTCACGCCCCCATTGAGCAGAAAGTTTAAAAACATTGACCGTATAATAAGCAATTATTCACAATATAAAAAGTCACAATTGATTAGCGATGCTTTATTCTAAATAATGCACTTATACCGCCCAGCCAGATTTTCTCAGGTGAGCCAGGTAAAGACGGCATCCCTTCAATTGATAAGCCAAAATTTGTAAAGTCAGGTGATGCTGATTTTTTAAAGAACGAAGACAGGGTGTTAGCCATTTCCATAGATGGTGTTTCCAAAGCTTACCCAATCAGCATACTTAACTGGCATGAAATTGTTAACGATTCCATTGGCGACGTGTTTTTTACAATGACCTACTGCCCTTTATGCGGTAGCGGTGTAGCATTTGATAGCAGTATTAATGGCCAGGTTCTTAGCTTTGGTGTTTCAGGACTTTTATATAATAGTGATGTCCTGTTATATGATCGTGAAACAGAATCATTGTGGTCGCAGTTATTGTCAAAGGCGGTAACCGGTAAACACAAGGGTACAAGTTTGAAAATGTTACCGGTGAAACATACCACGTGGGCAGACTGGAAACGTTTCCATCCTTCAACATTAGTGCTTTCAGAAAATACAGGTTACAGGCGCAGTTATAATAGAGACCCTTATAGCGGTTATGAGCAGTCGCGCCAATTATATTTCCCGGTGTTTAATAAGGCGCCGAAGAAATATCACCCTAAAGAAAAAGTGTTAGGTCTTGTTTCAGGAAAAACCTATAAGGCTTACTCCTTTATTGAGCTCAACAAACATAATAAAGAAAAGTTTGCCGATTCAGTAAATGGCAAGTCTTTTACTATCCACTGGAACAAAAAAGAGCAGTCAGGTTATTTGTCAGCAGTTCAGGTGAAAGCATACCTCATTGCACTTTGGGTCATTTTTTCTCTGCCAGGCCTATACTCGAGATGTTTGATTTTTCGTTGAGAAATGACATCAGACAACCATACCTTGACCGTCCGTTCAGGGTCGGAGGGGAATATTGAGTCGTAAACCGCGAACGTCTTCTTAAAAAAGAAGCCGACATCCATGCATTTTAGCTTTGCTTCCGAGTGCAACACAAAGCGGTAGTTCACTTTCTTATATCTCTCGTTGAAAAATACTCGAAATGAGACGTTTAGAATATGGAGAATTTAATCACGTCATCATCTTTTTAATTATACTCTTTTGATTGCTGTCTTATATACAAGGTTCCGTTCGCGTTTACCTACTGCTACCACAGAAACAATCAGCTGCAAGTCACGAACCTCATAAACTAATCGATACCCACTGCTACGTAATTTAATCTTGTAGCAATCTTTCATGCCAGACAACCTGGATGGCTCAACACGCGGGTTGGTAAGCCTTTCTTTTAGTTTTTTTAAAAACTGAATTCTGATTGAGTTATCCAATGATTTCCATTCTTTCAGCGCATCAGCTTTAAATAAAAGCTCATAGCTCATCCCTGAAACTCATCCCTATAATTCATCAACGGAAACCGCTATTTCTTTCTGACCTTTCCTTGCTTCAACAATCGCAGCAAGTTCAACATCTTCAAGTTTATCCATAAGAACCTCATAAGCCTCAGCCGGAACACAATAAAATGCCGGTTGATTTCTATTTAAGACAGCGACAGGAAAACCCTCTCCCTGCTCAACAACCGCCATCGGGTTTTTCTTTAATTCTGATATGCTAGTAGTGACATCAGCTAGAACAGTATGAACCATTGCTACACCTCTATATGACCTTTTATAAGACTGAATTATAGGTCTTTAAGGCGTACAAATCAACTAAAAGACCTGTTAACCAGTCTTTTAGTTGATGTTTAACTCAGTAACTATCAAGAACTCCACAATTGCATGGCGAAAGACAGTTCTCAACGTCAGCTTTTGGGTGGTTATTCTATTGAGAAGCTTTCTTCAAAATGGCCGTTATGTGGTGAACTGGTGCATTGAGACAATAATTATAAATGTCTCCTTAAATATAAAGCACCCCATGAATTTTAGATATTCTCACGAGTACAATCATAACGGCACATTGAAATAACCACTGTAATCCCCATATACAATAAATTAACCCATATATAGAACACAGGAAAAGCAATGAAAAGAATTATGCTATTTATCATGACCAATATCGCTATCATGGTGGTTTTGAGCATTACCTTAAGGCTATTAGGTGTTGATAGCATCTTGGCGGAAAACGGATCTGATCTTAATATCCAGGCACTGGTTATACTCTCTGGTGTTATCGGTTTTGGAGGAGCATTTATATCGTTATTGATGTCAAAGTGGATGGCGAAACGTATGACCGGTGCTGTCGTTATCACAGACCCATCGACCAATGTTGAAAAATGGCTGGTTAGTACCGTTACCAAACAAGCCAAGATAGTTGGTATAAAAATGCCTGAGGTTGCAATCTTTCCTTCATCGGCCATGAATGCTTTTGCCACCGGCGCAAGTAAAAATAATTCCTTAATGGCTGTCTCACAAGGATTATTAGATAATATGGCGCAGGGTGAAATAGAAGCTGTAGTCGGTCATGAGATGAGCCACATTGCTAATGGCGATATGGTGACGTTAACGCTTATCCAGGGCGTTGTTAATACCTTTGTAGTATTCCTATCCCGTGTTGTCGGTCATATCGTAGATCGTGTTATTTTAAAAAATAATCAAGGTCACGGTATCGGTTACTTTGTAACAGTGATAGTAACGCAGGTGGTTTTATCCATACTGGCATCGACTATCGTGATGTATTTCTCAAGAAAACGTGAATTTATTGCCGACACCGGCGGTGCTGATCTAGCCGGACACCAGAACATGATTAATGCGCTTAAACGTCTAGGACAGGTAGAACCTGAGGCATTGCCCGAACAAATGGCAGCTTTTGGTATAAACGATAAAGGTGGCATTATGGCATTGTTTTCTTCGCATCCCCCCATCGAAGCGAGAATAGCGGCATTGGAAGAACGTGCTCTTCGCCAGTCATAAGCCAGGGGTCTCTTATGTAAGGGTTGCTCATAATCAATTTAAAGCATTACTACAATCGTTAAATGCATGCATAACACCGGTTAGGGAAATCGAGCTAAACCACTTTCAGTAGTATTAAGACATATGAATACCCAAACAAAAAATCGCTGGCTTTCCTGGTTGTTTTATATCGTTCTTTTTCTTGTTGTTATGCAGGGCGCCAACTGGTGGAAGACCCGTAACACACAGAGCGGTAACCTATCTGAATTTAGTTGTGAATTGATGAATGGTAGGGTGTTCACAATTGCAGAGTATTCAGGCAAGCCCGTTTTGTTTCATTTTTGGGCGACCTGGTGCCCGATTTGTGATCTGGAAAAGGACAATATAGAGTCGATATCTCATGACTATCCGGTGATCAGCATTGCCTCGTGGTCTGAGGG
>JAUVEN010000089.1 GCA_030594815.1 Gammaproteobacteria bacterium
ATTGGTAATTTAGGACAAGATCCTGAAGTGAAATATATGCCGAATGGTAATGCAGTTGCAAATATTACTGTAGCAACCAGTGAAAGCTGGAAAGATAAAAACACGGGTGAGCAAGTCGATAAAACGGAATGGCATCGTGTCGTGTTCTTTCGTCGTTTAGCTGAAATTGCAGGTGAGTATCTAAAGAAAGGTTCTAAAGTTTATATCGAAGGAAAATTGCAAACGCGTAAGTGGCAGGACAAAAACGGTAAAGACAACTGGACCACAGAAATTA
The DNA here is from genome assembly GCA_030594815.1 of Gammaproteobacteria bacterium. GTDB lineage: Bacteria > Pseudomonadota > Gammaproteobacteria > UBA6429 > Thiohalophilaceae > JAGLTQ01. The sequence goes on from JAUVEN010000089.1 coordinate 275, forward strand.
TTGCTAACGAAATGCAAATGTTAGATTCGCGCGGTGGTGGCAGTAGTGACTTCAATCAAAACCAGGGAGCACCTTCACAATCAGCACCACAGTCTGCGCCTTCGCAAGCAGCGCCAGCACCGGTAAATAATGATTTTGATGATGACATCCCGTTCTAAGGACTAATCTATTTTGCAAAAAAAAGCCCCTGATGACAGGGGCTTTTTTATTTTTGATATTAAGAATTATTTTACAAGTTAGTGATTACGGTTAACCGAGAAGTTAGCAAGAAAAATAAGTGCTTCTTTATATTGGCTATCAGGTAAGAAATTGAGCGCAGCAGTGGCTAATTTAGCCTCATTTTTAGCGCAGTCTGAAGTGTAATCGATAGCACCGGAGCTATGAATTGCCTCGTGAATTTGTTCTATTTTATCTAAACCAGCTGTTTCAATGGCTTCTTTAACCATTTTGGCTTGTTCTTTAGTGCCATTTTGCATGGTGTAAATAAGCGGTAAGGTCGGTTTGCCTTCAGCAAGGTCATCCCCCAGATTTTTACCCATATCTTCTGCAGATGAAGTGTAGTCCAGTACATCATCAATTAATTGAAAGGCACAACCCAAATGCATGCCATATTTAGCCATGGCTTGCTGTTCCTCAGTAGGGCGGTCACATAGTACTGCACCTAGCTCCGAAGCTGCTTCAAATAGTTTGGCTGTTTTACTGTGAATAACTTCAAGATAGCGTTCTTCAGTGGTGTCTGGATCATGACAATTGAGCAACTGCAGCACTTCACCCTCAGCAATGGTGTTGGTGGCTTTGGATAAAATGGACATGACCTGCATTCGGTCGATTTCGACCATCATTTCAAAAGCCCGAGAATAGAGGAAATCACCCACTAAGACGCTGACTGCATTGCCCCATAAAGCATTGGCGGTGTCTTCACCACGGCGCAAATCTGAATTATCGACAACGTCATCATGTAGCAGGGTAGCGGTGTGAATAAATTCAATAATTGCTGATAAATCAATATGTTGCGAGCTATCGTAAGCAAATGCTTTGGCGCTTAAAAGATGGATTATTGGGCGCAGACGCTTGCCACCACTATTGATAATGTGACCACCAATTTGGTTAATCAGCACCACTTCAGAATGTAGACGGGTCTGGATACATGCATTGAGCTTGTCCATATCTTCTGCAATTAGCTGGTTAATTTCGTCAATTGTCGTAATAGTCATGGGGTTTTATCGAAAAAGAATAAACAGCGTGCATGCTAGGGGGCACGCCTAATGCTGTCAAGCACTAAGAAAGGCTAAAATTAGCGGCAAATAGGTGAAATATAAGCAAAAATGCTTTGACCCAAAGGAGGGGAACGGCTAAAATTCGCGTCCCTGTATTTGATGACATTTATGTATTTCGAATACAGCAAAAGATTTAGAGGTTTAAGCGCATTTTTCCTTCATTTATTAGGATTCAGCGTTTAAATTCAAGCAAATATCATTAGAGTTTGGAGAAAGACATGTACGCGGTAATTGAAACCGGTGGTAAACAGTATCGAGTGACTGAAGGTCAGTATCTTAAAGTAGAGAAGCTAGGTCTTGAAGAAGGTGCTTCACTAGAAATAGATAAAGTTTTAATGGTTGCTAATGGTGATGACGTTAAAATTGGCGCACCTTATGTTGCTGGCGGTAAAGTCACAGCTACAGTGAAAAGTGTTGGTCGTGGTAAGAAAATCCGCATCATCAAATTCCGTCGTCGTAAGCACTCTCGTACAACACAAGGACATCGTCAGTCCTACACAGAAATTCTTATTACTGGCATCGCTGCTAAGTAATTTTTTAGAAATATTGAGGTAATACAATGGCTCATAAGAAAGCAGGTGGTAGTACTAATAACGGACGCGATTCCGTATCCAAACGCCTTGGTGTTAAACGTTTCGGTGGCGAAAGCGTATTAGCAGGTAACATTTTAATCCGTCAACGTGGTACTAAGGTTCATCCTGGTAAGAACGTTGGTATTGGTAAAGACGATACTCTTTTTGCAAAAGCAGACGGCGTTGTACTTTTCCAAAAGAAAGGACCAAAAATGCGTTCATTTGTGAGTATCGTTCCTGCTGAATAAGCAAACAGAACATATTTATAAATGAAACACCCCGTCCTATGACGGGGTTTTTTGTTTTAGGATTTAAGATAGCCACGAAGGACACAAAGTGAAAAGAAGCTTGAACCACGGGGAACACGGGGTTCACAGGGAAAAGACTTTTATTTTTTGTCCCCGTGCCCCCAGTGTTCCCCGTGGTTTGTATATCTTTAAGGTTTTCTTGGTGCTCTTCGTGTCCTTAGTGGTAAATAGTTTTTAGGTATATGAAATGAAATTCGTTGATGAAGCGACAATTAAAGTAGAAGCAGGCAAGGGCGGTAACGGCATTGTTAGTTTTCGTCGTGAAAAATATATTGAGTTAGGCGGCCCGGATGGTGGTGATGGTGGTGACGGCGGCAGTGTATTTTTAATTGGCGATGTAAATCTTAATACGCTGGTCGACTTTCGTTATTCACGTCGTTATAAAGCTGAAAATGGTGGTACAGGCGGTCGTCGTCGTATGACTGGTAAAGGTGGCGATGATCTTTTCATTAAAGTTCCACTAGGTACGAGTGTTCATGATGAAGATACTGAAGAACTTATTGGTGATGTAACTGAGGCTGATCAGGTCTTATGTGTTGCTCAAGGTGGTTTTCATGGTATCGGTAATGTGCGTTATAAGAGTAGTACCAACCGCGCGCCACGCCAGGCAAAAGCAGGAACACTGGGTGAAGCTCGAACACTAAAGCTGGAAATGAAAGTACTTGCTGACGTGGGATTACTAGGATTGCCCAATGCAGGTAAATCGACATTAATTAGTTCGGTTTCAGGTGCAAGACCAAAAGTTGCTAATTACCCTTTTACTACGTTGCATCCAAATTTAGGTGTGGTTAGTGTTGATGTTAGTCGTAGTTTTGTTATGGCAGATATTCCCGGCATTATTGAAGGTGCTGCTGAAGGTGCAGGCTTAGGAATACAATTTTTAAAGCATGTTTCACGTACGCGACTTTTGTTACATCTTGTTGATATAGCTCCACCCGATGAAAATGAAGATCCGTTAGAAGCGATTCGTGTAATAGAAAAAGAAATGCTACGTTTTAGTCCTGAACTTGCAGCGTATGAACGCTGGTTGGTGATTAATAAAACAGATTTGTTGCCAGAAGATGAACGTGAACAAATTTGTGATGATTTAATTAAACGTCTGGATTGGAAAGGTAAAGTATTTAATATTTCAGCAATTAGTAAGCACGGTACTCAAGAACTTATCTACAATATAATGGATTATGTTGATGAGCAGAAAGCTCTTGCATTGGCTGAAGATGAAAGTAACGTTGAAGTAAAAGAAGAATAAAAAATAAAAAAATAGTTCCCTCCCCTTGAAGGGGACGAGCCCATGGACGGGCGAAGGTACGACTCCATGGATGGAGGAGGTAGAGCAACGCAGGATGCAGTTACCGAGAACAAAGCATTAGGGCAGGACGCCCGTAAGTAGGATAACGCAGGAGCAGTTATCGAGGAGCAATTGTCGAGGGTTAGGGTGGGGTGGTTAAATATAAATATTACCCCTCCCCCTAACCCCCTGATAGAACAACTAGCCATTCGACTAAGCTATCTAGCTAAGTCGCTGGTTATCCCTGAGGGAGAGGGGATAAAAAAGAAATAATATGACTAAACGACAACACATAAAAAAAAGTAAACGCTGTGTCATAAAAATCGGTAGTGCATTGTTAACTAACGATGGTGCTGGTTTAAATAAGATGGGTATTGCGACGTGGGTCGAACAAATCTCGGTTCTCAGAAAAAAGGGCATCGAAGTCGTTCTGGTTTCTTCAGGTGCGGTTGCTGAAGGAATGTGTCGTTTAGGTTTAACCAAACGTCCTGATTCATTGCATGAGCTACAAGCTGCAGCAGCCGTTGGGCAAATGGGGTTGGTTCAATCTTATGAATCTGAATTCCAAAAATATGATTTGCATACCGCACAAATACTTTTAACTCATGATGATTTATCAAATCGACAACGTTATTTAAACGCACGCAATACTGTGCGTACTTTGCTGGGTTTAGGTGTTATTCCCGTTATTAATGAAAATGATACTGTTGTTACAGATGAAATTCGTTTTGGTGATAATGATACCCTGGCCGCTTTAGTTGCTAACCTGGTAGAAGCTGATTATTTAATTATTTTAACGGATCAAAATGGTTTGTTTGATCGTAATCCCCGTGAACACAGTGATGCAAAATTAATTTCTGAAGCATCAGCTAATGATGATACTTTAATGGGAATGGCTGAGGGTGGTGCAGGTACTTTTGGTCGTGGTGGCATGGCGACGAAAGTAAGTGCTGCAAAGCTGGCAGCACGTTCAGGTGTATCAACACTCATTGCTGCAGGTAATGAGAAAAATGTTATCCAGCGTTTATTTTCTGGTGAGGAATTGGGTACATTACTTTATGCTGAGCAAACCCCTGTTGCTGCACGTAAGCAATGGCTAGCGGGTCACTTACAAATACGTGGACAGCTTATTCTTGATAATGGCGCAGTCAAAAAACTACGTGACTATGGTAGTAGTTTACTGGCCGTTGGTGTCAGTGATGTTCAGGGTGAATTTAGTCGGGGTGAGATGGTGAGTTGTGTTTCATTGTCGGGTGAAGAAGTTGCCCGTGGATTGGTGAATTACAGCTCTGTTGAAGTTGTTAAGATTAAAGGTCAGGCAAGCGAAAAAATTGAATTGATTCTGGGTTATGTCGATGATTCAGAACTTATCCATCGTGACAATCTTGTTCTCATCTAGTTTTTTAATTTTTAGGTAAAAAATATTCTCAAAACTAAACAGTAAATAGCCTCTTTGAAATTTCTTAAATATTAGTGTTACTAACTTATATTATGTTTTTGCATTCTACGCCAGAGTGTTGAGCGATCTATTCCAAGAAGTTGTGCTGCTTGAGCTTTATTACCGTGACACTGTTCCAATGCCGCGATAATACTTCCTCTGATTTTATCCCCTTCTCGTCTTTCTGGTGCAGCTTTGTGTTGATGTTCAATAAATTCAGCATGATTATATTCCCTTATATCCTGCGGTAAACTTTCTACATCAACTTGATCGCCAGTGGAACAAATAACACCGTGTTCAACAGCATTTTCAAGTTCACGCACATTTCCCGGCCAGGGGTAGTCCATCATCATTCTCATTGCATCGTTGCTACATTCAAGATTGTTTGTGTTATATCCCCGTTTAGATAGAAGATCGCAAAAGTGATCAATGAGAACAGGTATATCACCAGGACGGTTTCGTAACGACGGGATTGTTAAAGGGATTACAGCAAGACGATAAAATAAATCAGCTCTAAATTCACCGCTGTTAACCATATCTTTTAAATTACGATTTGATGCAGAAATAATCCTGACATCAACTTTGACAGTTTCATCTGAGCCCACCATTTCAAATTCTTGATCTTGTACTGCACGTAAAAGTTTGGCTTGCAGGTTAAAGGGCATTTCAGTAATTTCATCAAGAAACAAAGTGCCTTTGTGTGCAGATTGGAAACGACCTGTTCGTTCCTGGCTTGCTCCGGTAAAGGCTCCTTTAACGTGACCAAATAATTCAGATTCTATTAATGATTCAGGGATAGCAGCACAGTTTACTTCAACAAATGGCATGTGAGAACGATGGCTAAAACGGTGAGTCATTCGGGCTAATTGTGTTTTACCGGTACCCGATTCACCTTGTAATAATATTGAGGCATTGGTTGGAGCAATTTGTTGTATACGATCAAAAATTTCCAACATGCGAGGATCGTTAGTGGACATATCCTGCAGAGAGGGATCAAAAACAGCCTCGAGGCGACGTTGATCGGTTTTATCTCTCACCATGATTAGGCGCAATCTTTCATTCTTGGTATTGGTATTAATCAAACCACAATGAAATTGTAAATATCGCAGACTGCCATTAACGTCTACTTTGTGTTCAAAACGGACAAATTGCCCTGTTGGCCTGCCAGCAGCATCCATTTCTCCAGCATCAATCGCTGCCCGAAGTATGGCTTTTTGCAAATTGAAGCTGGAAATATCTCTTAGACGAGTAACGGGCTCATTACCCATTCCGAAAAGCTCGATAACAGAGGGATTTTGATAAATCACATTTCCGAGAGGATCGGCAATAATTACGCCTTCATCAATATATGAAACGATAGCTTCTAGAACGGGGGCAAGAGTTTTTTCATCCATAGAAATAACATAATGCCGCTTTTCACCTCTGTGTTGCAACAATTAATGTTGCGCAACGTGTTGCATCATGTAAAAAACACATAAATCTTAATAATATCAATAAGATAGTCTGGATAAGTGTTTTTTTCTTTATTAGTGACGTGCAACGTATGCAAATAATATCCAATAAAATCAATAGCTTATCTTCTGGCACGACTGTTGCTATTAAGTGTAGTACTAGGGGTAAATCACTAGAAATTATTTAATTACAGAGGTTAGTAGGAATGGCAGAAATTTTTGCTGAGCAATGGATGCAAAAAATGATGGAAGAGTGGAATAACGAACCGGCATTAGCGAATGAGCTATTGAATCTGGATTTTAATTCTACGATTGCTTACGGATTTAAGGATGAGGATGAGCCTAGAGGCATTCTTGTTATTGAAAAGGGCAAGGCGGTATTGGCTACAACGTATATTGACCAGAAATGTAACTGGGATTTGCGTGCATCTAAAGAGGATTGGCTGGAATGGTTCAATAATCCACCTGGCATGATGATGTTAGGAATGGCTTATACCTCAAGAAAATTACAGTTTATTAAAGGTGATTACACCGCAATGATTAAGGATCCACGTATGGCGGGTCCATTTTTGAAGAGTTTTACCGTGATGGGTCGAGTGTAGAAAAAAATAAATGGAAAATGATATGAAGCAGATAATTCATAAAAATAAATTTGTAACAGTGATTACTTTGGCAATGGTTATGACCGGTGCCAATCAATTACATGCCGCCTCTTTTTCTTCAAATGGATATAACGCCAGCTATAAGAATGCACCAGGCCAGAAATCAATATCAGCAGCATATCTTCAACAACCACAGATCATTACGGTTGCAAATACCAAGACGGGAACAAGTGTTGTTTTAGGTGGAACAGTTGTTCCTTTGCGTGAAGTTACGTTGGCAGCACAAATTCCGGGAAGAATAGAATTTTTAGCTGGAATTGAAGGTGACTGGTTTCAACCAGGGCAAGTCATTGCTGCAATTGATGATGATGACTTGCAGGCAAAACGTCGACAAGCGATAGCAAATATTAATGGTCAGATGTCTGCAGTACAAAATGCACAAGTGCAATATTCGCGTGAATTTTGGTCACCGCAGTCACGCAATATAGGCAAGATGCCAGGCATGGCGTTACCTTCTATGTTTGATCAAATGTTTACTCGCCCATTTGGAAGTGCAATGGGAATGGGTAATCCTTTACTTGATCGTCAGGCAGATCTTTATACACAAAATAGTCAGTTAGGGATGGCACGAAGTCAACACATTGGTGCGATATCTCAGCTTCAGGAAATTGATGCAAAGTTAAGAGATAGTCTGGCAGTTGCACCCTTTAGTGGTGTTGTTGTTAAACGTTTAGTTGAGGTTGGAGATACCGTTCAGCCCGGACAGGCTTTGTTTAAATTTGCTGATGCACGCTACTTACAAATTAAAGTTGAAGTACCTACGCGTCTTATGTCCGGTATACAACAGGATATGGTTGTTCCCGCGGTGCTCGATATTGGTAGTGCACGTGTTAGTGCACGTGTTGCGCAAATTTATCCAATGGCAGACAGCAGCCGACATACCGTCACGGTTAAGTTTGATTTACCAGAAGGCATACCTGGTGGTGCAGGGATGTATGCCGAAGTAATGATTCCTGACGTTAACGCTCCCGTTAGCATTCTGCCTGTTATTCCAACATCGGCAGTGGTGTGGCGAGGAAGTCTGCCCGCTGTCTTTGTTCATAACGATAAAAATAAATCTGAATTACGTTTATTGCGTTTAGGCGAAACAGTCGATAACGAAAATGTTTCTGTTTTATCCGGAATTCGTACAGGTGAACGTATTTATGCTCAACCCTCACCTGGTATGGCTTCGGGTTGGACTTCTGGCATAGAACATCAAGTACAGAAATAAATTCTAGGTTTTAATTGGATACTCAAAAAGAATGAGCGAAACAAATAATAAATCTGTTGAAGAAGAGTTAACGTCTGATTTAGGCATTGCCGGGCGTATTACAAAACAGTTTATAAACTCACCTGTGACACCTTTGTTAATGATGGCGTTTCTTGCAATTGGTATTTTGGGGTTATTCTTTACCCCTCGTCAGGAAGATCCAAAAATTTCCGTACCGATGGTTGATATTTATGTGCAGTACGCAGGTGCATCTTCAAAGCAGGTAACAAGTCTTGTTACTGATCCTCTCGGTAGAATAATGAGTGAGATACCGGGTGTACGACATGTATATTCGGCAACCCAACGTGGCGGCAGTGTTGTTACTGTACGTTTTGAAGTGGGTGAAGATATGGGCCATTCCATTGTTAAAGTCCATGACAAGATTTTCTCAAACATGGATTTAATGCCGCCGGGTGTAGCAATGCCGTTGGTTAAACCGGTCAGTATTGATGATGTACCAACGCTTACCGTCACGCTTTGGTCGAAAGATGTTGATGATGGTAATTTACGCACGCTTGGTTTTGATGTTTTACAACGCCTGGAAGAAGTACCTAATACCGGTAAAGGTTTTGTTGTCGGAGGCCGCGCAGAACAAATTCGAGTTGAAGTAAAACCGGAAAGATTAACCGGTTACGATATTACGCTTTCACAAATTGCTCAAACCATTAAAACCGCGAATGCTGAATTACCTGCGGGTAATATTGAAGGTGGCAACCTTACTTATGCTGTTGTTACAGGTTCATTTTTAACAAATGCTCAGGAGATTGCGCGGCTTGTTGTCGGGGTTAGAAATGGTGTTCCTGTTTATTTACGTGACGTTGCCTACGTTTATGATGGACCAGAAGAAACAAAGCGTTATGTAACATTTGATACTGGCTCCTCTTATGAAGATAAAGAAATTGTTGCGAATGGTGAAGCGGCCGTCACAATTGCGATAGCAAAAAAGATCGGCTCTAACGGTGTTAGCGTATCAAAAGCCATTTTAAAGCGACTTGATGCCTTAAAAGGAAATTTAATTCCAGATAATGTAAATATTGAAATTACACGTGACTATGGAAAGAGCGCGGATAAAAAAGTAAATGAACTATTAACGGCTTTATTTGAAGCATCTATAGCGGTAAGTATCCTTTGTTTAATTGGTTTGGGATTACGTGCGGCTTCTGTTGTTATTGTTATTATCCCTATCGTTGTTTTGATTACAATATGGGCTGCATGGATTATCGATTATACGATTGATCGGGTTAGTCTTTTTGCTTTGGTATTTTCCATAGGTATATTGGTTGATGATGCCACGGTTGTTGTTGAAAATATTTTTCGACGATGGTTGGAAGCCGGTAAAACCTCAGTTGAGATTGCTATCGATGCTGTTCGTGAAGTAGGTAATCCAACTATCCTGGCAACACTCACCATTATTGCTGCAATGTTGCCGATGGGTTTTGTTAGTGGCTTAATGGGTCCTTACATGAGACCGATTCCGGTACTGGGTGCGGCTGCTATGTTTTTCTCACTTATCGCTGCATTTATTTTTGCGCCCTGGTTTGCAATGCGCGTACGTCCACAGCTTTCTGCACTACATAAAGCCGAACAACGAGAAGAAAAAGTCAGAGATTGGATTGGAAAGTTTTACCGTCCATGCATGAGACCTTTATGTCAAAACAGAACATATGGTTTGCTGTTTTTATATGGTTTGATTGCGGCAACATTTCTTGCCTGTTCACTTTTCTATTTTAATATTGTAACGGTAAAAATGTTACCGTTTGATAACAAGCCAGAGTTTAATGTTGTTATTAATATGCCAGAGGGAACAGCTTTACCTGTTACCGCTAATGTCGCGCAGAGACTGGTTAGTGAACTAAAACAAATCCCCGAAGTTACCGCATTACAAACTTATAGTGGTACCTCATCACCCTTTAATTTTAACGGTATGGTGCGTCATTATTTTTTACGTAAATCATCCTGGCAGGCTGATATTCAGGTTATGTTGCTGGATAAGGATGACCGTGAACGCAGTAGTCATGTTATCGCAGAATATGCTCGCCATTTATTAACACCTGTTGCAAAAGAAATGGGTGCACGTATCCAGATCGTTGAAATGCCTCCAGGCCCTCCAGTATTACAAACTGTT
>JAUVEN010000103.1 GCA_030594815.1 Gammaproteobacteria bacterium
GTCTTCGGCTACGATTTCTGCGTACTCATCTGAGTCCATCAACTCATTAAACGCACCATCGTCTTCTGGTTTAATTTTAAAAATCCAGCCATCGCCATAAGCATCATGATTGATTGTTTCTGGTGCATCACCTAGAACTTCATTTCCTACAATCACTTCACCGTCAATCGGACAGTAAACATCTGATGCCGCTTTTACTGATTCGATTACAGCGCAATCGTCACCCGCTGAAAAAGTATCTTCTGCTTCAGGTGTTTCAACAAAAACTAAATCACCTAACAAACCTTGTGCGTGATCAGTAATGCCAACTGTTAAAGTACCGTCTTCTTCGCGACGAACCCATTCATGTGATTTTGTGTAACGTAACTCATTAGGAATATTGCTCATTTTTTTATCCTCTTTGAAACTTCTAAATTATTAAATTCTTTTATTTATTGAGAGCTTGCACGGATAGCGAGAAGCTGGAGAACAAGGCAAAACCGATGAAAAAGCGGAATGTACAATAAGTACATGAGCATTTTGAAAAGGTTTTAACGCCGTTATCTGGCTTCTCGCTATTTGTGCATGTTCTCAAAGGCAAGATTTGCCGTTGCGAACAAATGGCGGCCTAACCACTCGTGCATCTAATTGTTTACCACGCATTTCAATTTTGCATTTATCTCCTGTCTCTGTTGGTACACGTGCAAATGCAATCGCCTGGCTTAACGTTGGAGAAAAACTACCGCTTGTTACTTCGCCTTCACCAATGCCATCTACAATAACTTTTTGATGGTTACGAATAACACCTTTACCTTCCAGCACTAAACCAACAAGTTTGTTTTTAACGCCAGCTTCTTTTTGTTTAGTAATTGCTGCACGACCAATGAAATCACGATCTTCCGGTTTCCAGGCAACGGTCCAGTTTAAACCAGCTTCTAATGGTGAAATAGTTTCATCCATGTCACTACCGTATAAATTCATTCCTGCTTCTAAACGTAACGTATCGCGTGCACCTAATCCACAGGGCTTAACTTCTTCTTCAAGTAAACGTGTCCATAATGCAGATGCATCTTTTTCCGGCACCATAATCTCGTAACCATCTTCACCGGTGTAACCAGTACGGGCAACGGATAAATCATTGTAGTCACGAATGAAAAACGGCACCATGTCGTTGAGTTTTTCTTCTGCATCATCACCCAATGCTTTATGTGCTTTAGCGCGCGCATTAGGGCCCTGCACTGCGATCATTGCATAGTCATCTCGTTCATTAACTTCAACACCAAATTCAGCCGCTTGTTTGTTAATCCACGCTAAATCTTTTTCACGTGTTGATGCATTAACTACGGTGCGATAAAAGGTATCGTTAATGTAATAAGTAATAAGATCATCTATCACACCACCCTCTTCATTTAACATGCACGAGTATAATGCTTTGCCTGCATCTTTTAATTTAGCAACATCATTAGCCAATAACTTTTGTAAAAAACCTTTTACGTTATCGCCTTTCATATCAACAATTGTCATGTGTGAAACATCAAACATGCCAGCATCTTGACGAATAAAATGATGCTCATCTATTTGTGAACCATAGTTAATGGGCATATCCCATCCACCAAAATCAACCATGCGTGCATTTAGTGAAACATGTAAATCATGTAATGGAGTTTCTTTCATATTTTTATTCACTTTTTAAATTAAGCCGTTATAACAGGGTACCGGAGTCTCTCTGTTTTATTAAAATTAGTTCTAAATCTAAACCTCTAGCAACAAATACCCATCAGCCTGAATTATAGAGTAACTCCGGTACCTATCTATTCCTATTGCCTAAAAAATATTTATATGGATACTACGAAGTCAGAGAACAAGGCGAAAGTTAACGAAAAAGCGGAGTGCACAATAAGTGCATGAGCATTTTGAGTTGGCTTTCAACACCGTAATCTGGCTTCGTAGTATCCATAGAATTATTTTTGGATTTCTTCTGCATGGTATGAGGATCTCACCATTGGCCCCGACTTAGCCCAGGTAAAATCTAAACCTTTTGCAATTTTTTCATATTCTTCAAACTGTTCTAATGAAACGTATTCTTTAACCGGCAAGTGGTAACGTGTTGGGCGTAAGTACTGTCCCATTGCAATACGTTGCACACCGACACTGCGTAAATCTTTTAATACTTCAGTCACTTGCTCTTCGGTTTCACCCATACCCATCATAATGGCAGACTTGGCTTCTATACCTTCTTGCTGCACGGCGAGCTCAAGCATTTTTAATGAACGTTCGTAACTTGAACCTTTACGAACAGTTTTATAAAAGTCAGGAATGGTTTCAACGTTATGCCCCCAGACCATTTGCACATCAACGTTTTCATCTTTAACTTGGTTCAGTTGAGACATAATGATCTCTACCGCTTCTTCCTGGCAGCGATTGAAGTCAGGTGTTAATAATTCAATACCAATATCGGATTTATTTTTTCGAAGAGCAGTGATGGTATCAGCAAAAATTTTTGCCCCACCGTCGGGCATGTCATCACGATTCACTGAGGTAAGCACGATATAATCTAAGCCCATTTCTTTCACTGCAGTAGCAATACGTACCGGTTCTTCATCATCAAACCACGTTGGTTTACCGGTTATGACATTACAAAAGGCACAAGCTCGGGTACAGGTATCACCTAACAACATGAAAGTAGCCGTGCCATGCGACCAGCACTCACCACGATTGGGGCAAGAGGCTTGTTCGCACACTGTATTTAAACTATTGGTATGGATTGCTTTTGCAGTTTCAGAGAATTTATTCGAACCTAAAGGCTGACGGATCCACATAGGCATACGGCTGGCATTGGGCTCAGCAGAATGATCAAATACAGGAATCCTTATACTATTGACTGGAGTCTCTTTACTCATGAGATTACTCTGTTACCGGTTCGTTAAATAAAAAAAGGGCGACACCACATCTATAATAAACCGCGATCGAAACACCGCAATTAATATATTTAAATATCGTGTCGCCCCTCTGTCCTTTAACCTGAGAGCTTGAGCCCCTTCGGCGGATGTTTCTAATACAGGATTAGCATCACTCTCCAGAGTCGATTCGGAATTTAAAACTATTCCTTTCCAGTAGTCCTTTTGCCTGAGCGTTTCCGGACGGGTTGCGCCTTCGGCGTTCTCATACTTAACAATAAGCTGAGAATCTCTCCCACTGGGGTTTGAATCGAGAAGGGTATTTTACGCGCTAGTCCGATACAAAACCAGCCCTCAAGATCAAGGGATCTCAACGCGAAGGAACGCAAAGTTAAAAGATTACTTGGTTACGAGGGTTATCGAAGTCTGGGTATTTGAACAAGTAATTATATTAAACATCATATAAAATATAAGCTTAATTCGAAGTAAGTACCAACTTACGTTGTATATTAAAATAAAATTTACTGCCTAATATAATATTTTATTTGTTTCTACCTTTGCGCCTCTTTGCGCCTTTGCGTTGAAATTTTTTGAACTTGAACTTTTATCTAGGACTTTTCACGCATCAGAAACCAGAGGACCGGCAGTGTTCCCACCACCAGCATCAATGAGGCTGGCGCAGCCAGCTCCAGCATTTCTTCACTCGCTTCAATCCAGATTCGCACGGGCAAGGTATCAAAACCGGTTGGTCTTAATAATAATGTGGCAGGCAATTCTTTTAAGGTATCGATGAAAACAAGCACCCATGCGGTTGCCATGCCGCCTTTCAGCATAGGCAAAATTATACGGCGTAAATTCTCGTACCAGTTAGCGCCCAGGCTACGCGCGGCTTGCTCAATAGAGGGGGTAAGTTGTTGCACCGCAGATTCCTGAGCCTGAATGGATAAGGGTAAGAAGCGTACCATCATCGCCAAAGCCAACACGGTCATACCACCATAAATTGCAGGCATGGTTGCGATAACAAAACTAAGAATACCCAGAGCGATAACCGGGCCGGGCAAAACAAACCCCATACTGGATAAATAAAGGAATCCCTGGCTTACCGCACTGCGTTCACGAGCATGGTATAAAGCAACGGGAAGTGCCGCGACAACGGTTAAAGTTGCAGCCAGGGCACTCACTGTTAAAGAGTTACTGACGTAGCCCCAGAATTCAGCATCAATTAAATTCTGCTGCCATGCCTGCCAGCTCCAACTTAACATCCATGCAATAGGCAATAAAAAGGCAAAGATTGCGATTAAGCCCAACCAAAACCAAATTGCGACGGTTTCAAAATAAGTCGCTTTTTGCGCAGTAATTTTTTTTGACTGGCCACTGCCATAATAACGCTGGCGATTTCGGAAGAAGCGTTCGAGTACCATAAAGGTCAAACTTAACGTCACCAATACTAAACTCAAACCGGCAGCTGCCTGATAATCAAAACGGCTGCTCATTTGTAAATAAATACTTAAGGTGAACGTTTGGTAGCGCAACATACTCACCGCGCCAAAATCTGATAAAACATGCAAAACAACCAGCGCAATGCCTGCTGCAATCGCAGGACGTAACATCGGTAAATTAACTCGCCAGAATACCTGCCACGGTGTTGCGCCATGAATTCGGGCGGCTTCTTCAATATCTTGCTGCGAACGACTTAAAGCATCCCGTACCAGTAAAAATACGTATGAAAAACCGGCTAAAACTAATATTAACGTGACACCAAAGATATTGAAGATTTCAGGAATGGCCGTTTGAGGAAATAATGTTAACCATAGCTGTCCCAACCAGCCGTCTTCTTCCAGCATAATGGTATAGATATGTGCAAATACATATGTCGGAATAGTTAAAGGTAAAACCATTAACCAAATTGCAATACGTCTACCAGGGAAATCGCGTCGAGTGATCCACCAGGCAGCAGAGACACCGAGCACCATACTGCCAATGGCAACGAGAACAGCCAAACTTAGTGTATTCCACAGGAGTTCGGGTAAACGATTACTCCACAAACCTAGCCATTGCTGCAGTGAAAGCTGACTGCTACTGAAAAAGACAAACAACAAAGGGATGGCCGCAATTAAAACGACCAGTAAAGCAAGAAACCCGCGCAATGAAGGTGCGCGGGTTTTAATTTTTTCAAGAAATACTGCAGATGTTGCCATACCGGTATGATAACTCAGAACTACAATGAAATTAAGAAAACACTGTCATTGCGCGTAATGCCGTTCACTTAAGGATTTAGTTTTATTCCCCCTCCCTCAGGGAGGGGGCTAGGGGGAGGGGATCATTATAAATCACCCTTCCCTCGCCCTCGACAATTACTCCTCGATAACTGCTCCTGCATTATCCTACTTACGGGCGTCCTGCCCTAATGCTTTGTTCTACCTTCGCCCGTCCATGGGCTCGTACCTCCTGCGTGGCCAAGGCCAGCTTCTCAACCTCTGGTTTCACCTTCTCCATGCAGTCGTCGCAATGACCTATACCTCATCAAAGAGCTTACGGCATACCTACACTTTCAATTAAGTCTAGTGTCGCATTACGTTGCTGACCTAATGCCGGCATTGCAAGAGGTGCAACTTTATAGCTTCCTGCTTTTGGCACCTCTGCTGCTGCGGCAATGCCTTCTCGTGCAGGATATTCACGATTTACTTTTGCAAAAAGTGACTGGCCTTTTTCAGATGTCACGAAAGCAATGAAACGTTCAGCAGCTTGCTTGTTTTTTGTGTGCTTTGTTATTGCGATACCGGCAACATTCCAGGCAACACCAATATCCTTTTTACCTTGATCAGGTAATACAATTTTAATCGGTGCTTTTGGATGCTTCTGCAAATGACGATATATATAATAGTGATTAACTAAACCAACACTACGTTTACCCTTTGCTACCGCTTTTACAATTTTGCTGTGTTTGTTGAAAACTTTACCATCAACATTTTCTTTCATCCCGGCTAACCATTCACGTGTTTTCTTTTTGCCAACAGATTCCATATAAACAGTAACGCCCGCAATATAACTTTCATTGCCGCTATGGGTTATACCTAACTTGCCTTTTAAACGAGGGTCAGCCAAATCAAATACTGATTTTACAAACTCAACCGATTTATCATTTGTATTGACCACCAGAACGCGTGCTCGTGCTGATAAACCAATCCAGCTATTGTCAGAAGCGCGTAATTTTTGTGGTATCGCTTTAACCAGCTCAGCAGATACCGGTAAAAACAACTTCATTTCTTTGCCTTTTTCCAGGTTACCCGCATCGTTACTAATATAAAGATCGGCTGTTGAATTACTTCCTTCTAATTTCAGTTTATTTAAAAGAGAGGTTGAACTACCGGAATGCAATAGTACTTTGATGCCTGTTTCTTTCGTAAATTCAGCGACAACAGGTTTAATGAACTTATCTTTTCGACCGGAGTAAACAACCAGTGACTCCGCCTGTGCGTACAAACTGGTAAAAAGACTGAAAAGAACAAATAGGGTAATGCTTGATTTCATATGACTCTCCGTAGAATATTTTAACAACTGAAGTAAAACGTAATGATAATGATTCTCATTACATAAATCAAGTTTAAAGCAGGAATTATACTTTTGTTGCTATTAATCTAACCACAGCTGCCTCACCACAATGATATTTACCTTCATTCAACTCAGAAATACATTCTTCAAGCCTTTGAATTTCAAGCAATTTAAAGTCAGCTTTGATCATTTCGGCGGTATAGAGCATTTTTAAAACAGGTGGACCACCTGAAGTGTAGTTAAGTTGATCCGGTGTGAAGCTTTCCATTATGAGCTGTCCACCCGATTTAAGTGTTGAAACAACTTTATGATGCAATAACTCACGTACATCTGGAGGGAAATGTACATAAATAATAACCACAAAATCAAACTCTGATTCTGGCCAATCCCACTGATTTAAATCAGCACAAATTGCCTTTATGCTCACTCCTTTTTCAGTCGCCAGGTTTTGTGCTTTTTCTACCCCAACCTTGGATGAATCAACACTTACAACTGAACAACCCTGTTCCGCCAGCCACACTCCGTTACGACCTTCCCCGTCACCAATAACTAATACTTTCTCTCCAGCTTTAAATGTATCTGCAAAAGTTGTAAGAAAAGTATTCGGTGTCATGCCATAGGCAAAACCTTCTTCACCATAACGAGAATCCCAAAAGTCGTTGTTCATTTTTAACTCCATTTTTAAAAATTGACACGATGACTACGAAACCTGAGAACAAGGCAAAAATTAACGAGAAAGCGGAGTGTACGATTAGTACATGAGCATTGTGAGTTGATTTTAAACGCCGTTATCTGGCTTCGTAGCCATCGTGTGTTAGGCAACGTGTTTTTTAACGAGATCTCTTAGTGCTTCTCTCTGCACTTGTTTCACTAATGAACCAAGCGTCAAACCCTGAACAAGAATTGAAAATATAACCAGGGCATAGGTCACAGCAAGAATTACTTCTCTTTCACTTCCTTGTGGTAATGAAAGAGCTAAGGCCACTGAAATACCACCACGCAGCCCACCCCAGGTCATTAAGCGTGTTACACCAGGACTAAAATCACGCACACTTTTCATTACCTGAATCGGAATACTGACTGAAATAAACCGCGATAATAAAACAACAGGAATAAGAGCAAGAGCGGCAAGGAAATATTCAGTGTGATAAACCAGAATTAATACTTCTAAACCAATCAATAAAAATAGAACCGCATTTAATATTTCATCAATTAATTCCCAAAACATATCCAGATGTTCGCGGGTACTTTCCGACATTGCGAAAACACGGCCATGGTTTCCTATCAACAAACCTGAGACTACCATCGCAATAGGCCCGGAAACATGTATTGCCGTTGCTAATGCATATCCGCCCATCACTAATGCTAACGTTAACAATACTTCAACCTGGTAATTATTTACCGATCGCAACATGTAAAAACACAGTCCACCAATAATCAAACCGTAAACTGCACCACCAATAACTTCCTGTATGAATAAAATACTGATGGAAGATACGGATGCCTCACCCTGTCCTGTCGCGATACCAAGTAAAACTAAAAAAACCACAACTGCCACACCATCATTAAACAATGACTCACCGGAAATTTTTATTTCTAAACTTTTAGGCACACCTACTGTTTTTAATATTCCAAGCACCGCAATAGGATCGGTAGGTGATATCAACGCTCCAAATAATAAACAGTAAATAAAACTGACATTGAGTTCCAGGGCATTCAATATCACCCAGCTCATGCCACCAATTATAAAGGTAGAAGAAATCACACCGACCGAGGCTAAAATGAGAATGACCCATTTTTGTTTACTCAATTCATTAAGATTGATGTGTAAGGCGCCGGCAAATAATAAAAAGCTCAACATGCCATTAATAAGAGCAGTATGAAAATCTATTCCCTGAATTAACCTGCTGGCTTGCTGTGATACATCTAAAAATCCAATTTTCCCGGCGGCGAGCAACAACAGAGATAAAACCAGGGAAATAAGCATAATGCCAATGGCTGTTGGCAGCTTAAAAAAACGGAAGTTCAGATATGCGAAAATAGCAGATAGGGTAAGAAGAATTGCGATTGTATTTAGGATTTGCATGTACTTAAAGATACCCTATATTTGCATAGCAAAATAGGGAAAGAACTT
>JAUVEN010000086.1 GCA_030594815.1 Gammaproteobacteria bacterium
TGCCTTCAACAGTAATAAACTGACCTTTTGTTACAGCATTATTCATATTTAATGTCTTTAGTTAGATTTTTTATGTTTATAAGATGAGAACGATTTCGCTCGACCTTTTAATTGATATTTAATAACCGCGTTATTATGTTCTTTTAATGTAGCAGAAAATTGATGACTGCCATCACCACGAGCGACAAAGTATAAAGCATCCCCATCTGCCGGGTGTAATGCAGCATGAATAGCATCTCTTCCTGGTAGCGCAATAGGCGTAGGAGGAAGACCGTGACGACGATAAGTATTGTAAGGTGTATTACGTAGTAAATCTCGTTTGCGTATATTTCCTTTATATTTATCACCCATACCGTAAATAACCGTTGGATCTGTTTGCAGACGCATTCGTTTTTCCAATCTTCTTACAAACACCCCGGAAATTTGTTTACGTTCACTTGCTTGCCCCGTTTCTTTTTCAATAATGGATGCCATGATCAAGGCTTCATAGGCGTTTTTATAAATCAAACCTACCGCACGTTTATCCCACTCATTTTTCAGTACAGTTTGCATTGCACTATAAGCACGCTTCAAGAATTCAAGATCAGTCAGGTTTTTCGGAAAATGATAAGTATCAGGTAAAAATTGACCTTCGTAATGTGTATCAGGCAACATAAGCTTTGCCATAACCTGTTCTTTTGAAAGTTTATCTATAGTATGCCTTATTTGCGGATGTTTATTAACAACCTCAAGTAACTGATTAAACGACCAGCCCTCAATAATAGTTAATGAAAACTGGATCACTTTTCCAGTGAAAATATTATCAAGAAATTCTTTTGTTGTTAATACATTAGTTAAGAGGTAATCGCCTGTTTTCATTTTACTGGAAAGGCCATTTAACCGTGCATACCAAAGAAGATAACGAGGATGATTAATAATTTTCTTTTTATGTAAATCATAAATAACCGCAGATAAAGAGCTGCCTGACTTAATAGAATAACTAAGTTCATCATTTTTTATATTTAAAGTATCATCAAGTGTTTGTTGATATGAAGACCAAATCCATATAAACGAAACCACAGAGACAAATACACCAACTATTATTAATTTTTTCATTTGCACCTGAATTTAACGAGTTCATCCTGAAGTTTTTTTGTTACCTCACCAACCTTGGTGAAGCGTGTTTTAGCGATTATTTTAATCGGCCATATTCCAAACAAACTGTTTGTTAAAAACAATTCATCGGCCTGTTCAAGTTCAACTTTAGTAAATGTCTTTTCGTAAACTGAAACGCCTAGTTTTTTAGAAAGATTAATCACTGTTTTACGCATAACGCCTGCAACACCACATAGTGTCAAACCAGGTGTAAAGATCGTATTATCTTTAACTGCAAAAATATTACTCATCGTACCATCAACAACATCACCGGATAGTGTTAACATCAGACCTTCCTGAAATTCATCTGTATCCCATTCATTTCTCGCCAGCACTTGTTCGAGACGATTAAGGTGTTTAATTCCAGCAAGCTTTTTATTTTCGGATAAAGTTGTTTCACAATAACGGACTACAACTCCCTCCGTTTGATATACATTGGGGTAATCTGGCCATGAATGACTTGTTAAAATTCGTGTTACGTTTTGTACATTTGAAAAACGATAACCCCGATCTCCTTCACCTCGTGTCACAATTAATTTAATAATGAATTTTTCTTGTTCTTTATTTTCATCACAAATTAAATCTATTTCATTTTCTATTAATTCCTTATCAGGTAAAGGTATTGAAAGCTGCTTACAACCATATGTTAATCGTTCCCAGTGTGCATCCCATAAATGAATTTTTCCATTACGCATCGCCATGGTTTCAAACAAGCCATCACCATATTGTAAACCACGATCAAGAACTCTAATCGTACTTTTCACTTCACCATTTATAAGAATACTTTTCATATTTATATCTTTTTGTCATTGCGAGGGAGCAAAGCGAACCTTGGCATAAAATCGTATGGAACGATTTTGAACAAGCTTTGCTTGGCCCGTAGTAATCTCATGATCAGCTTACTCCTATCAAAAGATTGCTTCGTCGCCATAAAAACATAGCTTCTCGGTAATTGCTCCTGCATTACTCTACCTCCTGCGTGGCCCAGACCAGCTTCTCAACCACTGGTTTCACCTTCTCCATGCCGTCGTCGCAATGACCGGTATTTTCTATTGTAACGCAAGTAGCATTCCTCTCGCCTTATGCCGCGTCTCTTCTAACTCAGCCCGGGCGATAGAGTCCGCTACCAGTCCGGCGCCTGCCCGGAAATACAGTGTATTATTTTCCAGGGTCATTGTTCTAATTAATATATTTATATCCATATCACCATTATGATTCAAATAACCCATTGAACCGGTATATGGACCACGAGATTGATGCTCAAGTTCAGATATTATTTCCATACAACGTACTTTTGGACAGCCTGTAATTGTTCCTCCTGGAAATACCGCCTTAATGACATCACCTGGTAAAATATCGTCATTTAACTGGCCACATACATTCGAAACAATGTGATGAACATGAGCATAGGATTCAAGCACCATGAACTCATCAACTTTTATGCTACCTGGCACACATATACGTCCCAAATCATTACGTTCAAGATCGATAAGCATAATATGTTCGGCACGTTCTTTAGGATGAGCAATAAGTTCTGACTTCAGCGCAGCATCTTTGACCTTATCTTTTTCACGTCGTCGAGTACCTGCAATTGGTCGTGTTTCAGCACGACCATTTTTTACACTAATTAAACGTTCTGGTGATGAACTAATTATAGAAAAGTTGTTGTGAACCGCTAAACCAGAAAAAGGGGCTGGATTTGTTTCTCGCAATTTTCGATAAAGAGCAACAGCAGCATCGTCATCATTAATGTTTTCTACCTTCCAGAGTCTGGAAAGATTTACCTGGAAAACATCACCGTCAACGATGTATTGTTTTACTTTCTTAATTGAGTTTAGATAAAGGCTTTCATCTTCTTCTTGTATATTTGTTAACACAGCTGGTGTAGTTTCTTTTAGAAGGTTTGATTCATCAGCATCCAGTTTTAATTTTTCAATGTAATCGAATTCTTCTTCACATAGATAATAAGTACAATCTTGTTTATGGTCATAAATGACTGCAGCAGGAATGCGTGTTGCATATGCAATAGGTGTTGAAGTTTTTTTAAGATTGAGTTGTGGTTCAATTTGTTGTGCTAATTCATAACCTAAATATAAAAACCAACCTCCAGAAAAAGGTAATGCTTCACATTCAATAGAATTATCACATTTTTCTTTCCACCAATTACTTAGATTACTTAAAAAATCATTACCACTTATATGGGAGTAACCACTTATTTTATTTTCATTTGATAAAGTTAAGGTTTCTTGTGGAAAGGCAAAAAGAATATCAAATTGATGAGAATCAGATCGTGCGATGCTTTCAAGCAGAAATGGATAACGTTCAGGTTTGGATTGATGCAGGGCCAACAGGTTTTGTTGGCCTTGTTGGCTATATATTTTTAATCCGTTGAATTTAAAACTTGGTTTGGAATACGGCATAACTGTGTTATTCGATTACTTATATTCCTTTACTGTCACCGCGTTGGACTCGTTGGACTCGTTGGACTCGTAGTGCCCCACAATAAAAATAAAATATGAGGGTAGAAGTCCAACCTACAAAGAGCGCTAAAGCTTAATCAATAAAAAACTTGGCGTTCTCTGCGTCTTGGCGGTAAATTAAGATTTTAAACCTTACGGAAAACCAAAGTACCGTTTGTGCCACCAAAACCAAATGAATTTGATATTGCTATATCAATTTTCATTTCTTGTGGTGTATCTGGTACAAAGTTTAAATCACAACCTTCATCGGCATTGAAAATATTAATGGTTGGTGGAGCAACCTGATCTTTAATAGCAAGTACAGAGAAGATAGCTTCGATACCACCAGCGGCACCAAGTAAGTGCCCCGTCATAGATTTGGTTGAACTCATGGCTAATTTATTAGCGTGATCACCAAAGGTTAATTTTGCAGCCTGAACTTCTACAATGTCGCCCGCAGGTGTTGATGTGCCATGTGCATTTACATAATCAACGTCAGTAGGATTAATACCGGCATCATTAATTGCATTGTTCATGCAGCGACTTGCGCCTTCACCACCAATAGAGGGTGTTGTCATGTGGTATGCATCACCACTCATTCCAAAGCCTAAGACTTCAGCATAGATTTTCGCACCACGTGCTTTTGCGTGTTCGTATTCTTCTATCACCATAACACCAGCACCATCACCAAGAATAAAACCATCACGGTCTTTATCCCATGGACGACTTGCTGTCGCTGGATCATCATTACGTGAAGACAATGCACGTGCAGCTGCAAAACCACCTAAGCCTAAAATAGATGTCGCATTTTCAGCACCACCGGTAATCATGACATCGGCATCACCATGCTCAATCATACGTGCTGCATCACCAATACTGTGTGTTGCCGTTGCACATGCGGTTGTGATTGCATAGTTAGGGCCTTTATAGCCATAACGAATAGATAAGTTGCCTGAAATCATATTGATGATTGTTGCAGGGATAATAAAAGGTGAAATCTTACGAGGGTTATTATCTGCTTTTGAATACTTTTCATAGTTCGCTTCGATAGTATTTAAACCACCAATGCCTGAACCAATTGAAACACCAATGCGATGTGCATTTTCTTCAGTTGTTTCTAATCCTGAATCTTCAATTGCTTCTATTGCTGCAGCGATACCGTAATGAATAAATGAATCCATCTTACGCGCATCTTTAGCAGACATAATACTGGTAACATCAAAATTCTTAACTGACGCGCTAAATTTCGTTGCAAAAGCGGAGGCATCAAAAGATGTGATTGTTTCCACACCACTTTTTCCTGCAAGAATATTCTTCCAGCTTTCTTCAACTGAATTGCCAACTGGAGAAAGCATCCCCATACCTGTTACAACTACGCGACGTTTAGACATTATCTATTCTCAATATTGTTTTATTTAATCTTAAACTATTTATTTGCTGACCTTTTATAATGTCAGAAAATAAAAAACCGCTACCACAATGCATTTCTGCATAATGGTGCGGCTTCATATTACGATTCAGCGGGATTAGCCGTTAGCGTTAATGTAATTAACTGCTTCTGCAACCGTAGTAATCTTTTCTGCATCTTCATCAGGAATTTCAGTTTCAAACTCTTCTTCAAGAGCCATTACTAATTCAACTGTATCGAGTGAATCAGCACCCAAGTCGTCTACGAATGAAGCATCTTTCGTTACTTCTTCTTCTTTAACACCCAATTGCTCAATTACGATTTTTTGTACACGTTCTTCAATGCTGCTCATTTGGTCAATTCCTCCAATTTTTATTCGATTGACGCTGCGGGCGCTATTGTATTGGAAACACCCGTCAGATTCTAGTTTCATGGCCATTTTAGCCAAATAAATCACATATTTAATTAATACTTAATATTTTCAATAAGTTAAACCACAAAACTGGCGGTTTTAGCTCATATGCATGCCACCATTTACATGGATAGTCTCACCCGTAATGTAACCGGCACCCGGAGACGCTAAAAAGGTTACTGCATGTGCAATTTCAGCAGCTTCACCTAATCGACCCAGAGAAATTTGTCCTAATAGAGCGTCTCGTTGCGCTTCGGGCAAGGCACGCGTCATATCTGTGTCTATGAAGCCCGGTGCGACAACATTTACCGTAATTCCACGAGAACCCACTTCACGAGCCAATGACTTACTGAAACCAATAACACCTGCTTTAGCAGCTGCATAGTTAGCTTGACCAGCATTACCTGTTACACCAACAACTGATGCGATGCTAATGATACGGCCTTTCCTGGCCTTCATCATGCCTCGTAAGCACGCTTTGCTGACGCGGAAGATTGAGCTCAAATTTGTATTCATGATGTCATCCCATTCTGCGTCTTTCATGCGCATAACAAGATTGTCACGGGTAATACCGGCATTGTTAATCAAAATAGTTGGGGTTCCAAAGTCTTCAGTAATTGCTTTAACGGTACCGGTAATACTGTCCTGATCGGTCACATTCATGACCATACCTTGACCTTTAATATCGTTTTCTTTCAGATAGTTAGAGATGTTTTCAGCACCAGTTTCTGAAGTTGCTGTTCCAATAACAGTTGCTCCTTGTGCACCTAAAGCCAGAGCGATTTCTTTACCAATACCACGGCTAGCGCCGGATACGAATGCGATTTCATTTTCTAAAGACATAATTGTTCCTTTTTTAAGAACGTAGGTTCGAATTCATTCGAACGCGGTATCAATTTTAACCACTAAGGATGTATTTTACCTCAGCGTTCGAATGATACCCTCTAATTTTATATTTTAAGAGGGGCACGACGATTCGAACCTACAAAAAAACTGTATTCCTAAGCTAATGCTGCTTCAATCGTTGTAGTATCTAACAACGCCGCTGAAGTCAGCGTTTTATTAATACGCTTATTGAGTCCAACCAATACTTTTCCTGGACCACATTCATTGAATTGATCTGATCCATCCGCAGCCATTTTTTCAATTGTTTCAACCCAGCGTACTGGACTGAAAAGTTGACGTTTTAAGGCATCACGAATATCGGCTTCAGATTCTGCAGCAACTACATCGACATTATTGATAACAGGGATAGATGGTACATTAAATGTAATACCATTAAGGACTTCTGCCAATTGTTCAGCCGCTGGTTTCATTAATGCACAATGAGATGGAACACTAACGGGTAATTCCAGAGCACGTTTTGCCCCCTTCTCTTTTGCTAAGATACAAACGCGTTCTATTGCTGATTTATTTCCTGCCACAACAACCTGGCCAGGAGAGTTGTAGTTAACCGCTTCAAGTACTTCGCCTTCGGCTGCATCAAGGCAAACCTGGCGAACGGCTTCATCTTCCATACCTAAAATTGCCGCCATTGCCCCCGTGCCTGCTGGCACCGCTTGCATCATAAATTGGCCACGTTGTGAAACTAACTTAACAGCATCAACGAAATCTAAACTACCGGAACAAACCAAAGCAGTGTATTCACCTAAACTATGCCCCGCCATCATTGCTGGTATTGTGCCACCTTTAGCTTGCCATACACGCCACGTTGCAACACCCGACGCTAACATTGCAGGTTGTGTTACATCAGTTGAGTTTAATTTTTCTGCTGGACCATCTTGTATTAATGACCATAAGTCATAACTCAAAGCATCGGATGCTTCCTGAAAGGTTGCAGATACTTCTGAAAAGTTTTCAGATAGTTCTTTTAACATGCCCACAGATTGTGAACCTTGGCCGGGAAAGATAAATGCTAGAGACATTTTTAATCCTTTAATTTGTTGTTGGCCACTAAGGACACGTAGAACACCAAGAAAAGAAAGATTTAACCACTGGGGGACGGGTAACACGGGGGAAATATTTAGTAACTTTTAAAATTAAATATGTTTTCCCTGTGTTCCCCGTGGTTTATTAATCTCTTTTCTTGGTGTTCTTCGTGTCCTTAGTGGCTATAATTTGTTTAGTATTTAATTAAAGCCGAACCCCAGGTGAAACCACCACCGAATGCTTCAAGTAATATAGTTTCACCGCGTTTAATTCTTCCATCTCGCACAGCTTCATTTAAAGCAAGAGGAACAGAAGCTGCTGATGTATTACCGTGTTCGTGAACGGTCACAACAACGTGATCCATCGACATACCCAGTTTTTTAGCTGTCGCATTTATAATCCGAATATTTGCCTGGTGTGGTACCAACCAATCAACATCAGATTTTTCCATGTTATTCGCAGCGAGTGTTTCATCAACAATACGGCCTAATGTATTAACGGCCATTTTAAATACTTCGTTGCCTTTCATTTGCATGTAGGCTTCACCAGATTGGAACAACGCAGGATTTTCAGATACACCAGCAGGCACCGTTAATAATTCTTTATATTTACCGTCAGCGTGTAGGTGTGTTGATAAAATACCTGGTTCATCACTAGCTTGTAAAATCACAGCACCTGCACCATCACCAAATAAAACACATGTTGTACGATCATTCCAATCAACAGTGCGAGACATGGTTTCAGCACCAATCACTAATGCTGTTTTATGTGTGCCTGACTTAATAAATTTATCAGCAACACCTAACGCATAAACAAAACCTGTACACACGGCTTGTACATCAAACGCTGCACAACCATGAATATCTAATCTGTCTTGTAATAGACATGCTGTACTTGGAAAGACGCGATCAGGTGTTGTGGTTGCAACAATAATTAAATCAATATCATCTTTTGTGATACCGGCTGCTTCCATTGCATTTAACGCGGCTTTTTCAGCTAAATCACAAGTAGTTTCACCATCAACAACAAGGTGACGTTTTTTAATTCCTGTGCGAGTTGTAATCCACTCATCGGTGGTATCAACTATCTTTTCAAGATCAGCATTAGTAACAACTTTTTCAGGTAAGTAACCACCTGTTCCTGTTATTTTTGAATTGATCAACTTGCTTGCCTCGTGGCTAATTGGTTTTCTAATTTTTGGCTAATTAATGCAGGTACATCCTTTTCTGCTTCAAGCATCGCAACATGTATTGCGTTATAAAAAGAGTAAGCATCTGCACCACCATGACTTTTAACAACAACACCTTTCAAGCCTAAGAAACTGGCGCCGTTATATTCACGTGGATCAACACGTTTTTTAAATCTTTTTAAAACTGGCATAGAGAGTAAAGCAGAGAATTTAGAAAAGATATTTGCTTTGTATTCATCCTTGAGGAAGCCTGTAAACATTTTGGCCGCACCTTCAGCTGTTTTTAACATGACGTTTCCGATGAAACCATCACACACAACAACATCAACTGTTCCAAGGAATATACCATCACCTTCAACATAACCAACATAATTAAGATTACTGTCAGAGAGTAAACGTGATGCTTCTTTAACTATTTCATTACCCTTAATTTCTTCTTCACCGATATTTAATAAACCAACAGTTGGTGAATCAAGATCAAAGACAGCTTCAGCTAATGCATCTCCCATGAAAGCAAACTCGAGTAATGATTCTGCAGAAGAATCAACATTCGCACCCAGGTCTAAAACGTGGGTAAAACCAGTTGGGTTATTTGCATTAGGTAAAGTGCTGCAGATAGCAGGACGATCAATGCCGGGTAATGTTTTAAGTACAAAACGTGCGGTGGCCATAAGAGCACCTGTATTACCGGCACTAACAGAAGCTTGCGCTTTGCCTTCTTTAACAAGATTTATTGCAACACGCATAGATGAATCTTTTTTACCACGCAGGGCTAATGATGGCGCTTCAGAAGAACCAACAACTTGTGTTGCATGTTGAATTGTAAGACGTGAGGGAAATTTTGTTGCTTTATCGCCTAACTCTTTATTGATGCCATCTTCATCACCAACAAGAATTAAAGATAAATGATTGTACTTTGATAATGCATCAAGTGCTGCCGGTACCACGATGGATACGCCGAAGTCGCCGCCCATACAATCAAGTGATATCGTTACTTGAGATTTACTCATTAATTTATGATCCATTTAATGCAAATACGGGACATGGTTACCCATATCCCGTAATTACAAAATAAAATTATTTATTATGCTTTGCCGACTATTTAGCAAAGGTAAAACTAAAGGAAAATTACTCGGCTGAGTAAATTATTCCCCCTTAGTTTCGATAACTTTTTTACCACGATAGAAACCATCTGCAGTTACGTGATGACGTAAGTGAGTTTCACCCGATGTAGAATCAATTGATGTAGTCATGCCTGTTAAAGCATCATGTGAACGACGCATGCCGCGACGTGAAGGAGTTACTTTGTTCTTTTGTACAGCCATGATAAAGCCTCGTATTACTTATCTGTCTTTAAACTCGCAAGAATATCAAAAGGGTTTTCCCGTTCAACACTCTCAGTATTTGGTTCATTTATTTGCTGGCTATTCCAGGCTTCCGTAATCGCATCTGAAGAACAACTCTCATCCAAATGTTTTGGTATAGGTGGTAAAGCCAGGAGGATTTCATCCTCAATAATATCCGATAACATCATCGACGTATTATCTATCAGTGTCGCCTCGTACCCTTCGGGTAAGCGTTCCATTTCAGCTTCTGAACGAACAAATGCTAGCTGAAAATTGAGCGCAATAGGAAGATCCATTTCTTTCATACAGCGCTGACAAATGAGTTTTGTATCTGTCTTAATTTCCCCTGCCAAAATGACAACACGGTTAATATCAACTGAAAACTCTACATCAATGTATACTTCACCTTCTTTTGATGAAAGCGCGTTAACTAGACGCTTCATCTGCTTAAGGGGAATAGTGCCCTGAAGGTGCTCTTCTCTCGCCGCGAGACGAATTGGATCCACTTCCAGAGGTAGTCTTTGATGCTGCCCTGACATAGGCCGCGGATTGTATCGGGGTGCTACCTCCATGTCAAAAAAAGTCTCTCAAAAGTGTGAAAAAAGCCTTAATAATCCGCCTGTTCCGTGATACATGGTTAAATATTGACCAGCTAACAGAATATCTCCTGCTTGACAGCGAGACCGCATTTTCATACATATATAGGTGTGTTTTAAAAGGTCAAAAATAACAATGATAAAAAAGCTGCTTATCGCTAATCGAGGTGAAATTGCTGTCCGGATTGTACGCGCTTGTGCGGAGATGGGCATAAAGTCAGTTGCTGTCTACGCAGAAGCAGATCGTTATGCGTTACACGTTAAAAAGGCTGATGAAGCCTATAGTCTGGGGCCAGATACGGTTGCAGGCTACCTTAATGCGCATCATTTAGTGAATATTGCTGTTGCTGCTGGTTGTGATGCACTGCACCCGGGATATGGTTTTCTTTCTGAAAACCCGGAGTTAGCCGAAACGTGCAAACGCCGCGGAATTTATTTTGTCGGCCCCGACGCAGAAACCATCCAT
>JAUVEN010000148.1 GCA_030594815.1 Gammaproteobacteria bacterium
GGCCCCGTTTCCTCATGCGAAAGCACGTGCTCGTGCTTCAGGTGCGATCAATGTGCTTGAAAATACTCAAGTTTTTTCTACATTAGAAGAAGCGATTGCAGATTGTTCCTTGGTTATTGGTGCTAGCGCGCGTATGCGTACTTTGCCCTGGCCGGTGGTTGATCCTCGAGAATGTGCCTCTCGGGTTGTTAATACGGATAAAAATGCTGAGGTCGCTATTGTTTTGGGGCGTGAAAACTCCGGTTTGACCAATGAAGAACTGGAGCTTTGCCAGCTTTTGGTCACAATCCCGACTAATCCGGATTTTAGCTCACTCAATATTGCCGCTGCTGCTCAAGTATTATGTTATGAAATTCGTCTGGCTTCAGGGTTAGATAAAGTGCCTGAAGATGAACCTGATTCTCCTTTGGCAACATCAGAAGAGAAAGAGGGGTTGTTTTCTCATTTTGAAGAAGCGTTAACCGAATTAGAATTTTTAAAACCAGATAACCCGGGACAACTTATGCGTCGCTTAAGACGGTTATTTACAAGAACAGGATTAGAGCGATTAGAGGTGAATATTTTGCGTGGAATTATGACTGCGGCGCAAAAAGCGAAGTCAAAATCTGACTAAAGTATTTTCTTGTTAATATATCGGTATTGACAGTGAAGGTTAAGAATACTTTAATAGCCGTCCTCAATTTTTAGTAAAGACATTTTGGTAAGGACTTATGTTTAAACGATTTCGTGAAGATATTAGCTGCGTTTTTGAACGTGACCCTGCTGCGCGTAACAGTTTTGAGGTTATAACAACTTACCCAGGTGTACATGCCTTGTTGTGGCACCGTGTCACTCATTTGCTCTGGCGCATTCATCTCAAGTGGCTAGCAAGAACACTTTCTCAACTTTCCCGTCTGCTTACCGGAATTGAAATTCATCCCGGTGCTCAGATTGGTCGTCGCTTTTTTATCGACCATGGTATGGGTGTGGTGATTGGTGAAACGGCTGTGATTGGTGATGATGTCACCTTGTATCATGGAGTTACTTTAGGTGGGACAAGCTGGAGTAAGGGTAAACGACATCCAACCCTCGGTAATAATGTCGTTGTTGGTGCGGGTGCGAAAGTACTTGGTCCGATTACATTATCGGATGGTGCCAGAGTGGGTTCAAATGCGGTTGTGGTTAAAGATGTGCCTGAAAATGCCACAGTAGTTGGTATTCCAGGTCATATTGTGTCCGTTAAAGCTAGAGATAAAAATGCTTCAAGCGAGAAGCGAGAAGCCTTCGCCAAGAAAATTGGCTTTGATGCTTATGGCACGTCATCAGGAATGCCAGATCCAGTCGCGAACGCAATAGATGTCATGTTGGATCATATCCATGCAATGGATTCACAAATGCAAAATATGTGTAAGTCACTGAAATCATTAGGAACAGAGCTTGATTTGGTAGAAATGCCAGGTTTAGGTGGCTGTGATATCAGCTCTAGCCCATTGCCCGATCATGTTGACAGTGAAGACAAAGATAAGCCTTCAGAGTAAGTCTGTTTTAAAATTATCCAGAAAATAGTGATGGAAAAGCTTTATTAGAATTGTCTGATAAAATACTTGACTAAAATGCTAGGTTTTGTTATTTTTATTCCACTAGGAATATCAGATTTTACTTAAATACGCGGGGCAATGCAATGAGACTAACTACCAAAGGACGTTACGCTGTGACTGCGATGCTCGATTTAGCATTGCACTATAAAGATGGGCCGATTACTTTGGCTGATATATCTCAACGTCAGGGAATCTCTCTGTCATATCTTGAGCAATTATTCTCACGTTTACGCAAACAAGAGCTCGTTGATAGTACACGTGGACCAGGTGGTGGTTATCGCCTAAGTCGCGATTCACATGAAATCGCTGTTGCTGATGTTATTACTGCCGTTGATGAGAAAGTTGAAACCACACGTTGTGGTGGTTTATCTAACTGCCAGGATGACAGCCAGTGTTTAACACATGATTTGTGGACGGAGTTAAGTTCACAAATTCATAATTTCCTGATGGGTATTAGTTTAGGTAACTTAGTTGAGCGCCAGGGTGTTCAGGAAGTTGCTGCACGTCAACATCAGGTAGAAGCGAATTTTGCTGCAAATACAACAACTGAAGATACAGCGGTTAATTCGTAAATAGACATCCTCCACGGCCTTGGCGTACATGGATGTGCCATTGAAATAACGTATTACAGTATTAAAACCAATTTTCTAACAGCGGAATGTAGAACTTGGTTGGAGAAGTTATGAAAACACCGATTTATTTTGATTACTCTGCGACAACACCGGTTGATAAGCGTGTTGCGGAAAAAATGTGTGACTGTTTAACAGTAGATGGAAACTTTGGTAACCCTGCATCAAGCTCACATGAGTTTGGGTGGAAAGCAGAAGAAGCCGTTGATCAGGCTCGTCAGGATGTGGCGGATTTAATTAACGCAAATCCTAAAGAAATTGTTTTTACTTCTGGTGCAACTGAATCAGACAACCTTGCGATTAAAGGTATTGCACATTTCTATCATAAGAAAGGTAAGCATATTGTTACCTGTAAAACAGAACATAAGGCTGTTTTAGATACTTGTCGCCAATTAGAGCGAGAAGGTTATGAAGTGACTTATCTTGATCCAGAAGATACAGGTTTAATTGACCTTGATAAGTTAAAAACCGCGTTACGTGATGACACTATTTTAGTTTCTATTATGCATGTAAATAATGAAATTGGTGTTATCCAGGATATTAAAGCAATCGGCGAAATTACACGCGAACGTAAAATTATGTTCCATGTGGATGCTGCACAAAGTGCCGGTAAGGTGCCAATTGATATGGATGACCTTAAAGTTGATTTAATGTCATTCTCTGCACACAAAATTTATGGTCCAAAAGGCATCGGTGCATTATATGTTAGCCGTAAACCACGTGTTCGTTTAGAAGCACAAATGCACGGTGGTGGTCATGAGCGTGGCATGCGTTCAGGCACATTGGCGACGCATCAGATTGTTGGAATGGGTGAAGCTTTCCGTTTAGCTAAAGAAGAAATGGCAGCAGATAATGAACGCATCCGTATGTTACGTGATCGTTTATTAAAAGGTTTAGATGTTATCGAAGAAACATACATCAATGGTGATATCGACCAGCGCATTCCGCATAACCTGAACATCAGTTTTAATTATGTTGAAGGTGAGTCTTTAATCATGGCATTAAAAGAACTCGCAGTTTCTTCAGGTTCAGCATGTACATCAGCAAGTTTAGAGCCTTCTTATGTATTACGTGCATTAGGTCGCAATGATGAATTAGCGCATAGCTCAATTCGTTTTTCTCTGGGGCGTTTTACAACAGAAGAAGAAATTGATTTTGCAATTGAAAAAATCAACGACAACATTGGAAAATTACGCGAACTTTCTCCTTTATGGGAAATGTTCAAAGATGGTATTGATATCAGTGCTATCGAATGGGCAGCGCATTAATTAATTGAATATAGAGGCACGGCAGTCATGGCATATAGTGAAAAAGTAATCGATCATTATGAAAACCCACGTAACGTTGGTTCAATGGATAAAGATGATGCAAACATTGGCACTGGTATGGTCGGAGCACCAGCCTGCGGCGACGTTATGCGCCTGCAAATCAAAGTATCAGATGATGGCGTTATTGAAGATGCAAAATTTAAAACTTACGGTTGTGGTTCAGCGATTGCTTCAAGCTCATTGTTAACAGAATGGGTTAAAGGTAAAACTTTAGATGAAGCTGGCATGATTAAAAATACTGAAATTGCGAATGAATTAGAATTACCACCGGTAAAAATTCATTGTTCAGTACTAGCAGAAGATGCCATTAAAGCGGCGATCGACGACTATAAGAGTAAGAAATAAAGAATAGATATAAGCTTAGATAACCTTGTTTTGTTTAATGCTCATCGACAACATTTCCCTCCCCTCTAAGGGGAGGGTTAGGGTGGGGTAATATAAAATACCCCCGCCCCCAAAACCCCACCCGGGGGGGGGGGGGGTAAATTTTTTTTTTGGGTATTTAAATTGCCCAAACGATTTATTAAGCAGCAGCGGCAACCGGGAAAGAGTTTATTTGTTATAGGGGAAAAGGT
>JAUVEN010000095.1 GCA_030594815.1 Gammaproteobacteria bacterium
TCCTTTGCCATCCTGGTTGTCACAACACGGTCACGTTGACCTGTGATAAACATGAAATTGCTACACTCTTTTGGTAAGTGAGTAATCGGATCATAATCCTTTGGACAACCATAACCAGACAACCGGCTCGGCGTTGAATCAATAATCACCTTATCTAATTTAATATGCTCATCTAGTGCGTCAAGTAACAAGATACCGCCAAATGACATGGCATAAATAAGTCGTTTTTGATAAGACTTTGCGCTGAGAAAATTTATAATTTCCTTAACATCACTGATCATTGCCTTGAGTCGCCGTTTGCCTTCAGAGCGCCCATATCCACGATAGTCATAAATATAAACGTCATAACCCGCCTGTGCGTAGCGAGTAAAATCAGCAAGAATCTGATCGGCTAATATGGCATTTCCCTGTAGTACCAGCAGAAATCCTTTCGCCTTATTTACTTGTGCCGGTTTTGTTTCTCGCGCCGTAAGTTTATATCCACGTAATGTTCTTCCATCCTTACTTTTATACGCAATATCTATAACATTATTCAGACCGACCAGGCGCTTGGAGTTAGGCCGACCCGCCGCACTACTCCAAAGCCAAAAAATAAAAGGCTCTTTCACGCCACATACTCTTTCTTCCAATTTCATAATGTTGTCCGTGCCCTCTGCAACAGCGCAGCCTGAAAGAAGCGAGATGAATAATAAACAAGATATTAATCTGGAACACATTAAATAAGTATAGATAAAAAAATAAAAATATCTTTTTGCAGAAAAAGAACCTCTGCTGGAATTATAATCCGTTAAGCGTAGCTAAGTAGGTTGGTTCAAGGAACAAAGTGACGGAACCAACGAAAAATGATGGATCCGTCACGTTGTTCCTTGATCCATCCTACCTGTTTTATAACGTTTATTTATCTCAGATATCTAAAGTGACCAGGGATTTGGAACTTTTATTTAGTTAACCTAAGCTGCGTATAAAAACGCAAGTCATTCCCGCGTTCTCATGGTCACTTATAACAGGAAATTTTTTAAAAAGAGAGCAATGTAGCCTGGATGCAGCAAAGCGAAATCCGGGAGAGGGAGAGTTTAAACCTCTTTCCCCGGATTACATTACATTTCATCCGGGCTACCTATTAACATATTTTTCTTATATGAAGCTTAGGTTAGTTAAACTCTAATATTCGAGAGCAGTGAGATCTCGTGTTATAAAGTTTTACTTATTACCCGTGAGGACTTAACAAAAAAATTAATCCTGCCGTGGCTGCAGCAATTAATAATGTTCGTAAACCCGCCCATAACCAAAAAGTATTGCTAATTCGTCCAAGAAAAACACCAAGCAGAAACATCATCGCTAATGCCATCAGTAATGCTGTTTCCAATGGTGCTAATGGTATAAGTAAAGCAAAGCTGGTTGCCCACAAGGGTAAGATAATAATTAAAGAAATTATCAGAGGTGCAAGACCATTAATCAATGCGATAACAATAGGTAACTGACGCGTTGCTTGTCCATAAGCAGAATCGCCCAGGTCTTTTACCATTGCTTCTTCAAGTTGACGAAGTTCTTTTTTCTTCTCTGCCGCTTCACTGATATAGGCGCTGGTCAAACCACTCATTCCCAGCGCAATTGCTGCACCGAGACACGCATTCACAACAACCGGCATATTAACGTGTTCACTCACATAAAAACCCATGATCAAACCGAGCATAGTCAGTGCGCCATCAAAACCGTTAACAATAAAATAGCGTCGCGCAATACCATTTGCGCGGCTAATCTTGAATAATAAACTCAGCTTCTCAAACATAACATCCGTCGAGGCAATCGATCATTTATTTCTGTCCACTCTCAACTTCTACTTCATCAATACTATGAACAGAGCCCCCCATATTTGATATCGCCTCAGTAATCTCGTTATAGCGCAAGTCTTGTCCTTCTATAACTACGACCACTGTTTCAGTTTTCTCGTCTACTTCGAGCACTGTCAATTTAACCTTGGCACCAGGAGACTGTTCAGCAATGGCAGAAGTGAACTCCAAACCATTAGGTTGATGAGGTTTAAGTACGTCGAGCATTATTCGTTTAACGTATATCATGATGCACCAACTATGTATTGTTATTATGTTTTTATAATCATAAATAAAAACGTAATAAAATCAATCAAGTTTTATATTTTTTATCCAACTTCAGCCAATTGTAAAATAACGGCGTAAACACTTTCCACAACTTTACCAAATAAACCAGGTAAGCGCACAATTAACGCTAATATTCTCAAGCTCTTATATTAGAAACAACTGTGCTCTGCCCCTCAATTGTTTTGATTCTTAGAGACATGGTTAAAATTTAATTCCTCCGTCCCCTTTTTATAAGATCATACAGCAAAGTGCTTAAAAATCTGCTTTACTTAATAGATAAGAGTTGGCCAATAACGGAGTCAAACATGATCCATTTTAAACACAAAGCCGTCTTATTCATCACACTGTATATGTTGGTGGGATTAATCACGCCCCTTTTTGCTGATGATGACTATACCCGGCTACGGCATATTTTGGTTGAAGCAATCGAAGCCGATGTTAAGGCAACCAGTCTCCACCTGGATAAAAAAACCCTTGATCCACAAGTATTAAATGCCATGCGCAAAGTACCACGACATGAATTTGTGCCATCTCTTTATCGAAGGTCTAGCTATACCAATCGGCCCTTGCCGATTGGTTATGGCCAGACCATTTCGCAACCCTACATGGTCGCAGTGATGACCGATTTGTTAAAACTCAAACCAAATCATCAGGTGCTCGAAATTGGTACAGGATCCGGATATCAAGCCGCGATGCTTGCCGAACTGGTCAATCAGGTTTTCACTATTGAAATCATTAAACCGTTAGCCGATGAAGCTAAATCACGTCTTGCCCGTCTTGGTTATGACAATATAGAAACGCGCATAGGTGATGGCTATTACGGTTGGGAAGAACATGCCCCGTTTGATGCAATTGTGGTGACTGCAGCGGGCAGCCATGTGCCTCCAGCATTAATCAAACAACTTAAACCAGGCGGGCATATGGTGATTCCGGTAGGCAGTCAATTTATGGTCCAGCAACTTTTACTAATAGAAAAAACAGCTGACAATAAGGTCAAAGTGTCACAAATTATGCCAGTTACTTTTGTACCGTTGACGGGTAAACACTAACCGATGCCAAGCGGGTCTAACAACACATCCCTACCCCGTTATTCTATTGCCATGCTTTCAGCCTGTGCTTTAGCGTATGAAGTGTTATTAATGCGCTTGTTTTCGATTATTCAATGGCATCACTTTGCTTATATGATCATCAGCCTGGCGTTACTTGGCTACGGTGCCAGTGGAACCTTTTTGTCCTTTTTTTCCCAGCATTTACAACGACACTTTAGCAAAGTCTACCTGGCTAATATCTTGCTCTTTAGTCTCACCACAATTATCTGTTTTTTGGTTGCCCAGCAGATCCCTTTTAATGCCGAAGAGATCTTGCTGGATGTTAAGCAATCATTTTATTTGCTCTACATTTACTTATTATTAACGCTGCCCTTCTTTTTTGCCGCCAATGCCATCGGCCTGGCCTTTATGAAACACCGGCAACACATTTCGCAGATATATGCCGCTGACATGATTGGCGCAGGTTTGGGCAGTATTGTCATTATTGCCCTGTTATTTTATCTCTTGCCAAATGAAGCGTTACGTTTATTAGCGGTGCTGGGTATCCTGGCTGGGGTATTAGCCTGTTGGGAACTTGGAATTGTTCGTAAAACGCGATTAATTTTTATACCATTATTAGTGTTGCTCCTGTTATTGCCGACAAAATGGACAACCTTAACCATCTCACCCTACAAGTCACTAGAGCAAACTATGCGCATAACCGGCACCCGTATGATTGCTGAACATTCCAGTCCACTGGCACTTTTAAATATTATTGAAAGCCCGGTTATTCCCTTTCGTCATGCACCCGGTTTAAGTTTTAACGCGGATATCGAACCGCCTAAACAAATCGGCATTTTTAGTGATGCAGATTCTATGACGGTGATAACAGAAAATTCTGGTAACAAAAAGGACTTTCGCTATCTTGATCAAATCACCTCTGCACTGCCCTATCACTTTCGCCAACTTGATGATGTATTGATTTTAGGTGCGGGTGGAGGGGCTGATATATTACAAGCGAACTATCATGGGGTAACTAACATTGATGCGGTTGAACTCAATCCGCAAATCGTTAAACTCATGCGAGAAAAATACGCAGTCTTCTCCGGCCAATTATATAACCAGGCAAATACACATATTCATATTGATGAGGCAAGAGGTTTTGTTTCGGCAAGTAATAAACAATTTGATCTTATTCAGATGGCCATGTTTGATTCCTTCAGCGCCTCTTCTGCTGGCCTTTATGCACTCAGTGAAAGTTATCTCTATACGGTTGAAGCGTTTCAGACATACCTGGC
Source organism: Gammaproteobacteria bacterium (assembly GCA_030594815.1). GTDB lineage: Bacteria > Pseudomonadota > Gammaproteobacteria > UBA6429 > Thiohalophilaceae > JAGLTQ01. Next base: position 4,444 of record JAUVEN010000095.1, read on the forward strand.
CCATCTAAAGACGAATGGTTATTTAGCAATTAGCCGTTGGGTCAAACTGCCTGCACGTGACACACTTAAACTACTCGCCACTGCCATTGCGGCGCTTAAGAAAAATGAAATAGTCGATATTGAAAAAAGTATTGTGCTGATCCGCAGCTGGCAAACCAGTACCTTAATCATTAAAAATGGTCACTTCAGCAAAAAAGAAATCACTGCTTTACAAAATTTCTGCCAACAACGATCGTTTGATGTTGCTTATTACCCCAATATCAAAGCCACGGAAGTGAATATTTATAATCGTTTAAGGCAACCTTATTACTATCAAGCCGCAAACGCATTACTCACTGAAGACAGTGAACGTTACATTGAGAACTATAAATTTAATTTGCAACCGACGACCGATGATCACCCCTATTTTTTCAATTTTTTTAAATGGTCAACACTTGAAGAAATCCTTAAGCTCAGTGGCAAAGGTGGTTTACCGCTACTTGAATGGGGTTACTTAATCCTGATCGCCACACTGCTGCAAGCACTGGTCATAAGTTTTGTCTTAATCCTATTACCATTAATTATCTTTAAACCCGAGCAACAGAAAAGTCCGCTCAATGGTTTGGGACGTCTGCGAACCTTTGCTTATTTTTCTCTATTAGGGCTGGCTTTTTTATTTATTGAAATCGCGTATATGCAAAAATTTATTTTATTTTTGCACCATCCGTTATATGCCATAGCAGTGGTGTTAGCAGCGTTTTTAGTCTTTGCCGGGCTAGGCAGCAACTATTCAACACGTTTTGCACAACAGGAAAATCAACATAAAGGGGTAATGATAGCAGTCGGTAGTATTAGCATTATTAGTGTTATTTATTTGTTTTCCCTTACCCCGATTTTTAATACCTTAATCGGCTTGCCTACCGTGATAAAAGTGTTGTTCACCATCATACTCATTGCGCCACTTGCTTTTTTTATGGGCATGCCTTTCCCTTTAGGTTTAAGCATGCTGCAAGACAAGGAACATCACCTCATTCCCTGGGCCTGGGGTATTAATGGCTGTGCTTCAGTAATAAGTGCCATTGTTGCGACATTACTTGCGCTGCATTTTGGTTTTAGCCTGGTCATTTTCGCCGCAGTACTATTTTATTGCAGTGCGGCCCTGCTGTTAATTAAGAAATATCATTAACTAACAAAAAACGTTATGGAGTCATATCGAGATTGGTTAATTTTTAATCCCTCCGTCCCCTTTAATATTCTTCGAGTTGGTGCTCTATCGGGATACCAGTATGTTTTGGTAATAAGGACTTACAATTACGAATATCTAAGTATTTTGTTTCATGACAATAAAAACGTGGTCTGTCCCCTATTATTATTATTCAATCCATAACGCTTTTTTGCTTCAAATAACCAATAACGCCAACGTTTGCGGTCTTTGGCAAACTTCAATAAAAAATCTTTTTGATGACAGCGATGAGTAATGTGCCAGACGTGGCCGGGCAGAAAATATCGATTAGCTCTAGGCATGTGCTTCTTCCTTTAAACACGGTTTTTGACCTTAAAAAGATAGCTTTAAGGCTTAAAAGTGGACTTATTTTACTACTTATTTGTGTGATTTCAATGGTTTGTCTGGGTGCGACCCGATACGACGATGGGTGCGACCCGATACGACCTCATTAAATAAATAACTTCTTATCTATAAATATTTGGTAAACATTAAAGTTCAATGACAAACGCTATGCACATTTAATCTGAGAATTTTGCAATTTGTTGCGTGTATAATTTCCACCGTTTCACTTCCTGTGAAGCCTCGTCTACAGATGCAAGTTGATTAAATATATCTAGCGCTAAGGTATATTTTTTTTGCTCAAAATAAGTTTGACCTAATAATAATGCAGCCTTAGTTTTAAACTGATGGTTGTTAGATGTGGTCATCTTTAACAAGATCTTATTAGCTTGTTCCCACATATTTTGTGCAACATAGTTTTGTGCTATTTCATAATAAAGTACTGGCATAGGTGATAAGGTAATTGCACGTTGTAAGCTCTGTATAGCTTTCATATGTGCCTTTGACTGACCATAGTAATAAGCCTGCTGTCTAAATAATTCTACTGTAGACGTCAGTAGTTTCTTCTTAAGTGCTAATTCAATAGTCGTAGCTGATTTATAGGGTATTCCGCTAGAGTAGTAGAATCCCGAAAGCTTTTTGTATTCATCTCCTGTCGTCAATAATCCATTCTTTTCCGCTACCGCCAAAACAGATGATGCTAATTCATGATCTTTTAGTAAGTATGCAACATCTGCCATACGTATCCAGTAATCTTTATTCGTTGGAAAGCGTACAATCATTTTCGTCAATAATAACTTTGCCTTTTGATATTTCTTACTTTGCATATAAATAGATAATAATAGTTTAAGCCAATCTTCTTTCGGTTGTTTTGAACTATTAATAGCCTTTTGTAATGCTTCTTCTGCATCATCATATTTCTTTTGACTCGCATAAATAATTCCGCCAAGAGAGTAACCCTCAGGCAACAATGGTTTGCCATTATTACGCCAGGAAACGTATATCTTTTCAGCAATAACATATTGTTTTTTATCAAGATGAAGTTGACTAATATTCAATCTCAGATTTTGCAACGCTGATTTTGGTAGGGTATTGAGTATCAAGCAATCGTTAAAGGCTTTGATGGCCTTGTCGGTGTCACCTTTCTGACTATAAACGTAGCCGTATAATTGAAATATCATGCTTTTTTCATATTTTCTATTTTTATATGAAGCATATAACTTATCCAAACGTGCTAATGCTTCAGTGAAATTCCTGTCGCCCATCAATTTTTCAATGGTATTAATCCGTTTGTAAAAACGCTCCTGTGAAGAATTGGAACTCGCATAACTATTAGTAGTACATAAATATGCCAAGCTAAACATAGCAAAGAAGATGAGCATTAATTCTCTGGACGTTTTCATTTCTGAAGTCGAAACTCTATAGTTTGCGTTGCACGTCTTGCTACGGCTTTCCCGGAAACTACACGAGGTTTGAACTTCCAACGTAAAATGGATTTGATAGCCGCGCGATTAAACATGCGGCGTGGCTTGGCACCCAATATTTTAACATCACTTACGGTACCTTCCTGAGTAATGGTGAACTCAAGTTTTACCCATCCTTCAATGCCTTTCATTGCCGCCTTGCGGGGATAAATGGGGGTGATTCGTACTATAGGTACTACATCACCATCACCAGAAAGTTGGTCTGGGTTGCCCAGAAAAGGACCACTTGAAAAACGAAAATTTTGCAGAGAAACTTTATCATTTAACGATGATGGGGAAATATCGATATCATTGACCTGTTGACGAGAAAATGACTGACTACTTGATGGCTTCGGTTCAATTTTCTTTTCTTTAGGTAGTTGACGACTTCTGACATTTAAATCTGAATCTGCTTGTAATTGAATAAAATCTAAAACTGCATAATCAGAAACGGACTTAAGGGGATTTTGTTTACTAGAGATAAGCATAAACATTAACTGGAAAAGCATGATACTAATAATAAACGAAAGTCCTAAAGCTTTCATGTGTCGCATGGTTTAATCCCGTTTAGCTTGTGCAGCAATGGAGATATTTGTTACACCAGCAAGCCTGATTTGATCCATTACTTTAACTAAAAGGCCACTGGTTGATGCTTTATCAGCCTGTATAACAACAGCACCTTCCGGGTTCTCTGCATGAAGTCTTTCAATATTAGGTCTAATGGCATCCGGATCGACACGGCGCTTATCGATCCAGACATTATTGTCCATACTAATCGCGACTAAAATGCTGCCTGTCTCTTTTCGCTCTGCTGTTGATGCAGATGGCCTATTAACATCAATGCCGGATTCCTTGACGAAAGATGAGGTCACCACAAAAAATATCAACATGATAAAAACAATATCCAACATTGGTGTAATATCAATGGCGCTTTCATCATCATATTGTTGATAGAGTCTTTTCATAATTTATTAGTCTATTGTTAATTGATCAGATAAAGAATGGATTTCATAGCGAATTCGTGATGACAAGCGCACATTAAAATAGATTCCCGATATAGCAATAACCATCCCCGCCATGGTTGGAATGGTCGCCATCGATATCCCGGATGCCATTGCGCGAGCATTATTGCTATCCAGGTAGGTCATCACGTCAAATACATGAATCATGCCCGTAACAGTGCCAATCAATCCTAGCATCGGGCATAAACCGATTAATGATTTAATTAATAACATGGACTTATTCAAATTAAGGTTAGCTTCTGCAATCAGTAATTCGCGGATTTTTTCAGAATACCATGTGTTTTTATCGACACGCTTTTGCCACTGGTTAAGAATAGTATTTTTAAGTTTTGGATAATCAAACCAGAAGAATAAATAGCGTTCGAATAACAAACTCCATAGTACGATAGATAAAGCAAGTAACACCCAAATAACAAAACCACCAGCATCGATCAGACTCGTAATATTATTAATCATGTTAAATTCAATAATCATTATGTATAATTTTCTTCTGCATGTTGTGCAGCTAGCCCTGCACTCTGTTCTTCCAAAATCAAGATACAAGCCTTAGATTTACTCATAACGAGACTGTGAAGAAAGATAAGGGGTATCGCTACTGTCAAACCGAGAACAGTTGTAATCAATGCCTGAGATATACCACTCGACATTAATTTTGGATCGCCTGTACCAAATAAGGTTATAGACTGAAAGGTACCGATCATACCCGTTACTGTTCCTAGCAAGCCTAATAATGGTGCAATCACTGCCAGGATTTTTATAGTACTAATTGCGGATTCCAGACCAGGAATTTCACGTAATATAGCCTCATCAAGTTTCTTTTCAAGGATGGCTGGTTTAAGGTTTCTGGCTTGAGAAAAAACATTCATCACCCTGCCAAGTGGATTATCTACAGAAATATCTTTACGCAACTTTTGTTGCTGTATCTTTTTCAAGGTTAGCGATAAGCTATAGTATCGATACACAGCTAATAACAAGCCGCAAATCCCAATAATAATTATTACATAACCAACCAGCTTGCCTTGTTTAACCCGCTCCCAGAGTCCTGGCAACTGAACAAGCAAAGACAATAAAGATCCGCGTGTCGGGTCAATACCTACTGCTGTGACATGCCCATTAGATGTGGCCAGTTCATTGACTCCATCAAAATACATTGAACCAGGCTGTACAGCCAATTCCGTTAATTCACCCGTATCATGTGTATATTTAAGGAAGCCATTCTCATTAAAGGCATTAAAAGAACCCACTCTGATAATATTAGCATCTACACTGTTACCATCACCTGTCACAACCTTGCCGGAGTAACTGGTAACACGCCCCGATTCGATAACTTCCTGTTGTAGTAAGAACCACAGATTTTCTAACTCAGAAATGGAAGGTAATGACTTTGATTTTGATATTTGCTTAACAAAGTTTATTCTGTCATTTAACTGGGCACTGATCAGTGAATTTTCGAATTCACCTAAAGCATCTCCGGCGACTTGCCTGGCAACACCGAATAATTCACCCAATACACCCATACGTTGATGCAACTCATTTTCTACTTTGACAAGTTTCTTTTCCTGTTGCGTATAGATGG
>JAUVEN010000032.1 GCA_030594815.1 Gammaproteobacteria bacterium
TTCTTCATTTGAATCCAGTGTTTTATATGTAATATCGCAGTCAATATCAATACGAATAAAATCACGTTTTTCATCATATTCCCGCGTCATCAACGCCCCCCTTAAGAAATATTTTTAAACTACCTTAACTTTATGGGATGAGCTCCCTTCCTGCAAGTTTTAGATACTTTTTCAGCCAGTATTACTCTTTCCATCAACAACTTAATCTCATAACACTTAATGTGCGGGTATATGTTGCTATGGCTTGAATGCAGTATACTGAACGCAAGATGGCAAAAACGATAGAACAACAATCCCACACCCCAATGATGCAGTGTGTGGGAGTTAATACATTCAATAAGTTACGAGTATGATTTTCAAAAAACTGCACTAAGACTTACATATATTTTAAACGTTATTCCATCTTTTTTAGTTTTAATTTTCAATGTGCTCAAACTTTGATCTATTTCTTGTTGAGTATTTGTAAAGTTTACATCAGCGGATATTCCATTCCCGTAGCCATTGGCCACATTAATAAATCCAACTTTAATTTATAAATCGTTGTTGAGTTGAGCGAGCGAGCAAAAGAACTCAGCACTGATAATTTCAAATTCGAAAACAATAAACTAACACTTGAGCTTGCTGACTATAAAATTTTTACGCTAATTTCAGCCCCCCTCTATTCACGATCCGATAATTCAGGAATATATCAACGCATAATATTATGAGAAAGACTTTCATATGAATCAAAATCCTCCTTATATCTCCCGATACATCAAGATATTGAAGAAGCTTAACGACCTTTTCCCGAAAACAGGAAAAGCAATATATATATTTCTTTTGGTTAAAAGAGTTCACTATACACATAAAAGCCTTTTATATGTTGCTTTAGCATAAAAAAGAAACTAATATCTTTCTTATATTAATAAAGCAATATATACATTTCCTATGATAAAGTCATTACTTCAACAACTAAAAGAACGCAGGCTAGTCCTAGGTCTAAAACAAAAGGACATGATGTTGCGTATTGGCGTATCGCGTCAGCAGTACCAGCAATTAGAATCCAAGGGAAACCCTAGACTAAATACCCTTGAGCTCATCGCCAAAGGTCTCCAAAGCAAGTTGATGCTGATCCCTACAGAAAAGCTAAGCATTGTAAAAGACATTTTGGAGAATGAGGAATTTTCATCTGCACCGTTAAAAAACAAAGATGACAAACAGATCAAGGAAAATACTCTAGCAAATGATCCCTGGAAAGATATATTAGGTAAAAATTTGCTAGAGGACGATGAATGAGTCCCCATGATCAAAACAAGCATCAAATAAACGAAGTTATTGTTCTTAAACTTACTCTGCATAACAAGATGGTGGGATATTTGGCCGGCTTTCAAAACGGACACAATTTTTTGAGCTTTGCCGATGAGTTCAAAGATAACCCTTCACGCCCAACATTCAGCCTGATTACGCACCCGAATTTTCCTAATTCAAAAAAACTCATGTCAGAGACATGGGCTAAAAATCAGAAACTACACCCTGTTTTATCTAACCTGCTCCCGGAAGGCGCGTTACGGGAATTGATCGCCCAAGGCTTAAAAACCCATATCGATAATGAATTTCAGATTTTTTCTTATCTCGGCCAGGATTTGCCCGGTGCCTTGGTAGCCACACCAATGGAACCCGAAGATGTACCGAAAAGTGTACTGGCCACCCTTGATCAAAATCAGGTCAAAGCCAAAGCTATTAAATTCAAAGGTAACGATCAAGAAAATAAGTTTTTCCTGTCTAAATTCTCATTGGCAGGCATTCAAATGAAGTTCTCCATGAAAGAAAAGGATGGCCGCTACAATTTAACTAAAAATGGCGAGCTAGGTGACTGGATTATTAAAACCCCATCCACCAAACATAAAAATGTACCTCTAAACGAATATACAACGATGTCACTCGCTAGTTTGGCAGGCATAGATATACCTGACATTAAGCTCATTGAATTAAACAAATTGGATAACCTGCCACAAATTAATCTACCCGATGAAAAATTGGCTTTTGCCATCAAGCGTTTTGATCGTGAAACCATCAATAACACCACGACAAGAATTCATATGGAAGACTTTGCTCAAGTCTTAGTGAAGTACCCAATTGATAAATATAACTCCGCCAATTATGAACAAATTGGCAAGGTCATTTACGATTATTCCGGTGACGGACTCGCCGATGCCCAGCAATTTGCAAGACGATTACTGGTAAATATCTTACTTGCCAATGGTGATGCCCATTTAAAAAATTGGAGCCTTCTTTATCAAGATCAAATTACACCAAGATTATCTCCAGCATACGATATCGTAACCACCAGCGTTTATATGGATGATGAAAAAAAATACGCTTTGAATCTTGGTAAAACTAAAGAGTGGTATTCAGTGACAATGGAGAATTTTGAATCATGGGCAGATAAATCCGGCATCCCTTGGCGAGCAATCAAACCACATATTGATGACACAATGGAAAAAGCACGCTCATTATGGCTAGATGCTTTAAAAGATTTACCCATGGATGAGGAGCAAAAAGAAAAACTCAAAGCCCATTGGCTTAAACTACATATTGATTTTCGGATAGAAACAGCAGCCCAATACAAATAATGTCAATACAGTATACTGTTCACCAATGGCTAAAATAAAAGAACAACAATCCCTTACGCCAATGATGCAGCAATATTTGCGCATTAAAGCGGAACACCCGGATATTTTGCTGTTCTATCGCATGGGTGATTTTTATGAATTATTTTTTGATGATGCGCGCGAAGCAGCCAAATTATTGGATATCACCTTAACGGCTCGTGGTTCATCTAATGGTAACCCCATTCCAATGGCTGGCGTGCCGTATCATGCTGCGGATAATTACCTCGCTCGCTTACTGCGCAAAGGTATGTCCGTTGCTATATGTGAACAAATTGGAGATCCTGCAACCTCTAAAGGCCCGGTTGAGCGCAAAGTGATGCGTATCGTGACGCCGGGCACCGTGACGGATGAAGCCTTACTGGATCAAAGCAAAGAGAATTTGGTTGTTGCGCTTTCGTTAGAAAATAATGGTGGTTCACAATTTGGCATCGCCATGCTTGATATGAGCAGTGGCCGTTTTTCAGTTTTACAAGCTGAAGGTGAGGAAGCTTTAACCAGTGAATTACAACGTTTACGCCCTGCTGAACTTCTTATTAGTGAAGAGGTTGATACTAGCCCTTATCAACATCGTGTAAGCAGTATTAAACAACGTGCTCCCTGGCATTTTGATAGCATCACAGCTGAACGAGAGTTATGCGATCAATTTGCAACCAAAGACCTGGCTGGATTTGGCTGCGCAGATTTACCCTTAGCCATTTCTGCTGCGGGTTGTTTACTTGCTTATGTTAAAGAAACACAACGCTCAGCATTGCCGCACATTCAAGCGTTAAATACTGAATCACGAGAAGACTGCTTAATTCTTGATGCCTCAACACGATATAACCTTGAGCTAACAGAAAGCATATCTGGTCATCAACAAAACACGCTTAGTGCAATTCTTGATCATACCGCAACCCCAATGGGTAGCCGCTTATTATATCGATGGATTCATCGTCCCTTACGTGATCATAAAATATTAAACCAACGTCAGGAATCCATTGAATCGATTTTAAAATCACAAGCTTATGTTGAACTGCATGAAATACTACGCGGCATTGGTGACATCGAACGTATCTTAACGCGTATTGCACTTAAGTCTGCTCGTCCTCGTGATCTCGCTCAATTAGGAAATGCCTTAGCGCAACTCCCAGCATTACAAAAAAGTTTAGCCTCTCATAAAAGTGCACATATAAAACAGCTAAGCCAGCAGATTGGTCAACATCCAAAAATACTTTCATTATTAAAGAAAGCCATTATCGAAACACCACCCTTGTTAATTCGAGATGGCGGCGTGATAGCTCCTGGTTATGATAAAGAACTCGATGAACTTCGTAGTTTGCAGGAAAATGCAGGTGCTTTCCTGGCAGAGTTAGAAGCTAAAGAGAAAAAAGAAACAGGCATTAACGGGCTTAAGGTTGGATATAACCGTGTACATGGTTATTACATTGAAATTAGCCGTCTGCATTCTGATATTGTTCCGGAGCATTATCAACGACGTCAAACATTAAAAGCGGCCGAACGTTTTATTACTCCAGAATTAAAAGCACTTGAAGATAAAGTGTTAAGTGCAAATGAACGTGCTTTAGCGCGTGAGAAAAGCTTGTATAACAAGCTACTTGATGAGCTTGGCTTGTCACTTATTACCTTGCAAAACTGTTCACAAGGTTTATCAGAGTTAGATGTCTTACATAACCTGGCTGAGCGTGCTGATTTATTAAATTATGTTCGCCCTGAGTTAGTGAATAAAACAGGCATTAAAATTAATAATGGTCGTCATGCGGTTATTGAACAAGTGCAAGAGAACCCTTTCACTCCAAATGATATTTCACTTTCATCCAGGCAACATATGCATTTAATTACCGGTCCGAATATGGGCGGTAAATCAACCTATATGAGACAAACTGCTCTCATTGTTTTAATGGCACATATTGGTTGCTTTGTTCCGGCTGATAGCGCAGAAATCGGTATTGTTGATCGCATTTTTACCCGCATCGGTGCCTCTGATGATCTGGCAAGTGGTCGTTCGACCTTTATGGTTGAAATGACCGAAACGGCAAATATTTTACATAATGCGACTGAAAATAGTTTGGTTCTTTTAGATGAAATTGGTCGGGGCACAAGCACCTATGATGGTTTGTCACTGGCCTGGGCTTGCGCTGAGCACTTAGCCTTAAAGGTAAAAGCACTTACTTTATTTGCCACACATTACTTTGAACTAACCACCCTGGTGGATGAATTAACAGGTTGTGAAAATGTACACCTCGACGCGGTTGAGCATGGTGATACTTTAGTCTTTTTACACAAAGTTAAGCCCGGCACGGTGAATAAGAGTTATGGCTTACAGGTGGCAACACTTGCCGGTGTGCCTCGTGAGGTGATTGAGCGTGCAAAAGATAAACTTCAACAACTGGAGCAGGATCAGACTGATATACCCAAAAGCTCAACAGTAAATCCCCCATCGAAAACGAAGGATCGAATAATAGAAAATCAGCATGAGAAAATGGAAGCGTTTATTAATAAAATGCAGCCCGATGAGCTCTCGCCACGTGATGCATTAGACTTAATCTATCAGCTGAAAAAACTTTTGTAAGTCGAATTTAATCGCATTTTGTTTTATCATAGCGGCCTGTATTTACCGCTATTTTCATATTTAGGAGCCAGAAAATGACCTACGTAGTAACTGAGGATTGTATTAAATGTCTGCACACTGACTGTGTAGAAGTATGTCCTGTTGATTGTTTTCACATTGGTCCTAATTTCATGGTAATTGATCCAGATGAATGTATTGATTGCACTCTATGTGAACCAGAATGTCCGGTAGAAGCCATATTTGCAGAAGATGAGTTGCCCGATGGCATGGAGAATTACATCGAGCTCAATGAAGAGCTCTCGCGCGAATGGCCTGTTATCACTGAGATGATTGATGCTCCTGCTGATGCTGCTGAATGGGCGGGTAAGCCAGATAAACTCAAACTTCTTGAACGTTAATAGCTGAATTTAATTACTCTATAATTTTATGGCGCGAGACAATATTACTCTCATTCCCTATGGTGACGATCCTCTCGCCCTGCTCGCACAGCATATACTCGACGACTACAGCGAACAACTGCCTGACCTAACTCAAGCAGTTGTGCTCTTATCTGAAGCACACGCCGCAAAACGTTTACGTTCCCTGCTACTGCAACAAGCCGAGCAACGTGGGCATCAGGCAATATTATGTCCACAAATTTCAAATGTACGCGACTGGGCCAAACGCCAATTTAATAAATTCCAAACAGAACCTCATACAATCTGTGGCCAACATCAACGTGAACTTATTTTGTTTGATGCCTTAACTCAACACAGATCATTACTGGGTAGCGGCAGTCCCTGGCATTTAACCGATGACTTGTTGAAACTCTTTGATCAACTGACATCAAACCAAAAACAGTTACCAGAGAGTTACGATAGTTTTGAAAAAGAAATTGCCGACGCCTATGGTATTTCTGCAGAAGAATTTCCCGCATTAGGTCATGAAGCAACCCTGGTACATACATTATGGAATGCCTGGCACACTCAACTTAATGCTGAAGCGATATTTGACAGCGAGGCCGCTTATTTACTTGGCCTTAATGCAGATATTGAAAATAATACAAACATTCTTTATATTGCAGGTTACCAGCAATTTTCTATCGCCGAACAAAACTGGTTGAAACAACTCATTAGCAAACAACGGTGCCAGTTGTATCTGCATGGCCAGCAAAGACAAATTGAAATCAATTCAAATTCGTCTGAGTATCATCCAGATACACCGGTCTCAAATTTATTAAACTTTTTTGAAATAAAAACAGATAATAAAATCAGTGATCCCTATGCACTGTTTATCAATAATTGTTATCAGCATGAAAAAAAAACCTTTATTGAACGCGCTAAAGAATTTTCAAAAACATCTTCTGGCGAAATCAGTGACCGACTTAAATTTTTATTTTGCAAAGGACATGAAGAGCAAGCCCATGCTGTTGAATTGCAGGTACGACGCTGGCTGTTAGAAGGCAAAACGAATATCGGTATTGTTACTGAAAATAGACGGCTAGCGCGACGTGTGCGCGCCTTATTAGAACGAGCAGATGTACCACTGCAAGATTTAGCAGGTTGGGCATTATCAACTACACGTGCCGGTGCAGTATTAGAACGATGGCTTGAATGCATAGAAGAAGATTTTTCTCACCTGCCCTTACTTGATTTATTAAAGTCACCTTTTATATTTTCAGGTTTAGACTCACAGCAAGTTAAACACGCCACTTACCGACTTGAACATGACATTATTCGTCAGGAAAATGTTGCACGTAATTTACAACGTTACAAAAAGACAATTGATTTAAGAGCCGATAAACTGCAATGGTCTCCTGAGATCAGTGAAATATTAATTGAAATATTAACCTCCTTTGAGTCAGCAAATGAATTATTAAAGCCTTTACTAAAAGGTTCCCACGAAGCAGGCCTGTATATAGAAACATTATCGTCAAGCCTTGAGCTTCTCGGTATGACAAGTTTGTTAGAAGAAGATGCTGCCGGTATTCGTATAATAGAAATGCTGGAAACACTAAAATACAGTGCACAGCAATATAAGCTGAAATTCAATTGGTCCGATTTTCGGACCTGGTTAGGTCGTAGCCTGGAGCAGTTTGTTTTTACTCCGGAGAAATCTGCTAGCCCTGTTGTTCTCATGGGTTTAGGACAAAGTCGGCTACAACAATTTGATGCCTTAATTATAGCCAGTGCAGAACATGAGCACTTGCCAGGCAAAACGAACCTGACACCTTTTTTTAATAACGCGGTACGACTACAGTTAAACTTAAGTACAACACATGATTTGTTAACAGATCGTTTTCACCATTTTCGTCGTTTACTGGAATCTGCTCCCGAAATTTTAATTACGGCTAACAATGAAGAAAATGGTGACGACGTTCCTCTTAGTCCGTGGTTAGAAATTATTCATACCTTTTACCAACAGGCTTATTCAACTTCATTAGAGGATGACGAGTTAAAAGCTCTTGTTAGCAAACCTGAAACATTTGTTGTCCGCTGCACAGAAGACTCATTACCGGATAAAACGGTCCAGGCAACATCCCCATTGCCAAAAGAATTAGTACCTAAAAATTACTCTCCAAGCAGTTATCAAACATTAATGAATTGTCCTTATCAATTCTTTGCTTCACGCGGCTTAAACTTATCTGCAAATGAAGAAGTGCAAGAGGCTTTATCAAAAAGTGATTATGGTGAACGTGTTCACCGATGTCTGGAAGCCTTTCACCATGATGTTGAATGGTTGCCCGGCCCATTCAAAGAAACAGTAACCGAAAAGAATCACCAACAAGCCATACTTTGTTTAAACGAAATATCACAACAGGTTTTTTCCAATGATCTTGATGATAGTTTTGAGCATAGTGGCTGGTTAGAGCAATGGCTAAAATTGATTCCTGAATATATTGATTGGCAAATGAAAAATGCCAATGAATGGAAATTTTATGAAGCGGAACTGAAAAGTAAAATCACATGGCATAATGATATTGAGCTGAGTGGGCGACTGGATAGATTAGATAAAAATGAATCTGGCCTGAGTATTATTGATTATAAGACAGGTAAGTCTGCATCTCTAAAAGAAATTGAGTCAGGAGAAGCGGTACAATTACCTTTTTATGCGCTTTTGGCTGAAGCAGAACTTAATAGACCGGTTAGCCGTGTCAGTTATCTCAACCTCGGCAGTCATGTAAAATTTGGTGCTCAACTATCTGATGATGCACTCGATACAATCAGCCAGCAAATAGGTGAGAGGCTCGCAAATATAATTAATGAAATGAGTGCAGGAAAAACACTCACTGCCTGGGGTGATGAAGCAACCTGTCAATACTGCACTATTCATAGACTCTGTCGTAAACAAGCCTGGAATGATTAAAAATCAAAATTGCAGGTCGACCTTTATGCCCAGCTGCATATAAATCAGGCAAAAAAAATGGCGACCATATAATGGTCGCCAGAAATAGTTCAGTTCCTTTCAGGCTAATCCTGCCTGTTTATATTGCGGGCAGATCCGCTTTTAACAAAAATTAATCAGCTCCATGCTTCTGCACACCAATCCTTTATATTGCATCCTTTAGGCGATCCTGCCTTGTACACATATCCTTGTGTTATATCCTCTACGTAATGTTATAAACATTTTGCTTCAGCTATGGCCACACAATAACAGTCTAAAACACCTAAACAAGCCTACATCTTCAAAACATGACCTGGCTCACAAAAGGTTGTAACTTGAAATCAATAATGGTGCATATTTCAACAGTTTAATCAGCTAATTCTTTGTAAAACCTTAACAGACTCTATCTGGCATAATAAATATCGGATAAAATTCAAAGATAATCTAAATTTTCAGGTTTCTCATGTCATTAGCAGAACAACTTACCGGCCACACAACCGTTCAAGCTTCAGCAGGTAGCGGTAAAACATACCTGTTGATCAGTCGAATTGTGCGATTACTATTAACCGGGGCTGAGGCAGGAAATATTCTTGCTATCACCTTCACCCGCAAAGCTGCAAATGAAATGCAAACCCGGTTACTAGAGCGGCTTTATGAATTAGCAACGTCTAATGAAGAAGAGCTGAAAAAAATATTAAAGGATCTTCAATTAGATACCAGCCCCGAACTAATCAGTCTTTCCCGCAGCTTATATGAAAAAATATTACGCAGTGACGCACCGGTAAAGACTTCAACCTTTCATGCCTTTTGTCAGGAATTGTTACGTCGCTTTCCAATGGAAGCAAACATTACCCCTGGTTTCGATTTATTAGATAAAACGGCTCTGCTTTATGATGAAGCATGGGATGCCTTAATGGCCGAAGCCAATCTGAATAAAGATGCTGCTCTTGCTGAATCATTACATCTTTTATTTAAAGAGCTCGGGTTATATAACAGTAAACAAGCACTACATAATTTTTTAGATCACCGTAGTGACTGGTGGGCATACACATGGAA
Source organism: Gammaproteobacteria bacterium (assembly GCA_030594815.1). GTDB lineage: Bacteria > Pseudomonadota > Gammaproteobacteria > UBA6429 > Thiohalophilaceae > JAGLTQ01. Next base: position 9,640 of record JAUVEN010000032.1, read on the forward strand.
CGAGGAAGATAATACTTTATATGCCCATGAATGTCTGGAAAAACAACTCAATATAAATACAGAGCTTGATCCTGTTGATGAATTACTTTCTGATGGAAAAGTTTTTGAACTCTTAAACGAGTTTCATGTTTTATTATGCAAACATGAAACTAAAACTAATTTAAAACATAGTGATTTTATCTATCAAGTCATTGATGAAAACAATACAGAACAAAAACGCTATAAAAGTTTTTTAGATGCTTTTTTAACTCTGTCTGGCGAACCTTTTAAAACACGTAAAGCAGGTGCAACGCTAGAAAAGAAACTCGGTATTGACGGACAAGAGCGGTTTCTTGAATTACATATATTGCTAAGCGGAATACTAATAGAGACTAACGCTCAACTTGCCGCGATAAGAACAATGAAAACCAGTTCAGCCTGGTATCTTGCAGGGCAACACTACCTGGATCAGTTTCAAAAACTAAAAAAAGAACAGCGCCTACTGGACTTTACTGATCTTGAATGGCAAACCTATTTATTATTAAACCAAAGTAATAATGCGCTGTGGGTGCAATATAAGCTCGACCAGCGTATTGAACATCTTTTAGTTGATGAATTCCAGGACACAAATCCAACGCAATGGCGCTTGATATTACCGCTACTTGATGAGATTGCAGCAAGTGATGATGAGCGGCATCGCAGTGTTTTCATTGTTGGCGATCAAAAACAATCAATATATCGTTTTCGTCGAGCAGAACCTCGCTTATTTAATGCTGCAGAAAAGTGGTTGTCGGATAATCTTAAAGCAACAAGCTGTACGCTGAGTCATTCATGGCGTTCCAGCCCGGCTATTATTAATTTTATTAATAATATCTTTAGCCAAGATCTCTTTAAAGTTTTATTACCCAGCTTTATTGAACATAGTACTTATCGTGAAAAATTATCAGGAAAAGTAACGTTATTACCTTTATCACTAAAAGAAGTAGTTGGAAAAGGTGATGAAGAGACCTCTGATTCAGAATTACGAAATCCTTTGAACGAACCACGAGAAGAATCAATAAGTCTGCAGTATTTTAATGAAGGTTTGATGATTGCTAAAGAAATTAAAGATTTAATTTTATCAAAAATTTCAGTTGAAAAGAAAGATGTAAATAAAGCTGTAAATTATAATGACATTATTATTTTACTGCGAAGCCGTACTCACGTTGCTGATTATGAAGAAGCACTACGCCAGACAGGTATTCCCTACATTGGTGCAAACCGAGGTACTTTACTCGAAAGCCTTGAAGTAAATGACATGCTTGATCTTTTACAATGGCTGATCCTGCCCTTTGATAATCTTTCTTTAGCCGGAATATTGCGCTCACCTTTATTTTCTATTTTAAATGATGACCTCATCGCGATAAAAATGACGTCAAAAGGAAGCTGGTTGGAACGTTTAGAAAAATTTGTGCAAGAAAATCCTAAACATGCCTCTCTACCCCGCGCTTACCATTTATTAGTGCAATGGCAGGATGATGCAAGTAAGTTACCGGTGCATGACTTGCTGGACAAAATATACAGTGAAGCTAACGTTTTGGCGCGTTATGTAGCTTCTTTTCCATTACATTTAAGTCAACGTGTTACTGCAAATCTAACTCGTTTTCTTGAGCTGGCATTAGAAATGGATAGCGGTCGATATCCAAGCTTAAGTAGATTTTCCTCGTGGCTCAGTGAATTAAAGCAAATGGAAAATGAAGCACCTGATGAACCAGTTACATCTGCTGCAGATGAAACAGAACAACGAGTACAAATATTAAGTATACATGCTGCCAAAGGACTCGAAGCCCCTATTATATTTCTTGTGGATAGCGCCAGAAGCCCGGCAAATAAGAATGCTTATTCAACACTGATTGACTGGCCAGCAGAAAATGAAAAACCTGAATACTTCTTATTAACAGCAGCAAAAAACAATTTAGATGAATTCAGTAAAAAATGCATTGAAGAACAAGACTTTTTTGAACAACGTGAAGATGCAAATTTACTCTATGTCGCACTTACTCGTGCAAAACAAATGTTATACATCAGCGGCAGTGAACCCAAGACAAAAGACCATGGCTGGTATGGAAAAATATGTTCTGCTTTTGGATTTGATAGCACAGATAACAAAGCGCCTATTATTCTTGAAACGGCAGGTTCTGAAGAGAAAGCATCGCTAACGATAGAACAAAAACCAAATAAAAAAACTGTAATAGCTAAAGAGCTATCTTCACCTATCAAAATAGTAAATCATCAAATTGACATATCACCAAGTCAACAGGTAACTCATTCCAATAAAAATATTAAATCTAATGAAGGAAATACAACTCGAGGCATCGTTATGCACCTGATGCTTAACTATTTATCCCGTTTTCCTGAGAGCAAACTCATTAATTTTTATTGTGCGGAAATGAATGAAATACAAACAAGCGAATTAGAAAGCTGGTGGTTTGAATGTCAAAGTACAGTTAAAGATCAAGGCTTTATAGAATATTTTGATTCGTCTCATTATGATAAATATTACAATGAAGTTCCTATACAATTTAAAGATGAAAATAAAACCGTTTACGGAATAATTGATCGCCTCATAGTTAAAGATAATATTGTCACAATTATCGATTATAAAACACACCCTTATGTTACTAAGGAAAACATTAAAGATGTTGCGCTGGCATACGAAAAACAAATGCAGCTTTATGAAAAAGGTGTACAGCTCTTATGGCCAGAGTATAATGTAACTTCAATATTGTTATTCACTGCAATAACCCAGTCCTATTCTTTTTAAAATCCGGAAATAATATGCCTTTTAGTATTGATGTAAATGAAACAAATTTTTCCCGGGAAGTTATTGAAATATCTCATAAAACACCGGTTTTAGTCGACTTTTGGGCTACATGGTGTGAACCGTGTAAAAACTTAATGCCTGTTTTAACTAAACTTGCAGATGAGTATGCTGGGCAATTTCTTTTAGCTAAGATTGAAATCGATCAAGAACAAAATCTAGCGACTCAATTTGCAGTGCGAAGTGTACCAACGGTTAAAATGGTTGTTAATGGTGAAATTGTCGATGAATTCACAGGCGCTTTACCTGAAGCTCAAATTCGGGAGTTCATTAATAAACATATTGCACAAGCCGATGACTCTCCCTTGCAGCGTGCAATTACGGCTTATCAAGAAGGTGAAACAGAATCAGCATTGAAAAAAATGCAGGAAATTTTACTAGCTGAACCAGAAAATCCGATGGTACGAATTGAGTTTGCCAATATGCTCATGCGTGAAAAACGATTTGATGATGCTCGAGATTTGCTTAATAGCTTATCAGCCGATGATAAAAACAATCCAGCCGCTTTAGCTCTTTTGGGCCAGCTTGAATCTATTGATGCTGTTATTGATGCGCCAGATATAGAAAGTTTATTACAAACGATAGAACAGGAGCCGGCTAATTGCCTGGCACGCGAGCAACTAAGTGCACATTATAAGTTACGTGGCGATTATGCTACGGCTATGGAGCAACTTTTGGAAATCGTGCGTCGAGACCGAAATTATAATGACGATGCAGGTCGTACAGGATTATTAAAAATATTTGAGATGTTAGGCCATCAACATGAATTAGTCGGACAATATCGAAGAAAGTTAGCGCAGGTGTTGAATTAAAAGGTCAAGTTCAAGTAATTGCAAGGCAGCGTAACGCAAAGTTTTTTATTATTGTAGGTAAGGACTGTAGGTCAGACTTTAGTCTGAATTAAGCAGGCTCGAAGTAATGAGCTATGAATAAATTTATCTGTAAGCGAATAACCAAGTGCTTATTTAAATACTGCGTCAGGTTAATACCCCCTAAATATATTTCATATGAGGGGCACTATGATTCTGACCTACAAAATAAAAACTTTTCAATTCTTAGCGTTCTTTGCGTCTTTGCGTTGAGACCTTTTGATTTTTCATTTGATTGAGTGCTGCTGCTAATCGAGCGGCAGGAATATAACCCGGTACGATTTGACCATTTTCTAAAATGAGTGCTGGCGTACCATTGATATCCATCATAGACACTAATGATAAATGAGTCTTAACAGGGCTATTGCATTTAATACTTTTCACCGCTTGCCCGTTTTTTGCTTGTGTCATGGCTTTTTTTCTATCTTTACTGCACCAGACATCTTCTATTTTCTTGAATGAAGGCGAACCAATACCTGCTCGTGGGTATGCCATATATCGAATACGAATACCAAGCTCATTATATTTTTTTATTTCATGATGTAATTTACGGCAATAGCCACAATCAATATCTGTAAAAACAGTCACGGTATGTTTTAAAGATTTATCGCCAAAAATAATCATTGATTCTTCATCAATGGCATTTATTGCAGCCGCTACAGATCTATTACGAGGACCTTGCGAGATATTTCTTTGGGTGCTTTTTTCAATTAAATCACCGTCAAGCACATATCGTCCATCTGCACTGACATAAAAAAACCGAGGAGGCTTCGAAACCTCAAATAAACCGGGGATGGGTGAATGAAAAATATTATGAGGATTTATACCTTTAAAATTTTTAACGATATTTTTTTTTGCTAATTCTAAATCTTTGTCTTCAGCATAGACTGGAGATACTGATAAACAAACAGCAAACACAACTAATACTATATTTAGTGCTTTTTTCATTGTACTTAAAACCTTCAAATAATTATCTCAGATGGAAATAAAACTCATTATTACATAATGCCGTTCACTTAAGGTTTTCATTTTATTCCCCCTCCCTCAGGGAGGGGGCTAGGGGAAGGGAGTAGATATATATCACCCTACCCTCGGCAACTGCTCCATGCGTTGTTCTACCTCCTGCGTCCCTGCAGTCGTAGCTCTCCCCTTGAAGGGGAGGGAATCATTTATTAACTCAACTCATCGGCATTACATTATAGTGGCATCATTGATTTCATAATGTGAGGAATTTGACCTTTCAGTAACGATTTTGTTCCCTTTATCGCTTATTCAATCAACCACGAGGATGATGCTGACTATGTAGTGATTTCAATCGAGCTTGGGCGACATGAGTATAAATTTGAGTTGTTGATAAATCACTATGCCCCAGCAGCATTTGTACCACCCGCAAATCAGCACCATGATTTAATAAATGAGTGGCAAAGGCATGTCGTAAAGTATGAGGTGATATTGTTGAGGCAATTTCTGCCTGAACCGCGTAGCGTTTTATTAAATACCAAAATGCCTGCCGTGTCATTGCCGCACCTCGTGTTGTTACAAATAAGGCATCTGTAACCTGCCCTTTTAATAAATCTGCCCTGGTATTTGAAATATATTTTTCCAGCCAGTTGATGGCTTCTTCGCCTAAAGGGACTAAACGCTCTTTATTTCCTTTACCTGTAACACGCAGTACACCCTGCTGCAGATTGATCTCAGTTAATTGTAAACCAACTAACTCAGATACCCGTAAACCTGTTGCGTATAAAACCTCTAATAAAACACGGTCACGTAAACCTAAAAGTGTTGATATATCTGGTGCATCCAGTAACGACTCAACATCTTCTTCTGTTAGCGTTTTAGGTAATGAACGCCCGAGTTTTGGTGCATCAATTAAAGCAACCGGGTCGACCTCAATCTTCTTTTCCCGCAACAAATAGGCATAAAAACGTCTTAAACTTGATAATAAACGTGCACGACTTCGTGCGCTGATTTCTCTATCCTCCAGAACTGATAAGTATTTCACAATCATGTCGCGATTAGCATTTATTAAATCATCAGATAACCTCTTGTTTGATAATTGCGATAGCCAGGTAACAAAGTTTTTAAGATCTGTTCTATATGCGGATAACGTATTTTCACTTAATCCTCTTTCCATCCAGATAACATCAAGAAACTGTTCAATTATTTCGGGTAACTCAACCTTTGCGGCAACATCCATACTCACAGCTGTACACCTTCATGATTTAATAACCAGCGCTTTATATTTATCTGCCTACCTTCAATTTCACCAGCATAGCCACCAATTCCATTAGCAGAAATTACACGGTGACATGGAACAATAATTGGAATGGGATTTTTTCGACAAGCATTACCTACTGCACGGGGGCTGGAATTAAGTATTTTTGCAATTTCACCATATGTTCGGGTTTCACCCAGAGGTATGTTTCTTAACTCCTTCCATACAGATTTTTGAAACACCGTTCCCTCTAATGCAACAGGAATAGTTTTAAGCGACACAGCCGATGAAAAATAATCAGTTAATTGCTGTAATACCCTATTTGTCTTCTGCTGCTCTAAGTTGAAATTCGAATTCGCCTGGCAAAGCTTTGCTGGCACCCTTTTATTGATAGAGAGGGATGAAATTTTCTGTGCTTTTGGCTGAAATTCAAGCACTAAATGACCAATTTCAGAGTGTAAATATAATGTAATTTCTGAAGCCATACTAAATATGTAATAAATTCGTCCAAATAATAATTAGTTTTCAATTTAGCACATAAAATATACTCGTAAATTAAAGTTTTTTACTATTTAGCCGAATATAATGACTATTATAGAATAGAAAAGCGGTACTACTCAGGAGAGTTACTATATGAAGTTTTTATCACTTATTTTCCTTCTTATTATGTCGACTACAAGCTTTGCCAGTGGCGGTGGCGGCGGTTCATCTCCTTTTATTCCTCTTAACCCCCCTATTGTTGTCAATATTATGGATGGTCAGCGTATTCGGCATATGCAGGTTATTATTGAAATTAAACTTGTTGATCCGGCAAATTCAGGAAAAATTGACTTGCATAAAGGTCCAATTCGACATGAGTTGATTCTTTTATTAAGTAGTCAGGATGCAGGAACAATAAGCAGTGCATTGGGTAAAGAACAATTACGAAAAGATGCATTAGCGGCAATACAAAAAGTAATGCAGGAGTTAGAAGAAGATCCAATCGTTGAATCCCTTTATTTTACTAACTTTATTATCCAGTAAATATCGAGTACGGTAAACTCAACCTTAAAGCCCGATCATTTTACTCATCAGAATTAATCTGATTTTCATCTTTATCCAGTTCTCTAAGTAGCCAAAGCTTCTGTAACTCATGCTTTAAAACAGCACGACGCGCAGGTTCTTTGGTAACTCGCAACAGATGCGAGTACAAGGTGTGGGCATCCTGCAACAAATCTGCTTTTGCTAACATTTCTGCCACCTGGTATCGCGCAGTTTGCCCCCAGGGATCTAAACCATTATTACCGGCATGCATCGCTGAACGTAAATAGAGACGAGCTGCTGCTACATAGTTTTGTTGAGCTTTTCGAGAATCCGCCATCCAGTAATAAATTTCACGCTGTAAACGTTCGTCATTAATTTTAGGCAAAACGGTGTTAAATAATTGATAAGCATATTCATGCTCTTTTACCGTTTGTAAATCAAAGACCACTTGTAAAAATTTATCTATTTGATCGCGTGTTAATTTTTTATTATTTTCCAATAATAATTTTAAAGCCTGGCTTCCCTTTTCGGCATTGCCACCTAAAACAAAAATTCGCGATCGTCTTAATTGCCATTGGTAACTATCCACTCCGGCTGGAGCCGTTTTAATTGTTGCCATTAACGTTGATGCCAATTCAATATTAGAACGACTTAAAGCTATATTAACAAGTTCATAACGAACAGGTTTAGGAATAGATTTTATTGTTTTGAAATATTCTGATTTTAAAAATAATTTTGTTACCAGTTCAGCACCACGCTTACGCTTGTGCATTAAATTCAAAAATCCCTTTGCAGCTCGTAATCGAGTCTCCTCATTAACACTTTTGAGCATAACCATGGCATAAAGAGAACGTGCTTTAACCGGTTCTTTCTTTTGTGCTTTTACTGCCGCATTTAACCACTGCTGATCATTACCAATCAAAAATTGCTGGCTATTACCAATATAATTAGCAAAATTAATATAGACATCCCACAACGTGTCTGACGAAAAATCAAATAATCCGTCAGGCAGTTCAATATTTTTGTGCCCTGCTAAAACAAATTCAAGTGCATTTGCCGTAGAGGGCCTATCGTTACTACGTTGTGCAGACTCTGCGACCACAGCCCAAAGCATATATTTTAATTTTTTACTGGCCCACTTACCGCGCATTTGGCGATAAGCGGCTTGTAATACTTTTTGTGGAGGCCTTGCTTTACTGCGTAACTGGGCCAATAAGTACAACATCCCACCTTCTGGATGTTTTGTATCTTTCATTAATAATGTGACAACTTCGTCTTCTCGTTTATTAATTAAAAGAATACGTGCGCGTAATAAACGATCTTCAATATTATTACTGCGATAGTCCTGGTAATAACGCTGCGCAGCCAATAAAGCATCATTCGTTTCGTTTTCAACCAGGTAACTTTTTATGACCCTATGTTGCCATATAGGTAACCATTTATTCTGTACTTCAGATCCTTCTAAATTTATTTTTTCAGACCAGATCAATCTTTGTAGAATTTGACGCGCTTGCTGTCCAAGCTTAAGTATCAATAAAGCATCAACTTGTTGTTGTTTAGCCCAGTAATAAAAATTATCAGGCAAATCATATTCATAGTTACTTACTCGTTTTTGTAAATCCTGCCAGCGTTTTCCCGATTGATAAATATTGAGACGCTCACGCTCCCATTCCAACCAGACTTTAAGGTTACTTTTTATATCAAGAGCTTGTTGTTGCACATCAATAGATTGTAATGCTAAAGACACCGCACCGCTTTCAGCAATAGTGCGAACTTGCTGGATCTCTGCAGACACGTTCTCGGTGGCAAAAGTGAAGGGCGAAACAAAAATAAAGAAGGGAAATGCAAAAAACGGGCAGTACTTACGCACCACCCGCTTTTTTAAATTACTTAGCTTGTCCTTAAGCAATTTTTTCAGCTTCAGGATAAAGAAAAACTTAACCCAGTTTTTCTTTAATACGCGCAGCCTTACCTTGAAGGTCACGCAAGTAATATAATTTGGAACGGCGTACATCACCACGGCGTTTAACCTGGATATTATCAATCGCAGCAGAGTAAGTTTGAAAAACACGCTCAACACCTTCACCGTGTGAAATTTTACGTACTGTAAAAGCAGAGTTTAAGCCACGGTTTTTAACCGCAATACAAACACCTTCAAATGCCTGTAAACGCTCACGTGTACCTTCTTTTACTTTTACTTGAACAACTAAAGTATCACCTGGTGCGAAATCAGGAATCTCTTTGCTCATTTGTTCTTTTTCAAGTTCTGCAATGATATTACTCATGGTTTTCTCCAAACTCATCTCGAGTTTATTTAAATTTTGTTTTGCTCATACTCACGGATAAACTCCGCTAATAACTTTTCTTGTGCTTGAGTCAGCGTTAACTTTTCAAGCATATCCGGTCTTCTTAACCATGTGCGACCTAAAGCCTGTTTAAGACGCCATGCCTCAATGTTTTTATGATGACCACTCAATAAAACATCGGGTACGGCTTCCCCGTCTAGTACTTCTGGACGAGTATAATGAGGTGTATCAAGCAAACCATTCATAAACGAATCCTGCTCGGCTGATTCCTCATGCCCTAATGCACCGGGTACTAATCGCGTAACGCCATCAATCAATACCATGGCTGCCAGTTCACCGCCGCTGATAACGTAATCACCTATCGACCACTCTTCATCAACTTCGCTGGCTATGAGTCGTTCGTCAATACCTTCGTAACGACCACATAATAAAATAAGTTCTTCGTGTTCAAGTAAGCTTTGCAAACCTGCCTGGTCTAACTTTCGACCTTGCGGTGATAAATAAATTACTTTCGCTTTGTTGCTACTTAACACTTGTCTGGCTTTGCTAATTGCTGCTCGCAATGGCTCGACCATCATGACCATACCAGGGCCCCCGCCGTAAGGACGGGCATCGACGGTGTTATGTCGATCATCAGTAAAGTCTCGGGGATTAACTGTCCCCAACTGAACCAATCCTTTTTGGATGGCTCTGCCGGTCACACCATTGTCTGACACAGCGGAAAACATTTCCGGGAAAAGCGTCACCACTTCGATGTGCATGCCTTACTTCTCCCTACTGTTAACCAGCTTTAAAATTCAGCGTCCCAGTTAACAGTCATAAAACCTTGCTCAAGATTGACCTCTTGGACAACCTCTTCAGTAATAAACGGAATCAAACGCTCGCGCTTCTTACCTTTACTATCCTTTTCGCCACTGGTAACGATAACATCGTTAGCACCGGTTTCTAACATTGAAGTAATTGTGCCTAATTCAATGCCATCTAAATTCTTTACTGATAAACCAATTAAATCATTCCAGTAATATTCACCAGAAACAGGTTTAGCCAGTTGCTCACGTTTGATTGCGATTTCAGAGCCGATTAACTCGGCTGCGATATCTCGATCTGTGCATCCCCCTAAATGAGCAATCACACCTTTACCGTGAGACTTGCCTGAAAGTAACTTAAATTCTTGCCACTGCCCGTTGCGTTTTAAATACCAAGGAGAGTACGTCAGAATATTTTCTTTCGGCTGTGTGTTAGAAAAGATTTTCACCCATCCCTTCACACCAAACAAACCATTGAGTTTGCCTACAGGTACCCATTGCTGTTCTTGATCATCGGTACTCATAAGCAATACGCAAACAGGCAGGAAGCACCCGCCTATTCACAAAAGCAATTAAGCTGCTTTTGCTTCTGCTTTCAATAACTTAGCAACACGTTCAGAAAGCTGAGCGCCTTGACCTAACCAATGATCGATACGATCTTGCTCCAGGTTTAAACGAACTTCCTGGCCTTTAGCCATTGGATTAAAATAACCCAAGCGTTCGATATAACTACTGTCACGACGAGCACGGCTGTCAGTTACAACAAGATGATAAAAGGGACGCTTCTTTGCGCCACCACGAGCTAAACGAATGGTTACCATTGCGCTATATTTCCTCGAAAAAACTAAAAATTAGGATTACTTTTGTTCAAAAAATAACCCACTCACATAAGACGGCGCATTTTACTAGAAACTACAGAAAAGTGAAGGGGTTAGAGCTCTTTTAAGCGAAAAAAGGCAATTTAAAAGCAATTAGATTCATATATTAGCGAAATGTGGTATTCGACAAATATATTTCCCGAATAAGCACCGCATTCGAATGAATTCGAACCTACAAAAAACCACAACAAAACCTTGAGACTAACGTACAAGGCGGAAGCTGAACGAAAAAGCGGAGCTTACATTAAGGCCGTTCACGCACTTCCTTGTGCTTCACGGCATAAGAACATCCATGTTCAAATGCGTGAGCATTTTGAGGAAGCTTCCAACGCCGTAATCTGGTTTGTACGACAGCCTCACATTTTAAATAGCTGGGCATGGCTACCTAGGCGAGTTAAGCAAACCCTATTCTCATCCTCAGTATAGATAAGGAGTGTATCACCACCTAGATGAAGTTCTCGAAAATCCTGCCACTTTCCCTGCAAGGCATGATCTTTCGATTCAGGAGGCAAAATTTCACCCTTTAGTAACTGTGCCACATAAAGAAATAACTTCGCAGCTTGGCCATCCGTTAAACGTACAGACCGCATATCCTTTGCAAATGTCTTATGCCTAAACAACGTTCTCATTATTGCTTTTACTCATCCTTAAGCTCCGATAAATCCATACTTTCAACGTTTTTATTTGCTCTGACATCCTTCATTGCCGCTTCTGTTTCTTCATTCGGCAATGAAACATCAAAAGGCAAACCACGCTTAGATACCACCATATTTGTAAATATATTCACAGCTTCAGAAAAATTAAGCCCTAACTGGCCCAAAATTTCCTTCGCTTCATGTAATTTTTTAGCGTCAATACGCAAACTTGTTTGTACTTTCGACATATACCAACACCTCACATCTAATAGCTAAAGTATATACCATATGGTGTACATATCAAGAAACGCTGAGAAGAGGTATTCGATGACAAAATTTTCTTTAGCGGCACCGCGTTCGAATAAATTTGAACCTACAAAACAAAGAAAACATTCGCCACAACAAAACCATGAGGCTGACGTACAAGCCAGAGTACAAGGCGGAAGCTGAACGAAAAAACGGAGCTTACATTAAGTAAGTGAGTATTTTGAGGAAGTTTCCAACGCCGTAATCTGGTTTGTACGACTGTCTCACATCATTCCGGGGGGAAGTTGTCCTTTCATGGATCTCATCATTTTAGCCATACCCCCACCTTTCATTTTCTTCATCATTTTCTGCATTTGGGTAAATTGCTTCAACAGTCGATTTACATCCTGAACTTGTAAACCACAACCTGCTGCAATACGCTTTTTACGCGAGCCTTTGATAACATCGGGGAAACGACGCTCTTTTGCTGTCATTGAGCTGATAATTGCTTCTAAATGCAACATCTTCTTATCATCAACCTGATCCATCGCACCTTTGGGTATGTTTGGCATTCCAGGTAATTTACCCATTAAGCTGGCGATCCCACCCATGTTTTTCATTTGGCTTAATTGGTCACTAAAATCTTCTAAATCAAAACCTTTGCCTTTTTTGATTTTGTTTGCCAGTTTTGCCGCTTTGGCAGTATCGACACTGCTCTGAACATCTTCGACTAAACTAACAACATCACCCATACCTAAGATTCGTGAAGCTATACGCTCTGGATGGAAAGGTTCTAGTGCAGACATCTTCTCGCCCACACCAATGAACTTAATAGGCTTACCGGTAATAAAACGTGTAGAGAGTGCAGCACCACCACGTGCATCACCGTCTGTTTTAGTGAGAATGACACCGGTTAATGGCAAGGCATCATTAAAGGCTTTTGAAGTGTTCGCGGCATCCTGCCCGGTCATACTATCGACCACAAACAGGGTTTCTGCCGGGTTTACCGCAGCATGCAGACGTTTGATTTCGCCCATCATTTCTTCATCGATATGTAAACGACCAGCGGTATCGATAATCAGAACATCATTATTTTGAATTTTAGCTTCGGTAATTGCAGCATTAGCAATATCAACCGGATCTTGGTCTACCGTGGAAGGGAAAAAGTTAGCCCCTACTTCTCCTGCAACGGTTTCCAACTGTTTGATTGCGGCAGGACGATATACATCAGCACTCACAACCATAACGGACTTTTTCTGTTTTTCTTTTAACCAACGCGCAAGCTTTGCCACCGTGGTCGTTTTACCCGCACCTTGTAAGCCGGCCATTAAAATGACCGCGGGAGGCGTTACACTTAAATTGAGGCTTTCATTTGCCTCCCCCATAATTGCAGCTAACTCATCATTAACAACTTTAACCAGAGCTTGTCCGGGAGTCAGGCTTTTTAGTACCTTATCTCCGAGTGCTTTTTCTTTAACATGATCGATAAATTCTCGAACCACCGGCAAAGCAACATCGGCTTCGAGTAATGCCATGCGAACTTCACGCATCGTATCCTTAATATTGTCTTCGGTGAGACGGCCAACACCGCGTAAGTTACGGACTGTTTGGCCAAGTCGTTCTGATAAACTATCGAACATAATGCTTTATTCCTGCATAAATACTTTAAAAATGTCAGAGGCTCTGATTTACAGAGATCACTCATATCAAGAGGGATTGATTATAGCTTAAATACCGGAATGAAATAAAAGAGAAAAATGACCGAGGTAAAGCTAGATAGTAAAAGACTGACCTGATGAGAGCGGATGAATGGTGTGTGTCAAGATTGCCTTTTGACATTCGCCAAATATCAGACCTTCAGCACCGGGTTTATTATGGCTAATATAAACTTCAGGCTTATGATTTAGTTTTGCTAAATCTGGACCCAATAATTCAGCACAATAATGTCCAGACAAATGACACAGTTCAATGTCTTTATTTGCAAAAGCTGACTCAACGATCAGTAAATCCAATTTGTCATGCTTATTTAATGCATCCCAAAAGGTGTCATTCGTTGTGGTATCACCACTAAATGCAAACGTCCCCGTTTCTGACTCAACGTGATAACCCACACCAGGCACAATATGATTAACTTCAATCATTTCTATTTTTCGATTGTTTAATTCGATGGTTTCACCCAATTCCATAACCTGATATTGCATTACGGGATGCTCAGAATCAGGTAAACGAGAAAAATCAGGCCAAATGATGTTATTAAAAATATGCTTTTTTAATGCATCAATAGTTGCTGCAAGTCCATGAATAATAATAGGTTCTTTTATATTATCGAACATCGTATCAACTAAAAAGGGGATACTGGTGATGTGATCAAGATGGGAATGGGTCAGGAATATATGGCGAATGCATGACATTGCTTGCAAGTTCAAGTCACCAAGACCTGTACCCGCATCAATCACGATATCTTCATCTATTAGTAATGTTGTTGTACGTAGTTGTCCGCCAACGCCACCACTACACCCTAAAACTTTCAGCTCCATGAACCGATACATCCCCTGATTACTATATTATTCTTCAAACAGGCTCTAAATAAATAAATCTTAAAAAGCCTGATAATTTTATGGTGCTAATACTGCCATATCTAAGTAAAACAAAATGCTACTCGGGTCACAAGTCATTTACATGCACTTAGCCTATATTACCTTCCAATTGACGAAGTTTTCCTGATATTTTACGGTTGATACACTGAAGTTATGTAAGTTAATAAATAATTGCTCCACAATCAGTATATTATTTATTAACGTCTTCAAAGTTGCGTTTCCTTATGCGATCATAAGCCAACGAGAAGAAAAATATGATAACAATAAATATAACTCTATCCATTTTACTTTATGCTGTTGCTACAGGCTTGTTACTGAAGCAATGGTTAGTAGTTAAGGGCGGTTCCAATAAGCTACCCTTGTATATTGCTGTCGCAGCGGTTATTTTTCACGCTTTCACACTGAACGCGGTTATTTTCACAGCGCAAGGGATCGATATAGGATTCTTTAGTGCGCTGACTTTTACCGCCTGGTTAATGGCAACATTGCTCGTTATCGCCAGCTTTTCTTTGCCGATAGGTTGTTTAGGTTTACTGGTTTACCCTTTTGCCTTAGTGACGCTTATTTTTAGAGCCTTCAGCAATCAACAACATATTTTAACCGATGTTCTTGCTCCGGGTATGCAAACACATATTTTATTTTCACTTCTTGCTTATTGTGTACTGAGTATTGCCGTCGCCCAGGCTATCCTCCTATATATACAAGATAAATATTTACACAATAAACACCCCTCCGGTTTTTTACAGAGTTTGCCGTCGCTTGAAACCATGCAAATTTTATTATTCCGAATTATTGCGCTGGGTGTTATTGCATTAAGTATTTCTTTGCTTAGCGGCTTTATTTATTTAGATGATATGTTTGCACAACATCTTGTACACAAGACAATTTTGTCACTCATTGCATGGGCTGTGTTTGTTGTATTACTTATTGGACATTACCGATTTGGCTGGCGTGGAAAAATTGCCATTAAATGGAGTCTCGCTGGATTTACCCTGCTTATGTTGGCCTACTTTGGTAGTAAGTTTGTCATTGAGTTAGTACTTCCATAATCGTCCAGACATAAACTCATATACTGCTGGCATGCTCTATGCCAGTTATTATTGCGGAATCACTTGACACTTTGCCCCGTAATACATCTAATTAGGTTATTGTAATTACAGAAGGTTATTCCCTCTTTGGACGACATTCCCATAAGTATGCTCTTCAGCATACTCATATTCCTGATACTTGTTTCTGGCTTTTTCTCTGGTTCTGAAACAGGCTTAATGAGCCTGAATCGTTACCGATTACGTCACCTTGCGGATAAAAAAAATAAAGGTGCTATTCGTGCTTTTCGCCTATTACAAAAGCCAGATAAGTTAATAGGCATTATTTTATTGGGCAATAATTTTGTAAATATTCTTGCATCAGCCATCGCGACTGTCATTGGTATTCGTTTATTCGGTGAAGCGGGTATTCTCATTGCCACTATAATTCTAACTGTTATTGTTCTTATTTTTGCCGAGGTGACTCCAAAGACTATCGCGGCAATGCACCCTGAAAAATTTGCTTTACCCGCGACGCTTATCCTGGAACCACTACTGAGATTGCTTTATCCCTTTGTTTGGTTTATTAATCTTTCATCAAAAATTATTTTTAAAATACTGAGCATTCGGGAAACGACTAATGGTGACAAATTAAGCAGCGAAGAACTTCGTATTGTTGTGAATGAAGCCGCCACCATGATCCCAAAAGGTCATCAAAAAATGCTTTTAAGCATTTTAGATTTAGAGAAAGTGACGGTAGACGACATCATGGTGCCGAGAAATGAAATTATTGGTATCGATCTCGAAGATGAATGGTCTGACATTATTAAACAGCTCGCTGAAACTCAACATACTCGTTTGCCTATTTTTGAAGGTGATATCGATCATATTATTGGTATTATTCACATTCGCAGAGCATTACGTTTTTTCCATAATGAAGATACAACTAAAGAAGACTTCAAAAAAATTATCCGTGAGGCGTATTATGTTCCAACAGGTACACCGTTAAATACGCAATTGCTCAACTTTCAGCATGAACGTCGCCGCAATGCCATGGTGGTCAATGAATATGGGGATATTCTTGGTATCGTGACACTCGAAGATATTCTGGAAGA
This sequence comes from Gammaproteobacteria bacterium, assembly GCA_030594815.1. Classification (GTDB taxonomy): domain Bacteria; phylum Pseudomonadota; class Gammaproteobacteria; order UBA6429; family Thiohalophilaceae; genus JAGLTQ01. The sequence continues at coordinate 26,197 of JAUVEN010000032.1, forward strand.
GATTGTGGGTGAGTTTACAACCGATCCATCTGCAAGTCGTAGAGATGTTCTGACTAAAGAGGATGGAAACTACCTGATTGATGGCAGCATTACCGTGCGAGAACTGAACAAACTACTCGACTGGAAACTTCCCACGGAAGGTCCAAAAACATTAAATGGACTCATTATTGAGTATTTAGAACATATACCTGAGCCCGGCACGAGCATGTTGTTAGATAACTACCCTATTGAAATTATACAAACAACAAAAAATGCTGTGAAAACGGTATTAATTGATCCTAACTGGAATAAAACTCAACAAGTACTTTCTGAAGACTAAATTACACCCATTTATCTAATAATTTACCGTTTGATTGAAAGCTGCATAAAACAACCCTTTCGGCACCTCGCAATTGTACAATTAGATTAAAAACATACTATAATCCCTAGAAATCATTACATTTTTTGGAGATTTCTTTGTCGAAACTGACACTTTCTTTTAAAGGCAAAGTGCTAAAAGTTTTTCCTGTTTTAAGGGGAAGTATGATGCTTGGCAGTGATCACAGCTGCAGCATATTTATTGATAGCCTGGCAATTCAGCCTCAGCATGCTCAAATTGACACCGTAAATAATGAGTCTGTTATCCGTGATCTTAACAGTGAAGATGGCACCTTTATTGGCCAGACAAAATTAGAAGGCCTACACCCACTAAAAGATGGTGAAATTATTCGTGTTGGCAAACACACTCTCACCTACGAATTCTCCGAAGATATTAATAACACCGGCGAAACTGAAGCCATTGTCGAAGAACTTGTCAAAGAAGAAGCTCCCATCCAGATGCAAGCCCAGGAAAAAACACAGGGCTGGCTGCAAATTATGAATGGTTCAAACCTGGGTAAAACGATGAGTTTGAACAAATCGATGACTAATCTCGGAAAACCGGGTATATCTACTGCCGTAATAACCAAACGAGCTGATGGCTATTTTATTTCTCAGTTAGAAGGCAATCACCCTCTTTTAATTAAAAATCAAGAACTCGGAGATAAGAGTCTACAATTAACGGATGGAGATACTATTCAAATTGGCAACATCAAAATGCAGTTTTATCTTGAATAACGCTTAGTCCCATTTTAAGGAGTCCTACAATGACGACCGAACAACGCCACTTCACCCGCATTCCTTTTGATGCATCTGCAATTGTTATTAATTCTCGTAGCAATGAAAAAACCATGGCCGAGCTTCTCGATATTAGTTTTAAAGGTCTGTTAATAAGTAAACCCAAAGATTGGCAAGGTGAGAATGGCGATGGTTACACCATACATTTAGAATTAGCAGGAGATGAAGTTCAGTTAAACCTGGAGGTTGTAGAAGTTCATCATGAAGAAGATCATATCGGTTTTAAAACTGAACATATGGATCTTGATACAGCAACTCACTTACGACGTATCGTTGAGCTCAATTTAGGTGATGAAAATTTACTAGAACGAGAGCTTTCTGAACTGGTGCATTCAAACTAATCAATTGCGTTTAGCGCTTCATCTAATCGAGTTACAGAAATTACTTCCATGCCTTTAATTGGCTTTTGTGGTGCATTTCCTTTAGCAATCAGCGCACGTTTAAAACCATGTTTAGCTGCTTCATGTAATCGCTCCTGACCATTGGGCACCGGTCGAATCTCTCCCGCTAAGCCAATTTCACCAAAGACAATCACATCGCTCGGCATTACTTTTTCTCTTAAACTCGACATTATTGCAAGCACAACGGCCAGGTCTGCACCTGTTTCAGTTACACGTACCCCACCGACCACGTTAGCGAAAACATCCTGATCATGAGTAACAATTCCACCATGCCGATGTAATACTGCAAGTAACATTGCAAGACGGTTATGTTCTAAGCCCGTCGTCACACGTCGAGGATTAGTTAAGTGACTTTCATCTACCAAAGCTTGCACTTCAACGAGTAATGGGCGACTACCCTCTAATGTAACCATAACTACGCTTCCAGCAACATCTTCTGCATGTTGCGATAAAAATATAGCAGAGGGGTTACTGACTTC
>JAUVEN010000146.1 GCA_030594815.1 Gammaproteobacteria bacterium
CTCATAATTACACTCTTCACTTCTGGATTTAATACATGTATCTAAAGTTATAATTAACTTATTTACTTCGCATATTTTCTAACATTAGTTGCATCCATTCATTATAGCGTTTTGTAAGTTCAACATTGTCTTCTGGTTTAAACCATATACCTACTTCTTTTTCTGGCCAGCTAGCAGGTTGCTCTGCGAGTAAATATGCCGTTCCTCTTGACGTTGCTTCACATTCAGATGGACAGTAAACAGGTAAGCCAGAAAGATCTGCAAGCCGTTGATTTAATCCATTAACAGAAGCAAAGCCTCCGGAGATTTGAATTTGCTCAGGAGGAGAAGAAAGATTACTCATTTCATCCAGGCAAGCTTTTAATAAAAAGACAATGCTTTCAATTACAGCAACAGCTTTTTCATTGACATTAGCCTGACGACTAAACTTACTTATAAAATCAGGTAACCAGAAGGGCGAAGCCAAACCAGAAACGCCATTTAAAAAAAGTGGTGGTGTTTCTATATCATTTAACCATTCAGACAGGTGTTTATAAATATTTGTATCGGGATATTGTTTTGCTAGCCAGTCTAAGGCGCTGCCTGCACCGTTAATTGTACCTTCAAGTACAAAATTATTTTGAGAATCGCCTTTAATTTCACTATCCCGAAAGATAAGACTGGTGAGTAAACGCCGGCTATATAAAGCTAATGGCCCGGATGAACGAGATACAAAGGCACCTGTGCCTGTGTTGACATACGCCGTATCGGGTTGGAGATATCCATAAGCATACATAGCAGCTGATTGATCACCGGTAACAAGACGTAATGGAATATTTAGTTCATCCAGTTCAATTGTTCCATAATGATGTACTGAAGGTACACAGTGCGGTAATGCAGATAACGGGATATCAAATAGTTTAAGTAACTCATCATCCCAGCTATGCGTTTTCAGATTCCATAATTGGGTGCGAGAGGCGTTAACCGGGTCAGCCAGAAGAAATTTTTCTTTGACAAGGCGAAAAACAATAAAGCTGGCCATTGGGCCAAAAGCCAGAGTGTTATTATCTAATGCTTCTTTGACTTCCGGAATATGATCAAGACACCAGCGTAATTTACTTGCGCCGTAATGAGGTGACAGAAATAAACCGGTAATTTTATGAATATGTTCGTTCAGATCGTTAAATTGATTTAACCAGTCTGTATTACGACGGTCTTGCCAACTGATAACAGGAGATAATGCTTTACCTGTTTTTTTATTCCAGCAAACAACATTTGAACGCTGCGTTGCGAGCCCGGCAGAAATGATTAAACCTTTTTTATCGCCTATCTTTTCTAAGACTTTATTAATTGAGTTGTTGATAGAATCAATAACATCTTCTGCATTAAGCTCAACAAAACGCCTGGCGGGGTACTCAGTTACTACTTCACTGTAGGCACTAGCAACCATTTCACCATTATGGTTAAAGATAATGGCGCGACTCGCGTGACCACCCTGGTCAATGCAAAGATAAAGAGAGTCTTGAGTTATAAAGTCCATATTATAGTATGTCGTCTAGTTAGTTGAATTACTTTAGTAATTTGTTGGGTTCGTCGCGTTGCTCCTTAACCCAACCTACGACAGGATTCCAGTTAGAGCGCGGAATGATGATAAGTAAAAATGTAGGCGTGGCTTAAGCGCAGCGAAGCCAGCATTTTTATCCCAGTGTTCCCCGTGCCCCCGGTGGTTTTTATTTTTGAAGATAATTAGGGTAATGTGCTTATGGCTAGAGGTTTATAGCAATCAATGCTTGTTCGTAATCCGCTTCAGGCAATGGAATTCGTATTTCATATCCACCACCGGCTGCTTCCTGCATCTCTTCTCCCTTAAGACTTTCCATGTGATCTAAAGTAATGGTTTGATTACCATGGGGAGAGATAACTTCAAGAGAATCACCAACCGCAAATTTATTTTTAACGAGTACTTCTGCCAGGCCTTTCTCTGTATCATAGCTTCTGATTTCACCAACAAATTTTTGTTGATTGCTAATGGAGTGACCGGTTAAATAATTTTGATAGTTCTGTTTGGGATGGCGATCATAAAAACCTTCTGTATATCCACGGTTAGCAAGGCCTTCTAACTTACCAAATAAGTTGGCATCAAATTCTTTACCGGCAATCGCATCGTCAATCGCCTGACGGTAAAGTTGTGCAGTACGCGCAACGTAGTAATGCGATTTAGTGCGGCCTTCAATTTTGAATGAATCGATACCAATTTTAGTTAAGCGATCAATGTACTGAATAGCACGAAGATCTTTTGAGTTCATAATGTACGTGCCGTGTTCATCTTCCATTATCGGCATGTGTTGGCCGGGACGGTTTGTTTCTTCAATTAAATAAACTTTGTCTGCTAAAGGATGGCGTTGAACTTTTACTTCAGGAAAAGCTTCGGGAGTATTCATTACGGCCATCGCATCAAACTCTATTTTCTGTGCATCGCCCATTTCATTTTCATCTGCTTCATGAACTTTATATTCCCAGCGACAGGCATTGGTACAGCTTCCCTGGTTGGGGTCGCGGTGATTAAAGTAACCTGATAATAAACAACGTCCGGAATAGGCAATGCATAATGCGCCGTGTACAAAAACTTCAAGCTCTATGTCAGGACATTGCTGTCTAATCTCTTCAATTTCTTCGAGTGATAATTCACGCGATAAAATAATTCGGCTAACACCCATGGACTGCCAAAACTTCACCGCAGCATAATTAACTGTATTCGCTTGTACAGAAAGATGAACCGGTACTTCCGGCCATTTTTCTCTTACCATCATAATCAAACCTGGATCTGCCATGATGAGAGCATCCGGCTTCATTGCGATAACAGGAGTCATGTCTGCCATGTACGTTTTGATTTTACTGTTGTGCGGCATAAGGTTGCTGGCAACAAAGAATTTTTTGCCTTGCTGATGCGCTTCATTAATACCCATTTCTAAATTTTCTAAAGTGAAATCATTATTTCTTACGCGCAAGCTATAGCGAGGTTGACCGGCATAAACGGCATCTGCACCATAGGCAAAGGCATAGCGCATATTTCTAATTGTACCGGCAGGTAGCAGTAATTCGGGACGGTTGGACATGTTTTAAAACCTGTAAAGCGTAAGGGTTATATTCAAGAAACGATGAGTATTTTGAACCGAGAAAATAAACTGGAATTATAGCGCAGTTAAGCAAGGTGAAGAAAAATTGATTTAAATTTAATGCTAAATTTTCAAGATAAATCTTACTTGAATATTAGTAGGGGAATACACTAGGTTTGGCCTGAGTATTGCAATACTTTATTACATTTGAAGTATTGCAATAAATTGACGGACGTTAGATAGTTAATCACATGATAAATATTTTCTTAAGTATTTTATTAAAAGCTTAAGTAAGGGATGGAGAAAATTATGAGCTCAGCAAATGAACGCCGCGGTGAGTCACGGGCACAAATGAATTCACTATTAGGTGCACGAAAAGAAACCTTATCACTTTACAGTGAGTTAGCTGCTTTGCGACCTTTTAAAGAAGAAGAGGGTTTTTCAGTTGTTCTACAAGAGTTTTGTGAAACATTAATGGACTACACTGCAAGCGCACATTTTCAGTTATATCGCTTTCTTGAAGATGGCAGTGAGCGCCGTGAAAACGTACGCAAGGTAGCTAAAAAAATCTATCCGAATATTTCTGAAACAACTGAACAGTTTCTTGATTTTAATGATAAATATGAAGCAGAACAAAAAGGTCAGCATTTTTCAGCACTTGATAATGACTTATCCAGCTTAGGTGAGATTCTTGCTGATCGAATTTTGTATGAAGATCAGGTCATCTCAGCTTTCGCAATATCAAAAGATACTAAAGCGACTGCTTAACCAATAATTTTATATCTGGAAAGAATTAAGGGTGGCCGATCTAGGTGCCGTCGCACCATGGATCGACCGGGGGTGAACTTGATTTGATTTGGATTCTGCTATGCACAAAGCTGGAGCATTCGCTCCGCTGATTCTCTATAAATTGTTTGTTCTTTTTCTTGCTCAGAGGCGATCAGCAAAATTGCCTGTTCCAGGCTAACTTCTTTTACTTCGTATACAGGAATATTGATTTGTTCATTCATAGTTATGTCCTCCTAATTTATGGAGCAAATATAACTAACTTAAAGTAATTTGTAAAGTACCTGTTATAACTCATTGATTTATAATAATATAGAGATGTTTTTCGCTGTGTTTATTTGGTTTTATTTGTTTTATCAGCTAGAATTACTGTGTGTATTTTCTAGATACATATATAGTTATACAATATATCTAGATTATAAATCAAGAGTTCTTTTTAACTTATTGATTATAATAAGAATTTAGTTTTTAAATATAAGATTTTAAAGGGG
>JAUVEN010000074.1 GCA_030594815.1 Gammaproteobacteria bacterium
TGGTTACCGGATTCTATGGAAGGCCCAACACCTATTTCAGCATTAATTCATGCTGCAACCATGGTAACCGCGGGTATCTTTATGGTGACACGTATGTCGCCGCTGTTTGAGTTCTCTGAAACTGCGCTTAGCTTTATTTTAGTGATTGGTGCGATCACCGCCTTGTTTATGGGTTTCTTAGGCCTGGTGCAAAATGATATTAAACGTGTTGTTGCTTATTCAACATTATCGCAACTCGGTTATATGACTGTCGCGTTAGGTGCATCTGCTTATGCAGCAGGTGTGTTCCACTTAATGACACATGCCTTCTTTAAAGCATTACTCTTTTTGGGTGCGGGCTCCGTTATTATTGCGATGCATCACGAACAAGACATGCGAAAAATGGGTGGCTTACGCAAGTACATGCCATTCACCTGGATCACGTCCTTAATCGGTTCGTTGGCGTTAATTGGTACACCATTCTTTTCCGGTTTCTATTCAAAAGATTCCATTATTGAAGCAGTAGGGCATTCAACTATTGCGGGTTCTGGTTTTGCTTATTTTGCAGTCTTGGCCGGTGTCTTTATTACTGCTTTATATAGTTTCCGTATGTACTTCCTGGTATTCCATGGCAAAGAACGTATGGACGAACATACGCGTGAACATTTACACGAAACGGATAAAGTTGTTTGGGTACCATTAGTTTTACTTGCAATCCCTTCTGTTGTTATCGGTGCTATTTTTGTTGGCGACATGGCCTTTGGTGATTTCTTTGGTAAAGCAATCTTTGTCTTACCTGAGCATGATGTTCTTGGTGAATTAGCAAAAGATTTCCATGGTTGGTTTGGTATGGTTTTACATGGCGTGACTACGCTGCCTTTCTGGCTGGCTTTCTCCGGTGTTGCAACTGCATGGTTCTTATACATGAAACGTCCTGATATCCCGGAATGGTTCCAGGAGAAATTATCATTCGTGCATAAAGTCCTGGATAACAAATATTATGCAGATAAATTTAATGAAGTTGTATTTGCTGGCGGCAGTCTCGGAATAGGTAAGTTTTTCTGGAAGTTTGGTGATGAAAAACTTATTGATGGCTTAATTGTAAATGGTTCTGCGAAAACAGTGGGGTATGTCAGTAGTGTAATTCGTCATATTCAAACGGGTTATCTTTATCATTATGCGTTTGCAATGATTGTTGGTTTAATTGTATTGATAGGTTTATTTGTTCTTTAACAATAAGATCATAAAAAGAAAAAAGGTATTAGTATGTTTTTAGATTGGCCATTGTTAAGTTTAGTTATCTGGACTCCCATTGTTGGTGGCCTGCTGTTGCTTGCATTGCCGAAAAAAGAAGGATCAGTTAATTCACGGATTATTGCTTTATTGATTTCTATCTTAACTTTTATACTCTCTATTCCTTTATATACTGATTTTAATGTTACAACTGTTGGAATGCAGTTCACTCAAAATGTCCCGTGGATTGAGTCTTTTAAAGTTAACTATCATCTAGGTATTGATGGCATTTCTATGCCACTGATATTATTAACAACTTTCATGACGGTCATTGTTGTGATTGCCGGCTGGGAAGTGATTAAGGATAAAGTCGAGCAATACATGGCCGCTTTCTTAATCATGGAAGGTCTGATGGTTGGCGTTTTTTCCTCGCTTGATGCAGCATTGTTTTATGTTTTCTGGGAAGCGTTGTTAATACCGATGTTTATTGTTATTGGTGTATGGGGCGGAGAGAATCGCGTTTATGCAACGATTAAGTTTTTCCTTTATACATTTTTCGGTTCTGTCTTTATGCTGATTGCGTTGTTGTACTTGTATTCACAAAGCAACAGTTTTGAAATTTTAGATTACCATCAATTAAAAATTGGTTTAACTGCACAAATACTCATTTTCATTGCTTTCTTATTGGCCTTTGCCGTTAAAGTGCCTATGTGGCCAGTTCATACATGGTTACCTGATGCACACGTTGAAGCCCCTACGGGTGGTTCCGTTATCCTTGCAGCCATCATGTTGAAACTCGGTGCTTATGGTTTCTTACGTTTCTCTTTACCCATTACACCGGATGCAAGTCATGAACTGGATTGGTTAATGATCACCTTATCGTTAATCGCAGTTGTATATATTGGTTTCGTTGCGCTTGTTCAACAAGACATGAAAAAGCTGATCGCATATTCCTCCATTTCTCACATGGGGTTTGTTACTTTAGGTTTCTTTATTTCATATCAAATACTGGAAAATAGTGGCAACCTGGATGGGGCTGCTTTAGGAATAACCGGTGGTATTGTACAAATGATTTCACATGGCTTTATATCTGGAGCCATGTTTCTTTGTGTCGGTGTAATGTATGACCGTTTACATTCAAGACAAATCAAAGATTACGGCGGTGTGGTCAATCATATGCCAAAATTTGCAGCGTTCATGGTGTTCTTTGCTATGGCAAATGCAGGTTTACCGGGCACATCAGGTTTTGTTGGCGAGTTTATGGTTATCTTAAGTAGCTTTAAAGCAAACTTCTGGTATGCCTTCCTTGCAGCATCTACATTAATCATCGGTGCAGCTTATACCTTATGGATGATTAAACGCGTGATTTTCGGCAAAGTTGTTAATGAAGCCGTTACCACCATGCAAGACATAAACAAACGTGAATTTTTCTTCCTTGCTGTATTAGCCTTTACCGTACTGTTATTTGGTGTATGGCCTGCACCATTAGTTGAAGTAATGGATGTTACTGTTGTGAACCTGTTACAACATATTATGCAAAGTAAATTATAAGAGTGAATTGAGAGCAAAGTAATGACCGCTACATTATTAAATAACATACATTTGGCAATACCTGAAATTTTTATTCTCAGTATGGCGAGTATTATACTGGTTGTTGATTTATTTCTTACCGATAAAAATCGACATATCACTTACTTGCTATCTCAGCTTACTTTAGTCGTTGCTTTTTTCTTAACTCTGAATTTATTCAGCGGCGATACTTTTTATATCTTTAGTCAGACTTTTGTCGCAGATCCAATGAGTTCAGTTTTAAAACTGGGTGTCTATATCGCAACATTTGTTACATTTTTATATTCCAAAGATTATTTAAAAGAACGCAATATTTTCTGTGGCGAATATTTTGTACTCGGCCTGTTTGGTGTGCTGGGTATGATGATCATGATCTCAGCAAGTAGCTTCCTGACTTTATATCTTGGTCTCGAATTACTGTCGTTATGTCTCTATGCTATGGTTGCTTTACAACGTGATTCAAGTATCGCTTCAGAATCTGCGATGAAATATTTTGTACTCGGTGCAATTGCATCGGGTATGTTGCTCTATGGTATGTCCATGCTTTATGGCGTAACAGGCAGTCTGGATTTACAGGTTATCAGTCAACAACTGAGCTCAGTAACGGATAAAACGATTTTAGCCTTTGGCCTGGTCTTCGTTATTGTTGGTGTTGCATTTAAACTGGGTGCGGTACCTTTTCATATGTGGCTACCCGATGTGTATCAAGGTGCGCCGACAGCGGTCACACTATTTATTGCGACTGCTCCAAAGATTGCGGCCTTTGCCATGTTGATGCGTTTACTTGTTGGTGGTTTACTTGAAATGCATGCTCAATGGCAGGGCATACTCATTATTCTTGCTGTATCGTCAATGGCGATTGGTAATATTGTCGCCATTGCACAGACAAACCTTAAACGCATGTTGGCTTATTCGGCTATCTCACATGTCGGCTTTTTATTATTAGGTGTTCTTAGTGGTACTGAGGAAGGTTTTGCTGCATCTATGTTTTACATCATTACTTATGTACTTATGTCGTTGGCAAGTTTTGGCATGATCATCATAATGAGTCGTAAAGGTTTTGAAGCCGATAAGCTGGATGACTTTAAAGGCTTGAACGAACGTAATCCCTGGTTTGCTTTCATGATGATGTTCATTATGTTTTCCATGGCGGGTGTCCCCCCCTTTGTTGGATTCTGGGCAAAACTATCTGTTCTTAAAGCGGTAGTTTCCGTAGACCTGCTTTGGTTAGCGGCTGTAGCAGTTGTCTTCTCAATTATCGGAGCGTTCTACTATTTACGTATCATTAAGCTGATGTATTTTGATAAAGCAGTAGAAACACAACCCATTGAATGTGCGACAGATTTAAGATGGGTTTTTACACTAAATGCGGGTCTGATTCTTTTCATCGGCTTAATGCCGGATAGTCTATTAGCATTGTGTAAGCAGGTAGTAATGTCCTGACTTTAAGCAAGTAAACAGGCATTAGCTTACGTTCAGTTAAGATAAAAATCTGTTCCCTCCCCTTCAAGGGGAGGGCTAGGGAGGGGTGGTTTATAATGATCCCCTTCCCCTAGCCCCCTCCCTGAGGGAGGGGGAATAAAACCAAATCCTTAACTGATGGGTATTAGGCATTAGCCTGTGTAATACGCTAGAATGATGCCCTCAAATAGAGGGCATTTTCATGTTAGGTACGGTCATAATTATTTTTGTCGCTGTTGCATTTATTGCAGCAAATCTCCCCTGGATAAGTGATCATTTATTTGGAGTAATTGCCCTCAAATCAGGAAAAAAACCTGTTTGGCTCACTATATTAGAATGGTTTATTTTATACCTGTTAATTGGAATGGTGGCTCTGGGCATAGAAAAGAAATTTACTTCTGATATTTACTCTCAAGGATGGGAGTTTTACGCCACAACCTTCTGTTTGTTCCTGGTTTTTGCCTTACCTGGCTTTATTTATCGCTTTGATCTTAAACACTTACTACAACGACAAAAATAGATTGAAAATATAATGCATGAGGGGGCGTCATCTGTTGAATCCCTACGAAATAATGAATAAATTCGATCAAAATCAAAATAATTTAAGCCACGGAACCACACAGATACACACGGATGAAAACCCAAAAGCAAAACTAAGTTTTTGACCTTATCCGTATAAATCCGTGTCTTTCCGTGGCAAAAAATCAATGTAATTTGACTCCGGCCCTGACTAATCCCCACGAAATAAAGAATAAATTCGATCAAAATCAAAATAATTTAAGCCACGGAACCACATGGATGAAACCCAAAAGCAAAACTAAGATTTTGACCTTATCCGTGTAAATCCGTGTCTTTCCGTGGCAAAAAATCAATGTAATTTGACTCCGACCCCATATCAAAATCACACCTAAAACAGTGCAAAATGAAACAAAACGCACATATATACAACTACTAATATAGGACCAATAATTGTCTTATTGGTAAAGCTAAACTAAAATTGTTTGCATCTTGCAATTATTTTGGTTTTACCAATGCAGCTGAGACATAAATTTTTCATCGCTATCTCCTTATTGACGACAGTGCCATTACTGATCTTGCAGTTTGGTGTCGTTGAGCGAATGGAACAGGAAGTCCAGTTACGTACCGAGCATGAGTTTAATGCCTCACTCGATAAGATGGCGGGTGAACTCCAGTTAATTCTTAATAATCAAAAATCTATTGCAAACGGACTGTCTCGTGTGCCCGCGGTAAGACATTTTGCCAACAGTGTGGTGCCTAAGAAAGCTGATGTGTACAGCAGATATGCCAATAATCTTGAACATTTCTTTTTAAACTATCAACATTCTGTGCCAAGCATTCAGGCGCTGCGTTTCTTTGATAAAACCGGTAAATCTTTGGTAAAAGTTAAAGAAGGTAAGCCGATGGAAGCGAAAAAATTTGATCGCGAAAACAATCGTTCCTATGTTGCTGATCAATCATCCAAACGTTTTTTCAAAGAAGCACTTAAGACTGCGGGTGAAGGTAAAGTCGTTATTTCAGACTTTGAGCTTGGTCAGGTTAACTTTGGAGCAGATTTTTGTCCCTCCATGGTGCGGTATTCTGTTCCTGTTCGAGACGAGCTTGATCAACTACAAGGAATTCTTGTAGTAAACATGTGGGGAACACGTTTAGATTCAGCCGTGAAATCAACAATGAGTGGTTATCCAACGAGTAGTTATATCGTAGAAATAAATGATATCAAACTTCGCAATGGTATCTATCTGTACCATTCTGATAACAAAAAACGTTTTGCCAACCAATTAAATACTGACTTCAGATTCTCAAACGAAGTAACAACTGAAGAATGGAAGCGAATGCAGTCTTCAGATTCTTTTGGATTTACAAACCCAGCTGATGGACACATGTTTTTTTATAAATCAATCTCTCCTTTTGAAAATAGAAATACAAAATGGTTATTGGTAATTGAAGCATCCAGTGAAAAGATATTTGAATCAATCAACAATATGCGTCTTTCAATCTGGTTATTGGTTGGTGGTTTGGTTCTTGTGAGTTTATTACTTGCTGTATGGGCATCAGGTCGATTAACACAGCCGGTGCATCGTTTAGCTGAAATTATACATAAATTTGCCGATGGTGAGCGCGGTGTACGTTATCAAGGGCCGGTTAATGATGAGGTAGGTTTAGCTGGTAGAGCATTTAATTATTTAACATCGACGCTGGAAAAAACAGAAAGAGAAAAAGAAAAAGCGGTTCGCTCTGCGTGCCAATCAGAACGTCTCGCAGCACTTGGACAAATGGCGGCAGGTATAGGCCACGAAATTAACAACCCGCTCATGAATATTATGTCGCTTGCAACATTAATTGAAGAGTCCTTAGGCAGCGAGCATGATGATGCCAAAAATGATCTCATCCTTTTAAGGAAAGAAGGTCTGCGTTGTGCTCGAATTATTCAGGGTATTTTAAATTTCGCCAGGGAAAATCAACCGAGCTACGTGCTCTTTAATCTAACGGAACTTATTGAAGAAACATTAGATTTATTACATCACCGCATTGAATCATCGGGGATTAACTTAAAAACAAATATAGAAAAAGATTTAATGATGGAAGGTGATGCAGGTATGTTACAGCAAGTGCTGGTTAATGTTCTTTTAAATGCTGTACAGGCTTCAACTGAAAAAGCAGAAATAATCATTAACGCAAAAGAAAAAAATAAAAAATTAGTGATAGAAATTATTGACCAGGGAACAGGTATAGATGCCAATAATTTTACTAAAATATTTGATCCTTTCTTTACTACTAAATCAGAAGGTGAGGGAACAGGATTAGGGCTGTCTGTGAGTTATGGAATTATTAAGCACCACGGCGGGAGTATATCGATAGAAAACATGGAAAATACAGGTGTTAAGGTGAATATTACATTACCTGTTAAGGGTGAAATTGAGAAAAAAGAAATAGATTATCTGGAGTCAGAGAATGTCGGATAAGCAAACAAAAATAATGTTCGTAGATGATGACCTGGTTACAGGTCGAGTAATGAAACGAAATTGCGATAATGCTAAATATTCTTGTTCTGTATATCAGAACGGACAAGATTGTTTAAATGCATTTAAACAATCAAGTGCAGATATCGTTATAACTGATCTTCGAATGCCTGGAATGAATGGCTTTGAACTTTTATCAGAACTTCGTGCAATAGATGAAAATGTTCCTGTCCTGGTTATGACCGGATATTCATCAGTAGAGAATGCAGTAGAAGCGATGAAACGTGGTGCTACAGACTTCATTAAAAAACCTTTTGATTTTTCAGAGCTAAAGCTTATGTTAGATCGCACTATGAAAGGGGTGCAATTAAAAAACGAAAATAAATTATTAAAGCGTCGATTAGATCAAAAACATAATCGTTTTAATATGATTGGTGACACACCTGTAATGCGTTCATTATTCAATACAATCGAAAAAGTGACTGATGTTAATTGCAATGTCATTATTATCGGAGAATCAGGAACAGGTAAAGAGCTTGTTGCACGAGCTTTGCATGACTATAGTTCACGAAAAAACTCGCCATTTGTTACTGTTGATTGCGGTGCATTAAATGAGAATTTGTTGGAAAGTGAGTTGTTTGGGCATGAGCAAAATGCTTTTTCAGGTGCGGAACAACGGCAGCAGGGTCTGCTTGAAAAAGCGAGTGGCGGTACATTGTTTTTGGATGAGATATGTAACATATCTGATGCCATGCAAATTAAACTTATGCGAACAATAGAGACCAATACAATTAAGCGTCTTGGTAGTTCAAATGAAATAAATATAGATGTTCGTATTATTGCTGCAAGCAATCGTAATTTAGACAAAGCAATAGACAAAGAAGAGCTACGTCCTGATTTTTACCATCGCTTAAACGTTGTTAATATCTGTGTACCTTCATTAAGTGAGCGCAGAGAAGATATTCCCGCTTTAGTTGAGCAGTTTGTACAAGAGTTTGCAGAAACCTATAATCGTGATATTAAAGGGTATGATGATGCTTCGTATAAGTTGTTGTGCGATGCAAAATGGGATGGAAATGTTCGTGAACTAAGGAACATTATTGAACGTGAAGTGATACTTTCTGAAGATAAAATTCTACATTGGAAAGGAGCCGAAGGCTTTGATAATAATGATGGAATTAATTCCCTGATAAATTTTTCAGATGATGAATTCCTTTCTCTGGAAAAATTAGAAGAGGAATATATAAATCATGTTTTGCGCTGCTTCAAAGGTAAGAAAACTAAAGCAGCACAAACCTTAGGAATTGATAAAACAACATTGTGGCGAAAACTTCGTCGCTATGACATTAACGAAGATACTGTTGAAGAATAAACGTAGGTGAAATGCATTTTATAGATTTTATACCACTGCAAATTGCACTACTAAATGAAAATTAGTTGCACGAGATTGATATGGTCTTATAGTTATAAAATGAATTATGAAAAAGTATTATCATTACATAGATAATAAGTAAGGATAATATTTCTAGTAATGCAAAGCCTTCCGTTTAGTGAAGGGTGTATATAATGTCAGGAGGAGTCCGCAATGAAAAAAGGTATAGTAGTAGCAGCAGCATTATTAAGCTTGGTAGCAACATCTGCATTTGCAGTTGGACCAGCTAAAAATGGTAAAGCAAAAAATGGTTACTTAAAATCAAAAGTTGTTTATCACATCAACAATATCCACACAGCGACAGGTGCTTTACGTAATGTAAAAAATCACTTGAATGCAGTTGGTGATAAGAACATTGAGTTAATCGTTGTTACTCATAGCTCAGGTGCTTTCGCTATGGTTGATGGTGCATTAGGTAAGAAAAACAAAAAGACAGGTAAGGTTTATAACTTTAATGACACTATTGCTAGTTTAGCTAATCGTGGTGTTAAGTTCACTATCTGTGCAAACACTATCCGTGGTAAGAAAATCAACAAAAACTTAATCAACGAAAATGCTGAAATTATTCCTTCAGGCGTTGCAGAAGTCGCTTTCTTACAACAGAAAGGTTACATGTACGTTAAGCCTTAAGCTTCAAATATTTAAGGTTCTTAAGACGGATGCTTCGGCATCCGTTTTTTTATGTCTGTAAATCAGGGGTCGGAGTCAAAACACATAAACTCAATATTAAATAATCATCATGGTAGATGTGTTTTGACTCCGACCCCGCTAGAATAATATTAATTCATTAAATCGAAGCAGTAGAAGAGTTGCCAGTATTATAGGCAATAAAAAAGCCTAACTTATTGAATAAGTTAGGCTTTTTAGGATTTTGGTAGCGGGGGCAGGATTTGAACCTACGACCTTCGGGTTATGAGCCCGACGAGCTACCGAGCTGCTCCACCCCGCAATCGATGGGCGCATTCTACGGTATATACCTGAGTATTAGCAAGCATTAATAAAAAGAATCTCTAATTAATAGTGGTATATTGCAATCAATTAGGGTGCAAAATCTATGCTTTATGTAAAAATTCCACCAGATCAAGATTCATCAATAAATTCACGCTACAATTAGTTCAGATACACAATAAAAATTGCATATTGCATAACATTTAATCTTTACAATTTACCTACTTATTATAACTGTTTGTTTTTATTAGGTTTTTAAATTGTAGGCATTTACATCACAAATTACAGTCGGTACCAGAATGCTGACTGAAAAAGGAGTCTTTTGATGGATACAACGCGCCGAATCATTCTCAAAGCTTCAATGGCTGCGAGTACGCTTGCTGTTGCTGCTGGGGCAAATCTATTAACGCCAACTACTGTTTTCGCCGCCTGGCCTGCAAAAGCATTTGAAGCTAAAAAAATGGATGTTGCTATGAATGTCATTACTGGCAAAGCTCGTCCAACTACGAGTGCTGATATTACTGTTGATGCTCCTGACATCGCGGAAAATGGAGCGGTTGTTTCAGTTAAAGTGACTACAACATTACCAAAAGTAGAAAGTATGTCTGTTTATGTTCCGGTCAATGCGTTTCCACTTTCTGCAAGTTACATTTTATCGAGCCAAATGGAAGCTTCCATTTCAGGCCGTATCAAAATGGCCAAGACAGCAGATATCATTGCCATTGTAAAATCAAATGGCAAACTTTATACCGCTAAAAAAGCGGTAAAAGTAACTTTAGGTGGTTGTGGCGGTTAATCGTTGCATAACTTTTTAATTTTGATTTAAAGAATTTACTGAAGGACATTATCATGGCAAGAAAGATGAAAATTCGTGCATGGGATAACGGTAAGAATACTTCGATTAAAGCGATTATCTTCCACCCAATGGAAACTGGTTTACGTAAAGATAAAAAAACAGGTAAAAAAATTCCTGGTCATTTCATTACTGAAGTAACGTGTGAACACAATGGTAAGAATATACTTACCTGTCTGTGGGGCCCCGGTGTTTCTAAAAACCCTTTTATTTCATTTAATTTTAACGGTGCAAAAAAAGGTGACAGCGTTAAAATATCCTGGGTTGATAACCAGGGTGGTAAAGGCGGTTCAACAGCAAATATTTCGTAATAATCTTTATTGTTATATTCTTAAAAAAGGTGCACTTGGTGCGCCTTTTTTATTGCTCTATTTAATTACCGATAAAACGCTTATTCTATATAGTGAACCAGTGCACAAATTTTAACTATATGTTGAAAATAGCGAGTATTATTAGATAGATAGCTTTAGTAATTACTAATATTGTCGATAAGTTCAATGTATTATAAGGGGAAGCAGTGATAGCCTGAATATCCAACACAGAATATGAATTCTGCACATATTATTTAGAGCAATATTTTGGCTGAGATGATGTTATTAGCTGTGCCCTCAACGATTTTATTAACGGGCTGTTTTTATCTAAAACCGGATATTTATTATGAACAAGATTAAAGCAATATCTACAGGACTTCTTTTTTTATTAATACCTTTATCTTGTTGGTCTGCAAACCTGTCGCGGGAACAAATTAAAGGGCTTGATGAGCAAGTTCAGGAAATCAAGAAAGATGTACTTGCTATTTCAGCAGAACTTCAGCTTTTAGAAGAAAAACTATTATATCCATCTACCAGTCAGGTTTCACTTTTTGTCTCGGTTGCAAAAGAAGGCAATTATATTCCAGATGCAGTACAGATTAAAATTGATGGTAAAAAAGTTGCTCATCATATATATAGTTTTAAGGAAGTTGATGCATTACATCGTGGCGGTGTTCAACGGATCTATACCGGTAATATTCGAGGTGGTAATCATCGGTTAGATATTAGTGTTATAGGTAAGAGTGGCGGTAGTAAGACTAAACGAAAAATAACATATACCCTCAATAAGGGGGTCGGCCCAAAGCTTGTAGAAATAAGTTTAGGTTCCGGGGGCTCTGCAATAAAAATTAAAGATCAATAAAGACAATATTGTGTTTCAACGAATTATCATTTTAATCGGTATTGTTTTTTCTGCCGCTGTATCTGCGGAAAATATATCATCCAGTAATAAGGATCTATTTTTCAATGAGGGATTATATTATGCCTATCAAGAACAGTATTTTGAGGCTATTAGCAAAATAGATGCTGAGCTCGGTCAATATTATGGCCTGGATGAACCTGAACTGAACTCCCTTCATTTTTACCTGAATCATGCTGAATTTTCCATTGGCGATTTCGAATTATATTATCGTATGCATAATCGGGCAGGGCGTGCGATTAAATCTGTTCTTGAAGGAGATGTAGAAGATACCGTTAGAAATGATGCCGCTTATCGTCTGGCTAAAATATATCACCAAAAACAACAACCTTTAAATGCATTACACACTATACAACGTATTAAAGGAGAAATTCCGGAAAAAATAAAATATGACCTCGAGTTATTAAAAGCACAAATTTATATTTCAAATGGAAAGTTTACTGATGCCATTAATTTACTTAGTAGCATTGAAAATGTATCAGCGGCGGATGGTTATGCGAGTTATAACCTGGCTATTGCATATATTGGTAATAATGAAACAGAAAAAGGTATTCTTCAGCTCGATAAAGCAGGGCAGATAAGTTCTAGCGATAAAGCTGTTTTAGCTATACGTGATAAGTCTAACCTTGTTCTTGGTTATAAGTTAATGGAGAACAAACAACCGGAACGGGCAAAAAAATATTTTGAACGTATAAGGTTAGGAGGCCCTTTTTCGAATAAAGCGTTACTTGGCTCAGGTTGGGCGGCAGTATCGGCTGAAAATTATCGACAAGCCATTGTTCCGTGGACGATGCTTTCTAAAAGAAATGTCACTGACCAATCAGTGCAGGAAGTTTTATTAGGTTTACCGTTTGCATATGGCAAACTTGAATTTCATGGAAAAGCAGCAGTACTGTATGGGAAAGCGTTAGAGGCATACAGCAAAGAGTTAGAAAAACTGGATAATTCAATTAAAAACATTCGCGAAGGCAAATTTTTAGAAGCCGTGGTGCGTGAAGAGTCCAGGAAAGATAAAAATTGGTTAATTAATTTACGTAATTTACCCGACACACCAGAAACACATTATTTGATGCAGTTACTTGCTTCAAATGATTTTCAGGCATCATTAAAGAACTATTTTGATTTGGATGATTTAGCTAAAAAAGTTGCATCATGGGATGGCTATCTGGATTCGTATACAGAAATAATTGAAAATCGTAAAAATTACTACACACCATTATTTCCTGCTATGCAGGAAAAATTTCGTATGCTTGATTCAAGAATGAAACTTAGATTAGCACAGAGGGAAAAAATCTCCGAACGCCTGAGTAAAATGTTAATTTCACCAAGACCAAACTATCTGGCTAAGGTGAATGAACGACTCATATTAAATAAAATTTACGCTTTAGAAAAAAAATATGCGAAAGATAAACGATCAAATACGCCGAGTATTAAAGCGAAAATAGCCAGATTAAAAGGTGTTATACGCTGGAATATAGAAACTGAGTATCAGGTAAGGTTTACTGAAGCGGATAAAAACCTTCGTTTATTGAATAAACATGTTGATGAACTGGATAAAAAATACCGTTCATTTATCAGAACACGACAAGCGGCAACACAGAGTTTTGTTGGATATACAGATCAAATTCAACAATTAAAAAACCGTATTCGGTTTGCTGATGAGAAAATACAAGTATTATTGGCTCGACAAGGTCATATGTTGGAGCTAATGTCGATTAATGAGTTAGAAAACAGACGTAAACGTATTGAAGAGCTACAAATAAAGGCACGATTCTCAGTAGCTGAAAGTTATGATCGTGCTGTTAAAAAGCAACAAAATATTGAATTAGAGAAAATAAAGCAGGAAACATTAAAAAATAAACCAGAAGCTAAACCAGAAGCTAAACCAGAAGCTAAACCAGAAGCTAAACCAGAAGCTAAACCAGAAGCTAAACCAGAAGCTAAACCAGAAGCTAACCCAGAAG
>JAUVEN010000060.1 GCA_030594815.1 Gammaproteobacteria bacterium
CAGATTGTTTTATTGTTTTCATTTTTTATACTTATTCACTACTTAGAAAATACTCGACGTAATAATTCAGTGGTTCTTTTTGCCGGATCTTTACGGATAGCGGCTTCTTCTTTGGCTAAATAATAAAATATACCACTTATAGCTTTATTCATGACGTAACCTGTCAAATCACTGTTTACTTTTGGAACAAATGGAATGGAGTGATATTGTTTCATGGCATGATTATACGACTTAACTATATCTACTTCAGCTAACGATTGTTCGATAACGGGTTTCATCATTCGTTTTAAAGTTGGTGTCATTTTCTTTTTAAAGTATTGAGTTGCTGCGTCATTCTTGCCGTTGTAAATGGCTTTAACATCTTGCCAGCGCATATCTTTAATGGCTGTTATAAATAACTTCTTTGCTTTTGGTGCAGCAAGTTCTGCAGCACGATTCATTTTTACTTCAAGTTCTTTGGTGTATCGACCTAACCCCAGCTTATTTAATGTTTTATGTACTTTTTGTAAATCTTTAGGCAAAGCAATATGGATTGCTTTATCTTTTAAGTAGCCATTTCTTCTACCTACCTTAGAAACAACACGTTCTGCTCCAATGCTTAAAGCTTCTTTTAAACCCGCGGCTATATCTTGTTCGGTTAATGATTTTTTATTTAAACCATTTAATAATGCAGAACCTGAATCCATCCATTGTTTTTGCTGTTTGTCGCTGATTGCGCAAGCATTTAATAAAAGGGTAAATAAAACAATAACAATAAATCGATAAGAATTTTTTAAATTTTTCATATTAACTGACCTTTTTAAAAATTAAATCCCATACGCCATGACCTAAGCGTTGGCCGCGTTGTTCAAACTTGGTTAGCGGACGATACTCAGGGCGAGGTAAGAACTGATCTTTGCCCGCTGTATTTTCAAAGCCTTCGGATTCATTCATTACCCGCATCATATGTTTTGCGTAGTCTTCCCAATCTGTAGCCATATGAAATACCCCGGCCACTTTAAGTTTTTTTCTTAATAACTTTACAAATTCTTCTTGCACAATGCGCCGTTTATGATGACGTGTTTTATGCCAGGGATCGGCAAAAAATAAATACACCGCATCAAGCGATGCATCTGTAATCATTTTATTAAGAACATCAACCGCGTCATCATTTATAACACGTACATTCGTTAAGCCACGTTCTTCAATTTGTAATAACAAATTGCCCACGCCGGGGCTGTGCACTTCAACACCAATATAATTTTGCTCTGGGTTATTCGCTGCCATATCGACCAGTGAGGTACCGTTACCAAAACCAATTTCTAATATTGTAGATGCTGTACGTTGAAAAACATCAGGCAAACTGATGGTTTTATCTTCAAGTGATAAACCATAGATTGGAAAGAGCTCGTCAAGTGCACGCTGTTGTCCAAGCGTTAAACGACCTTGTCGTTTAACAAATGAACGTATACGGCGGAGATATTTATTTTCTTCTGACATTTAAAAGATCCAACGCAAAGGCGCAGAGAACGCTAAGTAACGCAGAGTTGGTAAAGAACAAAAAGAGAAATTTTTACCGCCTTAGCACCATTAATAAATTTAAAATGGTAATGAACTTAGTAATTTTTCTCTTTGCGCGCCTTTGCGTTGAAAGTTTTTAAAAAAACGTTCCATCAATCGGCGAGGACGCACTGGCGTAACGTTTACGTGGCATACGGCCAGCAAGATAAGCTTCCCGTCCTGCTTCAATGGCTTTTTTCATTGCAGATGCCATGAGTACAGGATTTTTAGCAGCTGCAATGGCTGAGTTCATTAACACACCATCACAACCTAATTCCATTGCAAAAGCTGCATCGGATGCTGTACCAACACCGGCATCAATAAGTACCGGCACTTTTAATTCTTCAATAATAAATTTAATACCGTACGGATTTTGCACACCTAGACCTGAACCTATCGGTGCGGCTAATGGCATGACAGCAACACAGCCAATGGCTTCTAATTCTTTAGCGATAGTTAAATCGTCCGTGGTATAGACCATGACTTCAAAACCTTCTTTCACTAACGTTTCAGCTGCTTTTAAAGTTTGAATTACATCAGGGTAGAGTGTTTTTTCATCTGCTAATACTTCAAGCTTTACCAGATTATGACCATCTAATAACTCACGCGCTAAACGACAAGTACGCACAGCCTCTTCAGCGGTATAACAACCCGCAGTGTTGGGTAAAATGGTGTACTTTTCAGGTGGAATCGCATCCAGTAAATTAGGCTCGTCAGGCTTTTGTCCGATATTACTGCGACGTACAGCTACGGTAATGATTTCAGCACCACTGGCTTCTGTCGCAAGGCGAGTCTCTTCGTTATCTTTATATTTTCCTGAGCCCACTAATAAACGTGATGAATATGTCTTGCCCGCAATAACTAAAGGTGTGTCTTGAATTGTGTCTGTCATTCTTTTTTCCAATATATACTTAAATTTAAACTTTAAAATTACTGTCATTGCGAGGGAAGCATGTGACCGAAGCAATCTCATCGAGTACCGTAATCATCTTGAGATTGCTTCGTCGTCCCTCCTCGCAATGACGTGTTTTTTTATCCACCGCCTACGGCATGAACAATTTCAACTTTATCACCGGCATTGAAGGTATGCTCGGCATAGGAACTGCGCGGCACAATCTCCAGATTCACCTCCATCGCAATACGTTTGCCCGTAATGTCCATATCATCTACTAACTGTGCAGCAGTGAGTCCATCTGCGACATCTCTCTGTTCACCATTTACAATAATTTGCATACTTAAGCCTAAAAACGGGTCGATGGGGTTCAGGATATGATATATCCTCTAACTCATCATAAATTAAAAAAAATAAAAAATACTATGCGAATTCTACCACAGCTTATACCTTGCAACACCGCTGGCACACTCGACAGATTATTTCGTATCCGCTGCCTGACCTCACCTGATCGAATAGCTTATCGCTATTTTGACCGTGAAACAAAAACCTGGCCAGAAGTCACCTGGAAAGAAATGGCTGATCTCACCAGTCGGTGGCAGCAGGGTTTACAACAGGAAAATTTGGACAAAGGTGACCGTGTTGCTATTCAGCTAAAAAATAGCATTGAATGGATTGCCTTTGAACAAGCCGCATTAGGGCTTGGCCTGGTTATTGTTCCCCTTTACGTGGATGACCGTGCCGATAATGTGGCCTATATTCTTCAGGATGCCGGGGTAAAAGTGCTGCTGGTAAATGATGATAAACAATGGCAAGACCTCTCTGTGCACATTGATGAAGACTCGCAATTAAAACGTGTCGTTCTACTAGACAATAATAACGACGATTCAGACCCTATTCTTAGCACTGTCGAAAACTGGTTGCCTGCAGAACCCGTTCATTTACAGGAACGCGGCGGTGATCCTCATAAGTTAGCCACGATTGTGTACACCTCGGGTACAACCGGACGTCCTAAAGGCGTTATGCTGAGTCACAAAAACATTTTATTTGATTCTGAATCACTACTACAAACAATTGGTCTTGATGATCCACATACCCTGGAATTTTTATCTTTCTTACCCTTGTCGCACATGTATGAACGCACGGTAGGTTATTACGTACCCATGATGGCTGGCGCCAAAGTCAGCTATGCTCGCTCAGTGCAAACACTGGCAGAAGATTTTCAAACAATTAAGCCCAGCATTATTGCAACCGTACCCCGCATCTTTGAACGTTTTTATGACAAGATGCAGCAAAAGTTATCCAAGCAATCTATTGTTTCCCGTTCTATTTTTCGTTTTGCGGTTTTTGTTGGCTGGAAAAATTTTCAATTTAAACAAAAAACAGGCTGGTTCAACCCGGTCATTATTTTTAATCCCCTTTTAAATAAAATTATTGGTAAAAAAGTTCAGCAACTTTTAGGTGGAAATTTACTAATAGCCGCTTCAGGCGGTGCCGCCTTACCTGAAACCGTAGCTAAAACATTTGTCGGTTTAGGTATTAATATATTTCAGGGTTATGGTATGACGGAAAGTAGTCCTGCCGTTACCATGAATAATTTTTCACTTAATATCCCATCGAGTGTTGGTGAAATAATGCCCGGAGTTGAACTGCGTATTGGTGATAATGACGAACTGCTCATTAAAGGCCCGATGGTAATGTTGGGATACTGGAATAATCACCAGGCCACCAGTGAAATCTTATCTGACGACGGTTGGTTACATACTGGCGACAAAGCCCGTATTGATGGACGTGTTGTTTATATTACAGGGCGAATTAAAGATATTTTAATTTTATCGAATGGTGAAAAAGTGCCACCGGTTGATATGGAACTCGCCATAACACTAGAGCCAGAATTTGATCAGGCCCTCGTTGTTGGTGAAGGAAAATCTTATCTTAGTGCGTTAGTGGTATTAAATGGTGAAAACTGGCCACAACTTGCGCAACAACATGGACTTGATCCACTCGATCCTGAAAGCTTAAAAGATAAAAAACTCATGTCGGCAATGCAAAAAGTGATTGCCAAGGCACTTCATGATTTCCCGGGATATGCAAAAATACGTCGTGTAGCATTATCATTACAGCCATGGACTATTGAAGATGGCTTAATGACGCCGACTCTAAAAATTAAACGGCCTAAAGTTATTGAAGCAAATCAAGCTGAAATTGACGCCATGTATAAATAGTACATTTTTCACTTTATTTTTTACGATCTAAAAAGCGGCTATTAACCTAAGGTCGTTCACTTAAGCTTTTATGTTTATTCCCCCCTCCCTCAGGGAGGGGGCTAGTGGGCGGGAATATAGCTATATCACCCCACCCTAACCCTCCCCTTGAAGGGGAGGGAACAAATCATTATGATTTAGTAATCATTCAATTTTTTAATGGAACGACATTAGGTTAATAGCCGCTTTTTAATTTTTACCTACAAAAATATTACTCAATATTCCAGTTACCAATATCATCATCACTAGGCTGGCTGTCAGGTCCTAATGAATAAAGATCAAAATCACCATGTGTACCAGGGAAAAGATAAAGATAGTCATTACCCCAGGGATCTTTCTTTAACTTTTTAATATAACCATCTTTTTTGTAGTTACGAGGTTGTGGTGAACCAGACGGTTTTGTCACCAACGCTTCTAAACCTTGATCTGTACTTGGATACTGATAATTATCCAGCTTATAAATATCCAGTGCAGTTTCATAACTGCCGATATCATGTTTCGTTTTTTCAATTCGCGCTTGTTCCGGGCGACTCATTATTTTAGGCACGACCGCTGCAGCCAATATGCCCAGAATAACCACGACCACCATAATTTCAATCAAGGTAAAACCTGATTGTTTAGAATTTATTTGTTTCATTAACGTTGAATCCCTGTAATTTTTTATTCTTTTACCATGTCCACGTGACATTAATACCAATATTACGCGTTTCGCTTCGCGGTTCATAGATGACTGTTGCAGTCGCTACACCACCACTGGTCACACGAACATTATTACTTCTTCCTATATCAATTATCTCATAATAAGGTGCAACAATGAGTGAATGTCTTCTCATTTTTATTTTAATGGGCACAGCGAATCTTGCACCAAATTCGTTCCCCAAATTAACCTGTGTATCATCATAGTTTTTAAAACCTAAAAAATTCACATCCATTTTTCCATTAAGCATAAGGGTAGAACGTATATCAAAACCCATTTCAACATTATCAGACACAGAAAAATGCCCTTCGTAACCAGCCAGCAAATAGCCCCAGTAATATTCCTCTAGCAACCCTGCAACCGGGTTACCATTAATGTCATAACCAGGGCGAATATTGCGCAGCCAATAGCGAAACCCTAAGCCAATATATGGAGAATGATTACGGGCAATATCAAAATATGAGCCAAACCTGAAATAGGTATCAATGATGATCGCATCAGATTTTGTTTGTAAAGGTGTGCCTCCTTGCGTTTGGCCATCATATTGAATGGTATTAGCATGCATCTGCCCAACCAATTCTATATACGAACGTTGATAATTTTGTTTTCTCTTAAGCACAATGCCCGGAATAAAGCCCGTTTCACCGTCCAGAAATACATTACTGTCATAATATTCAGCATAATCAAACTTCAACAGGCCAGCACCAAAATAATATTCGACAGGCTCAGCAACTGAGACATGAGATAACATCATACCAAAGCCAATAATGGCACTATAAATAAAGTGTTTTTTTCTTAATTCCATATATAATTTTATTTCTCCCTGATAGTTATCCAGTATTAACGTCTTCCATTAAAAACTCAATAGAACAACCTCACATGCTTTTAGTTTCAGGCTATACTCAAACAACCTAAATTGAGGCTATAAAATTAATGAAGATCTTTTTTAAACTATCCCTCGCGATTATCGCACTTTTATTGATTGCTATTATTGGCTTTGCAATTGTCTTTGATCCAAATGATTATAAAGATGACATTATAAAAGTTGTTAAAGAAAAAACCGGACGTGAATTATCCATCCCGGGGGACATTTCACTTTCTCTCTTTCCCTGGATTGGTATTGATTTAGGTGCAATAGAAATCAGTAATGCAAAAGGATTTGGTAAAACGCCATTTGCCAAAATGGAACACCTGCAAGTTCGCGCAAAGCTGTGGCCACTACTTAAACAGCAACTTGAAGCAGACACCATAGTGATCGAAGGCTTAAAACTCAACCTGGCTAAAAATAAACGAGGCGTCAGTAATTGGGACGATCTTAGCAAAACGACAAGTAAAACTAAATCGGTCAGCAAATCAAAAGACAAAGCACCATCTAAAACAAGCAACAAAAAAGAAAGCATGCAGAATATACTCGGCGCGATTGCATTAAATGGTCTTAAGATTGAACGCGCACAATTTAACTGGCACGACCAGCAAACAAAACAAAAAATTGCGGTCAAAGACGTCTACCTGAGTATTGGTGAATTAAAACCTGATACTAAAATACCTTTTACAACACAATTCCAGCTTGAAGAAAAAACTGTAAATGGAACAGTGGAATTCAAAAGTGATATTGTTTTTTCATCTGACTTTCAGCAGCTTTCTTTTTATGACACCCAGTTAAGTTCAGATATCAAACTGGCTTCATTAAAGTCACGTTTATCACCACAACTTAACAGTGCATTAATACAGCTCAACCTTGAAAAACAAACCTTCAACACTAAAAAATTAAACCTGTCTGAAGGCACACTCAAATTAGATACTCAATTATCTGTAAGCAAATTGTTCACTACACCGTATTTAAAAGGCCAAATCAACATTGCCTCTTTTAATCCACGTCAGCTTGCGCAAAGATTTGCAATTAAACTTCCGGACATGGCAGATAAAAGTACTTTAACCAGGGTTAATGCACAACTGAATATAAAAGGAACATTAAATAAACTCGGTTTACCCACGATTAAAATGACACTGGATGATTCACATCTTAATGGCAATGCCACCATTAAACTCACCCCGGGCTCTTCAACGGTTAAACTTGCGATTGATAGCATTAACATTGATCGTTATTTACCTAAACCTGTACCCGCTAAAGATAAAACAGCACAAAATAAAAGCAGTAAAAAACAGGCTGCTAAAATAAACGAAGCCATATTAATCCCTGTCGGTTTATTAACAGCCATCAATGTTAATGCTGATTTCAAAATCAATAAAATACAAATTAAAAAAACACACTGGACAAATTTTCATGTGGCGATTCATTCAAAAAATGGTTTAATCCAAATCAAGCCGTTAACCATGAGCGGCTATGATGCAAAAGTTAAAACGGATATCAAACTGCGAGTCATTAAAAATAATGCCTTGTTATCGGGCAATATCAACATCCAGAAAATCAAGGCCGGCAAGTTGTTTAATGATTTGATAGGCAAAGACAAGCTCAAAGGTCAAACCACAATAATCGCAAGTTTCAACACATCAGGAATTAAACTTTCACAGTTAAAACAAAACTTAAATGGCAAACTCAAACTATATTTAAAAGATGGCACATTAAAAGGGTATGATCTTGATCACCAAAGAAATGTTTTAGATGCAAAACTCAAGCGTAAACCGGAGCCTAAAGCTCCAACACCTGCAGAGACCAAAATTGCAAACCTCAGTGCCAGCGCTATTATTAAAAAAGGTGTTTTAAGCAATAAAGATTTACGTGCTGCGACACCACTTGCCCGCATCATTGGTCGAGGCACAGTTGATATTGCCAAAGAAAAAATCAATTACATCGCTTCGGTAAAATTTACTTCATCAACCAATATTAAGAACAATACCCCTTTTGAAAAAATGAACGCTATTCCATTAGACATAAAAATTACTGGCAGCTTCGATAAGCCTGTAATTAAACCCGATTTTGAAAAAGTGTTACATCATTTAGTTAAAAAAGAACTTAAAAAACAAGAAACAAAAATAAAAGACAAGGCAAAAAAAGATATCGAGAAAAAAATCGGCGATGAACTGAAAAAACTGTTTCGTTTTTAAATTATGCTAGCAATTAATATTCAAAAACAGTTTTTCATTTGTTTCTGTTTATTTTTGTCATCGCTTGGCTACTATTCCACTGCCTACTGTGGTGAACTTGTACAAAGCGCCGTTTCACATAAAAAAGGGGTATACACTGCGTCCTTAGTCATGCAAATAAACGCACCGACGAACAAAGTGTATGCATTATTCACCGACTATGATGAGCTAGCTCGTTTGAGTGACAGTATCACGGACAGTGAACTCATCGACGAAGACCCTCCTGAATATACTGTCATTGTTAAAACACATAATTGTATTCTGTTTTTTTGTAAAGACTTAACCCAAACTCAACAAGTTCTGGAACTGGGTGAGGGTTATATTGTGGTTGAAGATATAAAAGGACAAAGTGATTTTATCCATGCGGAGAGTTACTGGCATATTTACGCATACAAAAATGGTACACGAGTCACCTTCAACAGCGAAATGAAACCGGGCTTTTGGTTACCACCATTAATTGGCACCTGGTACTTTAAAAAAAGTTTACTTCAAGAAACAAAAGATATGATTCAACGATTAGAAAAGTTAGCAACGAATGACAAATAAACCTTCTGTCTTTAGCCAGCAATTACTCAGCTGGTATGCACAACACGGACGCCATGATCTCCCCTGGCAGCAGGATCGGAGTCTTTACCGGGTTTGGGTTTCAGAAATTATGTTGCAGCAAACCCAGGTGGCAACGGTCATCCCTTACTTTGAACGTTTCATGGCACGCTTCCCTGATATTCATTCACTGGCGGATGCCAGCCAGGATGAAGTTCTGCACCTCTGGACCGGATTAGGCTATTACGCCCGTGCCCGTAATCTACATAAAGCGGCGCAAATAATTCGTGATGACTATAACGATCAGTTTCCTGAAGAGTATGATTCAGTTTTAGCCTTACCCGGTATTGGTCCTTCAACGGCCGGGGCAATTTTAGCCCAGGCGTTGGGACAGAGGCACGTCATCCTTGATGGTAACGTGAAGCGAGTACTCACCCGACTTTATGCCATTGAAGGCTGGCCAGGGAAAAAAGAGGTCGAAAATCAACTCTGGGAACTCGCCACCTTACTCACCCCGCAGCAACAGCTCACCGACTATACACAAGCCATTATGGATTTAGGTGCAACCACGTGTGCTCGCAAAGCAAAATGCTCAGACTGCCCGGTACTGGATTTGTGCCTTGCCCACCAACAAGACAACGTAGCAGATTACCCAACACCTAAAAAACGTAAAACGCTTCCGGTTAAAGCAACTCAGATGCTCATACTGACCAATAAAGATGGAGAAGTTCTGCTACAGCAACGCCCGCCTAGTGGCATTTGGGGTGGGCTCTGGAGCCTGCCTGAATACTCTGATAGCAATGAAGGCAGTATTCAACAATGGTGTAAAAAGCAGTTGGGAGTGGTCATTGAGCACTGTGAAACTCAGCCCGTTTTCCGCCACACCTTCAGCCATTTTCACCTCGATATCACCCCTGTTACCAGCCGGGTAAAAAAACCTGCAAATCATGTGATGGAAGCCGACAACAGAGTCTGGTATAACACGCAGCGACCTGAACCATTGGGGCTACCCGCACCAGTGGTAAAAATATTAAACAGTAATGTAGGAGAATCCCATGGGTAAGATGGTTAATTGTGTAGTACTAAAAAAAGAAGCCGAAGGCTTGGATAAATCCCCCTACCCAGGTGAACTTGGTCAGCGCATTTTAGAAAATGCCAGCAAAGAAGCATGGGGCATGTGGATGAAACAACAAACCATGCTTATGAATGAAAACAAACTCAGTCCCATTGACCCTAAACATCGCCAGTTTTTACTCGATGAAATGGAAAAGTTCTTTTTTGGTGAAGGCTCAGTAAAAGTTGATGGCTACACCCCCGAATAATCGACTTAGACTTGACGAAAAGCCCACAATCGCGTCTAATACGCCGCTGTTGGCCGGATAGCTCAGTCGGTAGAGCAGAGGATTGAAAATCCTCGTGTCCCTGGTTCGATTCCAGGTCCGGCCACCATTTTTAATGACCTAATAGTGATATATCCCCCCAACATTACTAGTTGCTGTCTTATGCCTACATCTTCCATGAAAATAAACCAACGAATTGAAGCCGTCTGTGAAGCAGGTTGTGAAGCTGTCCGCGCCTCTATTCAAACGCTGGAATCAGGAAATAAGGTGGCTTTAACGGATGACCTGAGCCCTGAAGAGTGTCAGCAAGTGCTTTTTGAGTTAAAAACGATTATGTCGGTCTACGACAAGCACTAAATCTCATTCAGAGCATTGCTTATGCTGTCTTGCTGAGCGGGCGAGGTTTAAGGTGATTTTTATACCGCGTTCGAATTCATTCGAACCTACAGGAAATCATTCCATTTTATAGACCGATCCCCTGCTACAAAAAAATGCGGATTCAATAAATCATCTTTTGTGTTGTAACGCAGACGTTGCATCGCTGTATCTGTGATTGCGCCACCAGCTTCCTCAACCACACATTGCGCAGCAGCGGTGTCCCATTCTGAAGTGGGGCCTAAACGTGGATAGAGATCGGCTTTTCCTTCAGCCACCATGCATGATTTTAATGCGCTGCCAACACGCACAATTTCATGCTCACCGAGATTTTCAAGAAAATTGATCACCTGTTCGGTCGGATGTGAACGCCCGCATGCAACCACTGTTTTTCCAGCGCATTTATCATTCACATGAATGGCTTGGGGTTCATTTGTGCTTTCTTGTTTAAAGGCACCCTGCCCTTTTGCTGCGTAATAAATAACACCAATAACAGGGGCATAGACTACCCCCATCACCGATTCATCACCGTCAATCAAAGCAATATTCACGGTAAACTCACCATTGCGTTTAATGAATTCACGAGTACCATCCAGGGGATCGATTAACCAGTAACGCGCCCATTTTTTTCGTTCTGTATAAGGCGTTGGTTTTGCTTCTTCAGTAAGAATGGGGAGATGGGGCGTAAGTTCTTTTAGTCTGGCTTCAATGACATTATTCGCCGCCATGTCTGCTTCGGTGACTGGTGTTTGATCTGATTTTTTTTCAACAGAAAAACCCGCATCATAAACTTCCATTATGACCTTTCCCGCTTGATACGCAATTTGTATCACCGGATCGAGTAATTCTTTAAGATCGTGTTCTGCCATCGTCTAACTATATCATTTCCCTGTCTAAAAATTGTGATTAAAAGCTGTTAGGATGATCACCCATTTTATTACTATATAGTGTTTTATTAGCATGCTTGATTGGAACAACATCTCAACCGTACTACTCGATATGGACGGTACTTTACTCGATTTACATTTCGATAATTATTTCTGGCAACATCATGTTCCCAAACGTTATGCCGAGAAAAATGAATTACACATTGATGACGCGCGTGATATTTTAATTCCAAAATTTCGATCTGCTGAAGGCACCATGGATTGGTATTGTGTTGATTACTGGTCAGGGCAACTTGACCTTGATATTGCACAATTAAAAGCCGAAGTTGATCATCTTATTGCAGTGCATCCACATGTAGTAGAATTTTTAGAAGGCATGAAAGCAAAAGGAAAACATGTTGCACTGGTAACTAATGCACACCAAAAAAGTTTAATGTTAAAAATGGATCGCACAGCTTTGCACCATCATTTTGATGACATTATTTGTGCACATGATTTTGGTTTGCCAAAAGAAGAACCTGAATTTTGGTCTCGGCTAAATAAAAAATTACCTTTTAACAAAGAGCAAACATTACTGGTTGATGATACCTTGTCTGTTCTACGCTCGGCTAAACAATACGGAATCAAAAACTTACTGGCCGTTTTAAATCCTGATAGTCAGAGCCCACAACGCGATACGGAAGAGTTTCAGGCGATACAAGATTTTCGTGATATCATGCCTTAAAAATAATTAACCACCAAGGGCACTAAGAACACAAAGGAAATAATATCTGTAGGTCAGACTCCAGTCTGACAAATAAAATCCAGGCATATCTGTTGGTTCCGTCGCGTCGCTCCTTGAACCCACCTACAAAAAATGATTTCTCTTCGTGAACTTGGTGTTCTTCGTGGCCAAACTATTTATTCTTCAAACCGCTGATCCCATTTTTTAAAACGTTTACGGCAATAATCATCAAGTTCCTGATAGGTTTTAAAATAGTATTCAAAGTGAATATCAGCTGGCTCGTCGTATTCACAAAAGTCATTAGAATAATCACGACAAATTTGCGGCCGGGTTTCATATATTCCACAACCACCATCTTGCTGTAAAAATTGACACTTGTTCATTGCAATTAAAAACCAGCCATCTTCATCCTTATAAACCTGCATATCCTGATGAGCCAACTGCCAAAGCATGTGATCGAAGTCTGACATTGAGCGAGGCGTTTCCATTTCCTGGGTGACATAAATGCAACACTTTGTTCCCATACAAAATGAACATTTATTTTCTGGAGTAATCTCTATTTTTTGCATATTTTTATTGGCAGACATTCAAAAACACCACTATATTTAGTATCAAAATAAGCGTCGCAGTATACCTGCTTGCAGGTTGGGCAAAAAGGGGATTTATTTATTGATGCCAGAATCCGCAGTGATTCTAGAGTGCCACGTGCTTCACAACAATTATCGCGATTCAAGAGTATGCTCCTGTTTTGGTGGGTATTCGCAACAAAACAGCAACATAGCCCGTATTTAAATATGATATGGTATCCATCAACGTATGAAGATGGCTGCGTAATTGAGCTGATGCCACGAAAGAGTGGTGCAATTTAAAATATGGCTTTCATATGCATCCCTCGCAGAAAAAGGTGAAACAGGAGGTTGAGAGACTGACCTGGGCCACACCGTTAATTCATGCTTCAGGCATGAATGTTTTTTTTAGTAGTATCTATCAGCTCTATACAGCTGAATAACATGACAAATAAAATATAAATAAAAAACATGAGCCCGGGAAATAACATATCGAATTACGAGCTCCGTAAACAGCTCAAGGCACTCATGACTCAGGCCCAGAAAAATGAGGCTAAACTTCAAAAATTACAACAACAAGAAATTCTTCTCATCGGTGCAAACAGCCTGCCTGAACTGATTGATATTGTTTTGCAACAGTACCGCGATGCTTATGAGCTTGATTACGTGTCTCTCTTATTAATTGATAAAGATTATGAAATAAGGCATGTGGTTGAATTTATGAGCCCGGGCCTGCTAAGGCTGGCAACGCTTATTTTTACTGACTCTCACACCATGCTGGAAAATGTTTTGATCGCACAAGCAGCAATCAAGGAAAAAACAAACCCTGTTGATTTTCAAAAAACATTATTTCCTAATTTCAAAAATGAGCCCTACCTGGGAAAATGTTCAGATGCTTGCCGCGAAATACTTTTTCCTTCTATTTATAAAAAACCGGAATGTGTCGCGGTCTTACCTTTAATGCGTCATAACAAACTTATTGGCTCACTTAACCTGGCCAGCTTTGATCCGGCTCGTTTTATTTCGGGAACAGGTACTAATTTAATACAGCGGCTCTCATCTATTCTTGCCGTTTGTATTGAGAATGCCGTCAATAACGAAAAACTTAAACTTCTTGGTTTAACCGATGCACTCACCGGTATACATAATCGCCGTTACTTTATGCAAAGACTTGAGGAAGAAGTTGTTCGCGGTACTCGTCAGGACCTTCCGGTAAGCTGCCTGTTTATTGATATTGATCACTTCAAATCATTCAATGATCTTTATGGCCATTCTGTCGGTGATGAGGTGTTACGCTATGTCGCAAATATTATTAAACAACAAATGCGTTTAAGTGATGTTTTGGCACGCTATGGTGGTGAAGAATTTTCTGTATTACTAACCAATACAGATTCAGAGCTTGCACAGGAAATCGCTGAACGTATCCGCTTATCGATTGCCAACGCAATTTTAAGAGTGGATAGCTTACCCGACGATCTGCATGTAACCGTTTCTATCGGCTGCACCACCATGAAAGATGTGGACAAGCAAAACACAACGTCACTTGGTGAAAGTTTACTGAACCTGGCCGACCAGGCATTATATGTCTCTAAAGACTCTGGTAGAAACTGTATCAATGTTGCAGATTTTACTGTGCCTGCAATGGCTCAAGCAACGCATTAAAGTTTTCAGGCAAGACATACTGCAATATTTCTTTACCTTCTTCTTTATATATCAAATCCAGACCTTTCTCCGGGTACAGATAATGCCAGCCAATTTCTTTTGTTTTTATTTTTATTTTATAAGCAGGCTTGCCAAAACGTTCAATAATAATATCCTCATCTAATTGTACTGTTGGAATGTAAATTAAATTCTTAACGATTAATTTTTTTGATTTTTCGGCTGTCGGCTTATCAAGTTCATAACGTATACCATTACGTTCATCTCCTTTTTTCCTCCTGCTTTTTTTCTTAATCGTATTCAGTTCTTGCTCAGACACATTCATTGCCAAGATAAAACTTCCTATCATTCCACCTAATGAAATACTTTTATAATATGCTTCTAATTCCAGCTTATTATTAGCTTCAAACAGCGCCATTTCTGGACGGCTCTTTAATATAACATCGACCTCATTTAACGATGATTCACCCAGCACTATTCCAAATACACGTGAACGCCCATCAGGTAATACCGTTATTTGCCAGGGATAAGTATCAATTAAAACTTTGTTGTTTC
The DNA here is from genome assembly GCA_030594815.1 of Gammaproteobacteria bacterium. Taxonomy (GTDB): domain Bacteria; phylum Pseudomonadota; class Gammaproteobacteria; order UBA6429; family Thiohalophilaceae; genus JAGLTQ01. The sequence continues at coordinate 15,147 of JAUVEN010000060.1, forward strand.
CCGTTTTTTTCTCCATCATAAAAAATAAAGCGACTACGGCTAAAGCGCTAATGATAATAATTTTTTTCATCTTTTTACCTGTAACCAAAATGTAACCGGGCCATCATTTAGTAGTGATATTTTCATATCAGCACCAAACTGACCTGTTTCAATATGTTTGTATTTAATTTTTGCTTGTGCAACAAATTGATCAAATAGCTCTTCACCCAGGGCAGGAGGTGCCGCTGAAGAAAAACCTGGGCGGCAACCTTTTTGTGTGTCCGCCGCAAGTGTAAATTGGGGAACCAATAATACCCCCCCTTCAATATCTTGCACACTTAAGTTCATTTTATCATCACTATCAGAAAATATTCGATAAGTTAAAACCTTATCCAGCAAACGTGTAACCTGCTCTTCGCTATCATCTTTTTCAACACCAATAAAAGCCAACACACCCTGCTGGATTTCACCGATATTTTTATTATTAACGACAACCTTTGCTTCGGTGACACGTTGTATCAAGGCAATCATTTTAAAATATTCGCCATTTCATCTGTCGCACAGACCAGGACATCAATTGTTCCTGCTTCGGTCGCAGAGTGACCAGCATCAGCAATAATTTTTAATTCCGCCTTTGGCCAGACCTGATGCAATTCCCATGCACTTTCCATAGGGCAAATGAGATCATATCTGCCTTGTACAATTGTACCCGGGATGTTTTGTAATTTGTCGGCATTGTTGAGTATTTGGTTTTCTTCAAGAAAAGAATCATTCATAAAATAATGACATTCAATACGCGCTAAGCTTAATGCGGTATGTGGACTGCCAAAATGGTCAATAACATTTTTATTGGCTCGCAGTGTTGCCGTACGTCCTTCCCATATTGACCATGCTTTAGCGGCCTGCATTTGCGCAATTTCATTTTTTCCAGTAAGTTTTTTATAATACGCTATTAATAAATTGTCACGTTCATCTTCAGGAACAGGCTTTATAAAGTCTTGCCAGTAATCAGGGAAAATTCGACTCGCACCTTCTTGATAAAACCAGTCTATTTCTCTTTGCCGAGTTAAAAAGATACCGCGTACTATTAAACCCATTACACGATCGACATATGTTTCTGCATACACTAAAGATAAAGTTGAACCCCAGGAACCACCAAATAAAACCCAGCGATTAATATTCAGACTTTCTCTTATCACTTCCATGTCAGCAACAAGTGCTTGTGTAGTATTACCCTCAAGTTCTGCATGTGGCGTTGAACGACCGGAACCTCGCTGATCAAACAAGATAATGCGATAAATATTCGGATCAAAAAAACATCGATGGTAAGCCTCGCAACCCGCACCGGGCCCCCCATGAATAAATATCACGGGAATGCCTTCCGGGTTACCACTTTCTTCTACATAGAGAACATGTGGTTCATCGACTTTTATTTGATGGGTTTTGTAGGGGGTAATGTCGGGGTATAAATTTCGCATAAATTATTTGTTCCAAAGATATGTAGGTCGGACTTCAGTCCGACGACGCACTATAATAAAAGAACATTATTAATTATCATCAAATCAACTGTTTTTAACTTGTTGTAATAAACAAGAAATTTTGTGGTGATATTTTACCGCAGCGTCAGACTGAAGTCTGACCTACAGCAGCATCTTTCAATCTTTAACTATTTCATTTTTAAACCCAACGGCAACTGCCACGCCCATAAAAAATAGTGACGCCAAAATTAATACTGGGCCAATACCTGTTTCTAATACAACATTAGCCCATGCCATATCAAATACTCGGGCTAAAATCATCATGCCAGCATGCATGACTGTTCCAACCATAAAACCCCAGCTCAATAACTGTTTTTGCCAAACGGCGATTGAAACAAAACAAAGGATAAAACCGGCAATAATATTTAATAATGCTTCCAGGTTACCGTGCGCATGTGGGCCACCTTTAATAAAATCAATTCCAAACTCAACATTGCTTAATTTGCTCATACTCAAAATGCCATCAGTATTTGCCATCGAAATTTGTTTAGCATTAAGCGGCTCCAGCTCTTCTTCAAAATCATCTGTTTTTAATTGTGCTAATCGACCTACTGCTATTTGCTTTTCACCTGCTACCGCACCGTATTCTTCATACATATCCACCATTACCCCACCTAAAGATGCAGTAAACGTTAAAAATAAAAAACCAAATACAATATTCTTTTTACCGATCATAATGTTCCCCTGAAGTACATTTGAATTCGTATCTTAATTGGAACTTAGCATGTTATCTATGCATTTATCTAAATAGGAGAAATAAAAAAGCCCCGTTAAGATTAATCTTAACGGGGCTTTTTTTTGTAATGCTAAACTAATTATTATTTAGCTGCGCGATTCGCCTGCTTACGCTCATTTTCCGATAATAACTTCTTACGTAAACGAATAAAGTGTGGTGTAACTTCTACCAACTCATCATCATCAATGAATTCTAACGCTTGCTCTAAGCTTTGCTTAATCGGTGGCGTTAATGAAATCGCTTCATCTGTTCCTGATGCACGTACGTTGGTTAATTGCTTACCTTTTAATACGTTTACCACTAAATCATTTGAACGCGTATGAATACCGATGATCATGCCTTCATAAACTTCATCATTATGGTCTAAGAACATTC
>JAUVEN010000070.1 GCA_030594815.1 Gammaproteobacteria bacterium
CCTTGTTTTAAAATATGTTTGCTCGCTGATTGTGCGAATACTAAACATTCCAGGATTGAGTTACTGGCCATACGATTTGCACCGTGTAGACCTGTGAAAGCAGCTTCACCAATAGCATAAAGCTGGTTCACATCTGTTTGGCCATTTATATCCGTAACAACGCCACCGCAAGTATAGTGAGCGGCAGGTACAACAGGAATGGGTTCCTTTGTGATGTCTATGCCTAACTCAAGACAGCGTTTATAAATTGTCGGAAACATCCGGATGATAAACTTTGCTGGTTTATGGCTTATATCAAGATATACACATTCAGTACCTAATCGTTTCATTTCATGATCAATTGCGCGAGCCACGATATCGCGGGGAGCTAGTTCGGCACGTTTATCAAACTTTTTCATGAAAGGCGTGCCATCAGGCAGGCGTAATATTCCACCTTCACCACGCACGGCTTCGGTAATGAGGAATGATTTGGCATCTGGATGATAAAGACATGTTGGGTGGAATTGATTAAATTCCATATTTGCTACTCGACAACCTGCACGCCAGGCCATGGCTATTCCATCACCCGTCGATGTATCGGGATTACTGGTATAAAGATAAACCTTACTTGCGCCTCCCGTTGCTACGACGGTGTGTTTTGCGTGAAAGACTTCAACTCGGTTAAACTTTCTGTCCAGAATATAGGCACCCAGACAGGTGTTACTGTCGTGGTTATTCATTTTTGCCGTGGTAATGAGATCGATAGCATTGTAGTGCTCATACACCTCAATATTTGGATGAGTCCGTACACGGTGTTCTAACGTGGTTTCAATGGCACGGCCACTGGCATCCTGAGCATGGATAATCCGTCGCTGGCTATGACCACCTTCGCGGGTTAGGTGATAATCTTTTTTGTTGCTTGTACGGGTAAACTCTATGCCTTGCTCGATTAACCAGTCGATGTTTTCAGAACCATGTTCGACGGTGAAACGTACAATATCTTCATTACATAGATTGGCTCCAGCTGCCAACGTGTCCTGAACATGTGACTCAATACTGTCCTTGGGATCGAGCACTGCTGCAACGCCACCCTGGGCATAGAGGGTAGACCCTTCACGTAAAATACCCTTTGAAATCAAGGATATATGATGTGTGTTTGCCAGGCGTAATGCTAGGCTCAATCCTGCTGCACCACCACCAATGATAAGAATATCTGTATTATGCTGCATGAAAAACGCGATTCTCTATATCGTTATAATGAAAGGTGTTAAAGTGACTTTGTGGTGATTTTACCTGAATAAAGCACGAAAAAAACACTACATAAACAGCTATAACAAAAAAATATTTGTAGTGGGTATGTTTGATAAGAAAAAAATTGGTTAGCTGTGAACTCTATCCCGTCTTTAATGTCTATTTTGATGTTCGGGAACCTTTAAGGCATGAAGGATAAGGAATAACCCGAATGGGTGAAAGAAATATAGATCAGGCGCTGGTTGAGCGCGTACAAAAAGGTGATAAAAAAGCATTTGACGTGTTGGTACTCAAGTACCAGCAGCGTGTTATGAATATTTTATCCCGCTATGTCCGCGATCCCCATGAAGTACAGGATTTAGCGCAGGAAACGTTTATTAAAGCATACCGAGCTTTGGCAACATTTCGTGGTGATAGTGCTTTTTATACTTGGGTTTATCGTATTGCGATAAATACAGCGAAGAATTTTATTGTGGCGCAGGGACGTCGTCCTCCGAGAGATGATGTTGAAGCTTCAGAAGCTGAACAGTATTCAGGGGCAGACAGACTACGAGAACATGCCTCTCCAGAAAGAATTTTACTCAAGGATGAAATTGCCGAAACGGTTTTTAGCACCATCAATGAGTTGCCTGAAGATTTAAAAATGGCGATTACATTAAGAGAAATTGAAGGTTTGAGCTATGAGGAAATTGCTGAAACCATGTCCTGTCCAATTGGTACCGTAAGATCACGTATCTTTAGGGCTCGAGAAACCATTGATGAAAAATTGAAACCATTATTAGATTAGTTTTGACCTGCTGGATGTAAATAACTCGATATAAGAGATATAAATTATGAATGATAAAACTGACAAACTCTCTGCCTTGATGGACGGTGAACTACGTGATCAGGATAAATGGTGTGAACGGCTTGTAGAAGATAAAGAGATGCGGGAGGTTTGGCATCGTTATCATTTGGCGCGTGATGTCATGAAAGGGCAGTTATCAGAATTTCCTACTTTGGATGTTTCTGCGGCGGTTAGTGAAGTGCTAAAAAATGAGCCGATCATTCTTACACCTATTTGGCAACGCATAAATCCTCGCTACATCATGAAACAAGCTGCGGGTTTAGCTGTTGCCGCTGCGGTCGGTACTATTGCTGTATTAAGTGTTCAACAGGCCCAGTTAACAACAATTGATAATAATGCCCTCGCAGCAGCGAAGGGCGCGTCAATGACATATCAAGTTGCATCACAATTACAACCGGGTCAAATTCGACAGGTAAGTTTTACCACTCGGCAAAAACTGGATGCCGCTGTTGAATCAAAACTCAGTGGTTACCTGGTAAATCATAATGAGTTTTCTAATACTGTGCGTGTCAGTGGTGTTATGCCGTATACCCGAATAGTAAGTTTTGTACCAACGTCCGCTTCTAAACAGGTTAATAATGATAAATAAGTTTGTTTCATCCATTGCGCTACTGTTCATTTCTTTTGTTGCAATAGCTGATCATCCTAAAGATGATGTAGAAAAGTGGTTAGCAAAGATGCACCACGCCGCTCATATGCTTAATTATGAGGGTAAGTTTGTCTATGGTGAAAACAATAAATTAACCTCTATGCAAATTATTCATAGTGTAGATAATAAAGGTGAGTTTGAGCGATTAATTTCACTTGATGGAAGTGGCAGGGAAGTGATTCGCAGTGGTGATACGGTTACCTGTATTCTTCCAGATAAAAAATCGGTAGTTGTTGATAAAAGTCGACCTGATACTGAGTTCCCACCAACTTTCCCTCTTAAAGTTGAAGAATTATCAAAATATTATAGTTTTCATTTTGGTAAAGATGGCATGGTTGCTGGGCGTTCGGCAGTAAAGTTAATGATTAAACCCAAAGATAAATATCGTTACAGTCATACGCTCTGGATTGATGCAAACACAGGCTTATTGTTAAAGGATCATCTCATTGGTAAAAATGGAGCAATTGTTGAACAATTTATGTTTACTGAAATTAATTATCCTGATTCTATTAAGGTAGATCGTAAACTTACTAATAGTAAAAATAAAAAGTTCACATGGTATGAAGCTAAAGACTTTAAACCTAAAAAAGAAACCAGTAAAAACATGAGCTGGAAAGTAATGGAAGTTCCAGCGGGTTTTGTTCCTGGTGTTCAGCGTCATCATAATATGACCGTGAGTGCCATGCCGGTAGAACACTTTATGTATTCAGACGGGTTATCTTCAATTTCTATTTTTGTTGAAAAGAAAATGAAGAGCAGTAAAAACCTGGTTGGTAGTTCGACTATGGGGGCAATTAATGCGTATGGTCGTGAGGTAGGTGAATATCATGTGACCGTAGTTGGTGAAGTGCCTCATGCTACTGTAAAAATGATTGGCGATTCAGTTGAGCATGTTAAGTGATATATGATTACTGAAAACGCCATTATAGTATCTATCGAAAACGATCAAACCTGGATTGAAACTCAAAGAAAATCAACTTGTGGTGAATGCAGTGCAAGTAAAGGCTGTGGCACCTCCGTATTATCAAAAGTTATCGGTAATAAACTTTCAAAAATGAAAGCAATCAATAATATAAATGCACAAGTTGGTGATGAAGTTATTGTAGGGTTGAATGAAGCATCACTCTTAAAAGGTGCTTTTGTGATCTATATGTTACCGCTATTGTTTTTATTCCTGTTCTCATTCATTGGTCAGTACATCACACAAAATATTGGAATTGCTAATAGTGAGTTGCTGGTTATTGTTTTTGCAATAATGGGTTTTTTACTTGGAATGAAAAAAGTAAAAAAATTTTCAGCTTCTATTGAGAAGAATGAAAGCTATCAACCAGTCATATTAAAAAAATTAAACAATTCATCCATCTTCGTTAACCTTTAAAATGTTTAAAAGTGAGTAATATTATGTCGATACCTGTATTTAAAAAGGTAGCTACTGCAACAGGTTTCTTTCTGATTGCTTTAATAAGTTTCAATGTTTCTGCAAAAATGTCAGGCCTGCCCGATTTTACTCACCTGGTTGAAGAATACAGTGATGCGGTTGTAAATATTAGTACTACACAAAAAATTAAAAAACGAAAAGGTATGCCTCATCAACTCCCTGGGATGCCTCAAGATGGTCCGTTTGGTGATTTGTTTCGTAAGTTTTTTGAACAACAAAATTTTAAGAAAAATAATTATCTGCAAGGTAAAGAAAATTCATATATTCAAACCAGGCAAACGAATGATTCACTAGGTTCTGGCTTTATTATTGATTCTGATGGTTATGTTGTTACGAATCATCACGTAATTAAAGATGCGGATGAAATTATTGTACGTTTAAAAGATCGGCGTGAACTTAAAGCAACAGTCATTGGTTCTGATGAACGCAGTGATATCGCATTATTGAAAATTGAAGCGGACAACTTGCCAGTTGTAAAGTTAGGCTCATCTTCAAATTTAAAGGTTGGCTCCTGGGTGATGGCGATAGGCTCTCCTTTTGGTTTTGATCATTCTGTTTCGGTAGGTGTTATCAGTGCAACGGGCCGAACATTACCAAGTGAAAGTTATGTACCGTTTATCCAAACAGATGTTGCCATTAATCCTGGTAACTCAGGTGGCCCTCTTTTTAATTTAGATGGTGAGGTTGTTGGTATTAACTCACAGATCTACAGTCGTACTGGTGGTTTTATGGGGTTGTCTTTTGCTATACCTATTGACGTCGCTAAAGATATTGTTGAACAACTAAAAAGCAATGGTCATGCCAAATGGGGCTGGTTAGGCGTTTTAATTCAGGATGTAAATAAGGAACTTGCTGAATCATTTGGTATGAAGAAACCAATGGGGGCCGTGGTATTACGTGTTTTAGATGACACTCCTGCAAAGAAGGCGGGCGTTGAAGTGGGTGATGTAATAACACATTTTAATAAAGCCACAATAAACAGATCTTCAGATTTACCTCTTGCAGTTGGTCGAGCACCTATTGGAAGCAGTGTAAAGATGCGTATTATCCGTGATGGTAAACAAAAACACTTGAAGGTGAAAATTGCAGAATTACCTGCAGAAGAAGAGTTGGCCGAAAAGGATAGCAAGCCTAAAGAAACAAAAAGTAATCGATTGAATATCGAAGTTGTTACTCTTACAAGAGAACAACGTAAACGCGCTAAAGTTGAAAATGGACTTCTTGTTCAGTCAGTAGAAGAAGGTGCAGCATCACGAGCAGGTATTCGTCGTGGTGATATTTTATTGAAGTTAAATGGGCAGAAGATTAAGAATACAAAACAGTTTTTAAGAATTGTAAAGGAATTACCTGATGATAAATGGGTACGCGTACTTATTCAACGTGGAGGATCGCCACAATTCTTACCATTAAAAATTGAAGAATAACCTTCTCTATTGCCCGTGAATCAATTAACACTGTATAGCCGGGAAGGCTGCCATTTATGTGAAGATATGCAAAATCTGCTTCCTGCTTATCTGGACGAGGCAGGGTTATCGTTAGACATAATTTATATCGATAATAATAGCGATTTAGAACAACAATACGGCACCTTAGTGCCGGTACTTAAGGCTGGTGAATATGAGATTTGTCACTATTTTCTTGATGTAAAAGCCTTGCAACAGTATATAAGCGAGCAGGGAAATCCGTTAAACTAGCTTCTTGTAGATCTTGGTCAAATTCGAGGCGCTAAATGCGCCTTTTTTATGTTTAACGAAGTAGTTTGTGAGTAGCCCTAGTGAGTGATTCCAGTAAATCCAATAGCGATTTAAGCCATATCCGAAATTTTTCAATTATTGCCCATATTGATCATGGTAAATCGACACTTGCCGATCGTTTTATTCAAAAGTGCGGCGGTTTAACAGAGCGTGAAATGGCGAGCCAGGTTTTGGATTCAATGGATATTGAACGTGAACGTGGTATTACCATCAAAGCGCAAAGTGTGACACTGGATTATAAAGCCAAAGATGGTGAAACGTATCAGTTTAATTTCATTGATACTCCGGGCCATGTCGATTTTTCGTATGAAGTGTCTCGTTCTTTAGCCGCTTGCGAAGGCGCTTTACTGGTCGTTGATGCCGCCCAGGGAGTAGAGGCGCAAAGTGTAGCAAATTGCTATACCGCGATTGAGCAAGGTCTGGAAGTTGTTCCTGTTTTAAACAAGATAGATCTTCCTGCTGCTGAACCTGAACGGGTCAGTCTTGAAATTGAAGAGATTATTGGTATTGAAGCAGCTGATGCAACCCGGGTATCAGCAAAAACGGGAATTGGTATCGATGATTTATTAGAAGACATTGTTCGTCTCGTTCCCCCTCCAAGTGGAGATAAAGATGCACCATTACAAGCACTGATTATAGATTCCTGGTTTGATAATTACTTGGGTGTTGTTTCTTTAGTTCGTGTAGTGAACGGCCGATTACGTAAAAAACAAAAAATTCGCATTATGTCAGCAGGCCGTGATTACCTGGTTGATCATGTGGGTATATTTACTCCTAAACGTCAAGACTTAGATTCACTTGATGCCGGTGAAGTGGGTTACATGATTGCTGGTATTAAGGACATTGATGGTGCTCCGGTCGGTGATACGATTACCGAAGTAAACAAACCTGCTGATGAAGTTTTGCCGGGGTTTAAACAAGTTCAACCACGCGTATTTTCGGGACTTTTCCCTGTTGCAGGTGATGATTACGAGAACCTGCGGGAAGCTTTGAGCAAGTTAAGGCTTAATGATGCGGCTTTATTTTATGAGCCAGAAACATCAACAGCTTTAGGTTTTGGTTTTCGTTGTGGCTTTTTGGGTTTATTGCACATGGAGATTATTCAGGAACGACTTGAACGTGAATATGATCTTAATCTGATTACCACCGCACCAACTGTTGTTTTTGAAATTGAAAACAGCAAAGGTGAAGTTTTCAAAATCGAAAACCCAGCGCAACTGCCAGAACCTAATTTTATAAATGAAATTCGTGAACCTATAGTTGTTGCGAATATATTGGTGCCGCATGAATATGTTGGGAATGTTATTACTCTTTGTATAGAAAAGCGCGGTGTACAAAAAAATATGCAGTACCTTGGTAATCAGGTTTCCATATCATATGAGATGCCGATGAATGAAATTGTACTGGATTTCTTTGACCGACTTAAATCTACCAGTCGTGGTTATGCTTCAATGGATTATGAGTTTGTTCGCTTCCAGGCCGCAGACCTGGTTAAGCTGGATATCATGATCAATGGTGAAAAAGTTGATGCTTTATCGATCATTGTTCATCGTGATCAATCCATCTCTCGAGGTCGTGATTTAACAGAACGTATGAAAGATATTATCCCAAGACAAATGTTTGATGTTGCTATCCAGGCTACAATTGGTGCAAAAATTATTGCACGAACAAATGTTAAAGCATTACGTAAAAATGTGACCGCCAAATGTTATGGTGGTGATATTACACGTAAGAAGAAATTATTAGAAAAACAAAAAGCGGGTAAACGTAGAATGAAACAGGTGGGTAGCGTTGAGATTCCACAAGAAGCATTTTTAGCCGTGTTAAATACAGGAAAAGATAAATGAATATTGATTTTTCACTCGTACTTGCCATTGTTGTTTTAGTATCAGGCAGTATTTGGGCAATAGATGCCTGGTTTTTTGCACCGAAAAGAAATGCGAATGACATAATTCATGACCAGAGAAGTGATGTCACTAATGAGCCTGCAATGGTCGAATTTGCACGTTTTATCTTTCCCGTCGTACTTATTGTTTTTATTCTAAGAGGATTTATTGCTGAACCCTTTAGAATTCCATCTGGTTCAATGTTACCAACACTGGATATTGGTGATTTCATTCTGGTGAGTAAATTTAATTATGGTGTTCGTATCCCTGTTATTAATAAAAAGATTATTGATCTGGGTAATCCGGAAAGAGGGGATGTTGTGGTATTTCGTTATCCGGAAAATCCTTCTATTGACTACATTAAGCGTGTAATTGGTGTGCCTGGGGATGAAATTGGATACTATAATAAGGTATTGTATATAAACGGAAAAATTGCAGCACAGCAGCCAAAAGGTGATTATCCCTTTGGTTATTATAACTTTAGACGGTTAGGTGAAAAACTACCTGATCCTGAGATAAACCACCATATTTTAGTGAGTGATTCTCAGGCAGCATCTGATTTTGTGATATTGGTGCCTGCTAACAGTTATTTTGTTATGGGTGATAATCGAGATAATAGTCGTGATAGCCGGGTTTGGGGATTTGTGCCTGATGAAAATCTTGTTGGACGTGCTTTTTTCGTCTGGATGAGCTGGGAATGGGGAAATTGGCCAAAATGGCACAGGGTTGGAACAGTAATTCAGTAAGAACATTTATTGAGAGTAAAGGAGTTAATAATGCAATCTAAGAATAAACAAAAAGGTTTAACAGGCATTAGTATTATGGTGATGCTTGTTGCTATCGCATTTATTGCAGTAATTTTTCTCAAAATTATGCCAATTTATTTTGATGCCTTTAAGGTTGGTGATGTCGTAGCTGCTATGAAAGATGAGCGTGGGTTAGGTGATAAACCGAACAATGAAATTGCTAAGATGATTTTAAAACGTCTGGATGTAAATATGGTGACGGATGTCACTAAAGAAGATATTTTGGTTGAGAGAGCTAAGAACATAGTTTACATCGATATTGAATATGAAGTTCGTAAACCAATGTTTGGTAATCTTGATGTGATTATTAGCTTTAAAAAGAGTGTCGAGGCGCCGGCCATTTGAACCAACTTGAAAAAGTTTCTCAGATTATTGATTATCGTTTTAAAGATGAGAGCCTTTTATCTTTAGCTTTGACCCACAGAAGTATCGGTTCGAAAAACAACGAACGACTTGAGTTTCTGGGAGATTCTATTTTGGGAATGGTTATTAGCAGTGAGTTATTTAATCGTTTTCCCAACGAAAAGGAAGGTGTATTAACACGCCTTCGCTCAAGTTTAGTGAAAGGCGACACACTCAGCGAAATTGCGATTGAACTTAACCTGGGTGAGTTTATTAAGTTAGGCTCTGGTGAATTAAAAAGTGGTGGCTATCGTCGTGCATCAACACTAGCCGATGCGGTAGAAGCTATTATTGGTGCTGTCTACCTTGATTCACGAGTTGAGTCGGGTATTCAGCAAGTTGAGAAAATTATCCTGTCCATATTTAATACTCGACTTGATAAATGTGAACCCGGTGGTGTATTAAAAGATCCTAAAACTCGTTTACAAGAATACCTTCAATCTAAAAATATACAGTTACCTACGTATAGTGTTGTTTCTATATCAGGAAAAGAACACTTACAAACCTTTAAAGTTTCTTGTTCTATTGTCGGCTACCCTAACCATGTTGTTGCAACAGGTGCGAGTAGACGCAAGGCCGAGCAAGCAGCAGCAGAAAAAGCATTAGTTACCCTTATTCATGAATAATATAAAAAAAGATTTTCGTTGTGGTTATGTCGCATTAATTGGTCGACCTAATGTGGGTAAATCAACCTTAATGAATTATGTTCTTGGGCAAAAAATTAGTATTACCTCTCATCGTCCACAAACAACGCGTCACCGTATTCTAGGAATTAAAACAACAGATTCTGCGCAAATTGTTTATGTTGATACTCCGGGTATCCATGACAATGAAAAAAAAGCAATGAACCGATATATGAATCGTACTGCAGGTGCGAGTTTTAAAGATGTAGATGTCATTGTATTATTAGTAGATGCAATGAGATGGACTGAAGAAGATGAGCTGGTAATTAACCGTCTGCAAAACATATCAACCCCGGTTGTACTTGCGGTTAATAAGGTTGATTTAATAAAGAAAAAAGAAGACCTGTTACCTTTTATTGAAAAAATTAAAGGTAAGTATGAGTTTAAAGATATTATTCCTCTATCTGCAATGAAAGGGGATAATATCGAGGGCTTTGAAAAAACAATTTTAGATTATTTACCTCTCTCGGAAGCTTTCTACGATGAAGATCAAATAACCGATCGTAGTTCACGTTTTCTGGCCGCTGAAATTATTCGTGAAAAACTCACGCGTAATCTTACTCAGGAACTTCCATATAATCTGACAGTTGAAATTGAAAAATTTACTCAAGATAAAAAGCTGCTTGATATCGCTGCAATTATTTGGGTGGAACGAGAAAATCAAAAAGCAATCATTATTGGTAAAAATGGCAGCAAGCTTAAAGACATGGGTACTAAAGCACGTATTGATATGGAAAAACTGTTTCAGCAAAAAGTATTCTTGCAGTTATGGGTCAAGGTGAAAAGTGGCTGGTCAGATGATGAAAGAGCGTTAAATAGTCTGGGTTATATTGACGATTATTAAGTGTGAATGAGAGTGAGTCATCAAAGTCACCGCATTAGTTTACAATCTGCCTTTATATTACATGGTCGAGATTTTCGTGATACCAGTCGTTTATTGGATGTTTTTACGCTGGATTATGGCAGAGTCACGTTAGTTGCTAAGGGGGCTCGTTCACCAAGGTCTAAATTACAGGGAATACTTCAACCTTTTGCGCCATTGCTTATATCATGGTCAGGAAAAGGTGATGTGCAAACCCTTACTGGAGCAGAGTCCGTTAAAAGTACAATTCACCTGTCAGGTAAGCAGGTGATGAGTGCATATTACATTAATGAATTATTACAACGGTTAATGACTCAGCATGATCCACATCCTGAGTTATTTGAAATATATAAAAAAACATTAGAAAGCTTTCTCAAAGATACTGAAGAATTAGTACTTAGGCGATTTGAGAAACATCTCTTAGCTGAAATTGGTTATGGATTAAATTTTGAAGTTGAATCTGATACCGGGGCCGCTTTAGCCATAGATGAAAAATATTATTATGATATTGAAAAAGGACCTGTAAGTATTAAAAATAATAATACTGAAGGAGAATTTATTATATCAGGGCAAACTTTATTTGATTTGTCTGCTGAAAAGTTTAGTTGTCCACAAAGTCAAAAAGAAGCTAAGCAACTTATGCGTATAATATTAAGTCATCACTTAGGAGATAAACCACTTAAAACAAGAAGTTTACATTGGTATAAACCATTATGAATAAAATTAATAAAATACTACTTGGTGTAAATATCGACCATGTTGCTACTCTACGTCAGTCTCGTGGCACTATTTACCCTGAACCTGTTCAAGCCGCATTAGTTGCAGAGCAAGCGGGTGCAGATGCAATTACTCTTCATTTACGTGAAGACAGGCGTCATATCCAGGAACGTGATGTCGAAATGTTTAGAGGTATTTTACAAACGCGAATGAATCTTGAAATGGCAGTAACGGATGAAATGCTCAGTTATGCAGAAAAAATAAAACCTGAAGATTGCTGCCTGGTACCAGAGAAACGTGAAGAATTAACCACTGAAGGTGGACTTGATGTTGCCGGTCAAATGTTAAAAATGAAAGAAGCCTGTTCACGTTTGGCTGATCGTAATATAAGAGTGTCACTTTTTATCGATGCAGATAAAAAACAAATAGAAGCTGCAGCAGAATGTGGTGCACCTGTTATTGAAATACATACGGGACATTTTGCAGATGCTAAAACGACTTATGATAAAGAAAAAGAATATCAACGTATTATAGAAGCGGTTGAATTTGCAGATAATGCCGGTTTACATGTGAATGCCGGTCACGGTTTGCATTACCATAACGTTACTGAAATTGCCGTTATTGACTCCATTCGGGAATTAAACATTGGACACGCAATTATTGCACGCAGTATTTTTACTGGCCTTGATGCAGCAGTAAAAGAAATGAAGGCGTTAATGGATTCTGCCCGATTATGAAGATAACGATATGATTTACGGTATTGGTACCGATATTGTTCATGTTAACCGAATGCGTGAAAACCTGGATAAATACGGTGATAAATTTGCGCGACGTATTCTCACCGATTCAGAATTTGATGAGTTTAAAGATAAAAATGACAAAGCTGCATTTTTAGCAAAACGCTTTGCCGCTAAAGAAGCAACAGCAAAAGCAATGGGTACTGGATTTAGTGGTGGCTTATCCTTGCATCATATTGGTGTGGGGCATGATGAAGCGGGTAAACCTATTCTGGAATTTATAGATGTTGCAGAACAATTTCTTCAGGATAATAATATAAAACAAATGCATTTAAGCCTAGCTGATGAACATGATTATGCTGTCGCTTTTGTAACGTTGGTTTTATAATGCTAATTAATACATGTACTTAGTAGCTAAGCCTTTTTAAAAGAATAAACCAGTTGTCATGACCACATAAAATGTAAGATATTAGTTTTTCAGGAAAGTTGCTAATTAAGGTGCAGAGCCGGAATGCTCACAGAGGGATACGATGTCAAAAGGATATTTACGACAGGCTTTACCTTATATACTCATCAGTATAGTTTTTTTACTCACTTCATCCAGTATCTATGCTGAGCTTAACGCTGAATATAAAGATTCCCTATGGGTTGCGCAGAAACATGACCTACTAAAAATTTCCTCCACAACAGGACAATCACTTTTCCAAATTCACATTGAAGGGAAAGTACAGTCTGTTGCAGCTGATAAACAGCAAGGGCTTGTTTGGCTTGCGAATGAACAAAATCTCAATACATATGATTTAAATGGAAAACGACAACGCAGCTTTTCCTTATCGGCATTATTGTCAGTAAAAGAAACATCCCATAAAGAACATTATCAAAAAAAATATAAATCACTAAAGTTAAAAATTGATGAAAGTGATGGAACACTATGGTTACATGATAAAAAATCACTCTGGCATGTGACTGATAAAGGTGAGTTGTTGCATCGGTTTTTAATTAAGAATGAAATTGAAAATATTACCTTAATATCCAGTGTAAAACATGTCTGGCTTGCAAGTAAAAAAACAATCCATGTTTTTGATATTGAGAGCGGTCAATTAATTCGTCGTCATAAGAATTTATTTAAAAGAAAAATAAATGACTTAGCTTACGATCAAACGCTCAATGAAATATGGTTAGCAGACAAAAAAAGAGTCATACGACTTACGCCCGAAGGCAAAAGAACTTACCAACAAGACTTCCATCATCCTGAAACAGTCCAGCCTGATGGTAAAGGTAACCTTTGGGTAGCAACAAAAGCAACATTATTTTACCTTGATGCTTCAGGCGCTATTTTATTTCAATTGAATCCATTTAATGGTGAGCACCATAATAAAATTAAAAACCTTGTAAAAACCCCCTCTAATCAATCAATATGGGCTGTCAGCGAACAAGCACTGGTGCATATAGACAAGCAGGGAATTATACAACAACGTATTCAATTTAAAAGTGACATCGTAGATGTCGCACTTTACAGCGACTTGATTGCACCTTTATTAGGTTTTATTTTACCTGCGCAAGGGGATGTTATAAATACAGCGACACCTACACTCACATTACACCACAGTGATAATGGTACAGGTACAGATAACAACACATTGAGTCTACAGCAAGATAAAGTAGATTTACCTGTAAACTGTCAACATACTGATAAAGTCTCAACCTGTTTGCCCGATACCCCCTGATGAAGGTTTGGTTAATCTGAGCGCAACAATAAAAGATTATGTTGGAAATACCTCAGATAAAGCAACAACATCTTTTACAGTTGACACCATAGCACCGAGTATAACAATCAATAGTCATTGGAATGGAGCTTATGTTAATCAATCCGCACAAACGTTATCAGGTTATTTATCAGAGTTTGCATTATTAAATATTAATAACACACCTATACCTTTAGGCTTAAACCATATCTTTAGTTATCCAGTTCTTTTGTTTGAAGGACAAAACAATTTTTTATTACACGCGCAGGATGAAACAACAAATGTTAGTACACTACCGCTTATTTTATATTTAGATACTGTGCCACCTGAAGCCGCCCAAATTGGCAAGATAGACATTAGTGATTCAATAAATGCTCAAACAACAAT
>JAUVEN010000043.1 GCA_030594815.1 Gammaproteobacteria bacterium
ACACCATAAATAAATGGCGTTTTTTAATCTTCATGCTAACTTAATGTGGTTAGAAACAAACCTCTTACATTAGAAATTTATTGTGCTCTCTGCCTAATTTATTCTTGATAATTATTTTTTTGAAGCAAGTATTGCTTTTATTTTAGGCGTAACGACTTCATGGCTTTCTATATTAGCTCGGACAATTGCATCATCATCATTTACCATTAACATAAGCACTTCTGGCGTTGCATTATAGTTTTTTGCCGTAAGCCGACGTACTTCGACATCGTAATCTTTTGCCAGAATTTTTAGGACGCTTGGGAACATGTAGCCACATTTTGCTAGACGAAGACGTACTGCAATATCAGGATCTTTCGCCATGGGTAATTTTGATGCTTCCGGTGCGTTAATATTCAAAGCCAATGTTTGTCTAACATGAGCATCAGGATCAGAAGATAGACCGATAAGAGCTTCACCCGGTGCTCTAAGGTTTGCTGCTACTGCTGCGCGAACTGTAGAGTTTTTATGTTTAGCGAATTGTATTAATTGTTCCGGTGGAGTAATAGGTAAACCAGCCTTTATAATTTGCTCCCTTAAGGTTTCTTGAGCAGCAATTGAGTTGGTTAGTGTTACTAACAGCAGACTGAATATAAACAATATAAAATATTTTCTAGATTGGTTCATGTGATTTCTCCTTGCTTTAGTATATAAAATATAATTTACTTGTATCCAACTAATGGTGCATATATTAAACATTTAAAAATCATTCAAATCTTTTTATTTTCCCGTAAAATTTTTAAAGTAAAGTCTTACATATCACATTCGTTTTTTTAAATTTAAGGCACAAACATGTCAAACGTATGACCAGTTTCTCTTGATTCCTTTGGTTACTTGATCAGCAACGAAAATAAAACACCCCCGTATTCTTATTTTTAATTTATTTTTTTATTACAACTATATTTATTTCTTGAAGTCACACATTGCGACCCCAAGATGTCTTCACTTAGCCAGGAGCAGTCATTCGACAAATACTAAAGTTGCTTATTTAAATTACTCTAAAAATGCCAAAATTAGAAATAGAGAAAATAGTCAGCAATCCGAATTAAATCATTATCTTGGTGGTTAAGCTTGTTTTCATTTTAAATGACCGATTTCATTCCTAAAACACATAACGACTTAAATAATCGTGCTTTAAAAAAGCAGAGCGCAGCGCCACTTTTTAGAAGTTCCAGATAACGATAACGAACAGATCTTATCTATTATGAATTATTAGATGTGGGGGAAGATAATAATTACTTATTATTTTATAGTAGCACAGATAATTTAAAATATTAGTACTTACTATTTTAGTGTCAAAGGAGAATGTCCGCTTAGGGTCGTAAGCAGAACTTAAAACTACTTACGACCATGATTTTACACTTCTGTTTGTTCAGCCATTTCTAATGCATCATCTACTTCGATTCCAAGATAACGCACAGTACTTTCTAACTTCGTGTGCCCAAGCAGTATTTGAACCGCTCTTATATTTTTAGTACGTCGATATATATGCGAAGCTTTAGTACGTCGTAGAGTATGTGTACCATAATCTTCCGGATTAAGTCCTATAGCGGACACCCATGATTCAACAATCCTAGCATATTGACGAGTCGAGAGGTGTAGGGATTTTCTTACACGACTTTTAAATAAGTAGTCATCATTAGTTAAGTTTGCATAGCGAATCCAACTTATCACCGCTTCACGTGTTTGTTCAGTAATTTCAAACTGTACAGGTTGCTGAGTCTTTTGTTGCAAAATGATTGCGCGCTTAACTATATTAGAACCTAATGATATATCTCGTACTTTTAGCTTAACAAGGTCACAACCACGAAGTTTGCTATCTATTGCTAAGTTAAATAATGCTAAATCGCGTACATTTTGACCTATTTGTAATCGCGTTCGTATAGCCCATATTTCTTTTAATTTAAGAGGTGGCTTTTGGCCAACCAGTTTTCCTTTATTCCAGGGAATATATTTCTTGGGTGCGTGGGTATGATGATACATAATAGTTTCTCCATGTTTTGTAGAAAGAAACTAAAGTATGGTAAAACTCAAATATACTTGTATTAATTAGTATGGAAATACTATGGAAAAATTGCATAGATTATCTAAAGAAGAGATTCAACCATTAGTACATGGTTATGGTGGATGTATAGCGAGCAATAAGATTACATTCAAAGGCTATCCAGTGGGTTTTATGTACAGACAAAAACCATTAAATGAATATGACAGTGGATGGCATTTTTTATCCGGCTTTGAAGATGAAGATTATATGAAAGATACTAACAACCATGATATCTATGATGTAAATACTATAGCTAATTATGACCCTTCAATAATACGTCTCTTAGATTCAGAAATTGGAACAGCATTTGAAAGAACTGAAGGTCAGGAGCAATTAATCGAAATATTTAATTGGGAACCATCTAATAATTAATTATTTTTCATGCTATAAATTTAGTAATTGGTAGGTATCAAGTACAAAAGATATAAGATCATAAGGAAGACGCCCAACAATCCACTCACAAAACCAAAACCAAAAAGCGGCGCGGTTTAGTGGGGCGTTAGCCGTTCAAAATTAAAAAAAAACATAATAAAAATAATTCTTAAAATCAAAAGTTGTTGTAATAAAAAACAAATAAAACCCTATTGGTGGCAATCGTAATTAAATTTATGGCAACAAAAGCTGTATAGGAATCAATGCATTTATGTATTGAAAATGCTCTTTTTGGGCTATAGTAATAAGAACTAAAAAACAACTTTAAGGGCACGCAAAGCGAATCCTGTTTTTATGCATTGCCTTGTTAGCCGCAGGCAGTAAAGCTCGTTCGCTCTCTGGGACTTCCAAAAAGAGGCGCTACGCTTCTCTTTTTCAAAGCCCCTTACTTGTAATTTTAACAGTAACTATAACCATGAAAGGAGAAATCTTATGCAACAAGAAGAGAAGCCTAAATATTTGAAAATTGCTCTTTATGTATTTGGCGGTATTTTTATTGTGGGTGTGCCGGCAATGATGATGTGGATCTGGCCTTCAGGTTGGGGTTGGACGCCACCCCAACCTGAATACGAGCAGATGATTATGGGTATTTACGTTACATTGGGGGTATTTTTGGTTCGTGCTGCGAAAGACCCCATGGCTAATGCTAGTCTCATATGGTTTACGATCTGGTCGAGTATTGTCCATGCTGGAATCATGCTATTTCAAGCTATAGTTGATGAAACTGAGAAGGCTAACCTATTAGGCGATATTCCAGCTTTATTTCTGGTGGCATTTGTTCTCTGGTATCTCATGCCAAAGAGAGCCAACATCTAGTGTTCAACTGTTAACAAGGCCAATTAACTCGAACCCACCTTCGCGGTGCTTGATTCGTACTTCTCTGCTGCGCTACGCTGGTCCGGTTATTGGCGACGTTGAATGTCTGCTTTCATTTAATTTGACCAGGCAATTAATGTATTCTTTGAGTGGCCGCTAATGGCCGATACTGTTGAAAAACTCGAAATTTTTATAACATAGTAATTTCGGATAAGTTATTTTTTTATAAAATAAGGTTCAATTATTCTATATAAGACAACAAGATGATCTTAGTAAAGCTATCTTGTAAATTATATGTACCCACATATATAAATGATTAAAACTCGTTATATAAGCTAAAAGTTTTTATTTTAAACAAAAAAAGAGTTTTTCAACAGTATCGGCCGAATGAAGACGGTTAATGAGTTAATTACTTGGTTATACTAAAGATAAAGGTCAGCAGTCGACCCGTAGCAGACGTTCAACAGATACTAAATTTTTCTCTTAAAGCAGACATTCAACAACTAAGTTGTGCGGCGCGACGTAATGAGCGTTTGAACGCACGCATTGTTGTGTGGCGTTTTCTTCTTTTTCCGTTAACGTCTACATCACTTGCGCAAGATAAGAACCGAATTTCATATCGGCAGAGAAGATATGCCCAGTTAGCCAACGTTCCAGAGACTCGATATCTTCATCCGCCACAAGTTTATCCGCCTGAAGCATCTTCTGCTGCAGCTCTTTTACGCTTTTAATTAATTCCTGGTGCTCCGCCTTGTGTTCTTCAGTTCCCTCATAACCGTACTTCAGCATCAACCGCTCCTCGTGACTGAAGTGCCAGACCGTACAATTGATCAGTTCTTCTAATACCGCCGCCAGATACTCTGGAGATGCCCCTTCCTTTACAGAATGATTGAGAATATTAAAAATGTTCACCAGTTTACGGTGATCTTCATCGATCTCATCAATCCCTATACTTAATACATCACCCCAAACTATATCTTTCACAAGCCTTCTCCCGTTTTAGAAAAAACAAACCCCGAGAGGGTTTGAATAATGTACGATCCGTTATTCATTCGCATAGCGTCTTTAATAAGCGGCTTTGTAAAGCCGTCAATTTTTGAAAGCCCCAGTGAGCGAAACGAACGTCCTAAATCTTATTGTAGAGCATATCCTGGTAAATCTAATGGCTCATTATGGCCGAATTAAGTCATTTAACTGATCAGGACATGCGCTATACTGGGTTTTAATGACCGGACACGACCCAAAGCGGTCATTCAAAATGTTTAGGATGTAGCTCTTCCTGTTATAATTATCGTCACCTTGTATATTATAAAAAACGTATCATTTAGGTAATCCTGCTTTCATTAATCCGCGTATTAAACTTTTCATATCAATATCATGACTAAATGGTGTAACTGATTTTACATGCTCGATTGTTAAGTCTGGATTCCAACTAAGCAGCTGATCAATAATCCATTTCGCATCTTCTGTTTGGTCAACCTGAGCATAACTGGCGGCTAACCAAAGGTTGGTTCGTTGTGAAGTAGGGTTTCTGGCAATTGCATCTTCAAATGATTGAATAGCATCTTGATATTTTCCTAAAACGTACTGACATTGCCCTAAGTGGAATTTATAGCTATTCGGGTGGTTTGGGTTAAGGCGTACAGCCTTATCTATCAGGCTAATACTATTAGTTGGTGAATGTGAATAACACATAACAGAAGCTAATGAGATAAAGGCATCGGCATAATTAGGATTAAGTACAATGGCGTTAGCAGCACTGGCTATAGCTTCGTTATGCTGTTTCTGGTCGCGGTGAATAAGACTCTTAACAAAATGAGCTTGAGCCAAATCCGGATCAAGTGCAATTGCTTTACTGACAAATTTTTCCGCCAATTGGATTGAGTAATTAAGATTATTTGTCCAGCGGTTAGTGAAATCCGCGCGATGTGTATTTCCCAATACTGCATAGGCGCGTGCGAAGTGAGGATCCAGGGCTATAGCTTTTTCAAAATTTTCACGAGCAAGTTGATTAGCCTGTTGGAAGCGTTGGCCGTAATGACTAAGTCCCTGCAAAAAATACTCATAAGCAGTTAAGCTGTTTGTATAACGTTTTGCAAGAAGACGGTATTCTGTATCTGTTATAGATAAATTAAAGGCATCAACAATATTGGTGCTTATGATTTTTTGTAAATCAAACAGATCTGTTATAGGTCGATGATAGGAGTTTCCCCATAATTCTTTATTTCCCATTATGTTAACTAAGGTGACTTCTATATTTATATCATCTTCACTTATACTTATGTTTCCTTTTACATAATAATCAATATTAAGTTCTTTCTTAATTCTTCTTATATCTATTTTTCCAGAACCGTATTGTCTAGTTGTATTATTTGCGATCACTTTAAATTGCTTTATTTTTGAAAGATCCTGAATAAGATCTGCCGTAATTCCTTTTGCCAAAGGTAGGTTTTCATTAATCGTAAATGGTAGTACCGCAATAGAATATGTTTTTAACTGTCCTTGTATAGTGTGTGTTCGAATAATGTTCTGTAATTCTTTGGTAGTGAGGTCATGAGAATCAAGTAACTCATATGTAACCAGCATAACAGTAAAAAATATTAAAAAGATCGTCGCAAGCCAGGCAGGTTTTCGCTGTGTAAATTTAGTCAGTCTGTAAATAGGTGTGGCATGTCTGGCATTGACGACTTCATGATTAAGATACTTATCGAGGTCATTAACCATTTCAGAAACAGATTGATAGCGAGCAGTCTGAATTTTATCCAGTGCACACCTCATAATGGCATTTAAGTCTTCGTCCAGATTTTCACTATCCCGTTGGTATACCTTGTTATCATTAAATTCAGGATGATCATTCGTCAGTATTTCATACAAAACAATAGCAAGCGTGTAGACATCACTGCTTTCATTTAGCACTTCTCCAGCAAGTTGTTCCGGGCTGGCATAATCAGGTGTCATCGCAAGATAATGAGTTGAGTTGCTTACACTATTATTATCTTTAGCAGGTAAGGGAAGTAGTTGGGATATGCCAAAGTCGACTAGCTTAGGTGTTCCATCATGGCTAACTAGAATATTACCGGGTTTAATATCGCAATGCAGTATCTGTAGCTCATGCGCATATTGAATCGCACTACAAATCTGAAAGAATAATTTTATGCGCTCGTAAATAGATAATTCATGTTGTTGGCAATAAACATCGATTGTATGACCATCAACATATTCCATGACCAAGTAGGGTGAGCCATCATCACATGTTCCGCCATCTAATAGGCGGGCAATATTGGCGTGTTCCATGTTTGCTAGAATTTGACGTTCAGTTTTGAATCTTTCCCGTTCCTCATTAGATGCTAATCTATTGTGCAGAATTTTAATCGCAACCTTTTTCTTAAAAATTTCATCACTACGCGAAGCTACATAGACTGTTCCCATGCCGCCGTGACCAATTTCTTCATCAATGGTATAGGCACCAATTTTTTCACCAATACGAATCGTATTTAGTAAGTGAGCGGCTTCGGTAAATACATTCTTTCTGATTTCATCGTTGTTCTTTGTGTCATTATGTAACAGACGCTCAACATCGTTGCGCAATTTTGGATCGGAACAATGCTTATTTAGATAAACAACTTGCGCATCACTATCCAGCTCAACAGCTGACTGGAATAATTCATCAAGTTGCTGCCAGTACTCAGGTTCCATCTTCATCGGGATACAGCTCTTTTTGAAGCCAGGCTTCGGCCATTCGTAGTTCACGTTGAACAGTTTTTGAGGAGATTTCGAAGTGACTGGCTATTTCTTTAATCTCTAAGCCGCCGAAATAATACAGTTCCACCATATTATGTTTGCGTTGATCAATATTTTTCAATGCATGCAGTGCATCATCGAGTTCCAGGATACTGGTATTTGATTTTTCAGGGATTATCGCTTCTTCATAGGTGACCCTTTTATAATCTGCTCCTCTTTTTTTACGATCTTTCGCCCGGGCGTAATCCACCAGAATATGGCGCATTTGTCGTGCAGCAACGGCAAAGAAATGCTTTCTATCATGCCAGTTAACATCACTCCCCAATAATTTTATAAAGGCTTCATTAATCAGTGCGGTGGGTTGTAAGGTATGCGTTTTACGCTCACCTCGCATATAGTGATTAGCGATGCGATGGAGTTCCTGATAGACAAGGGGACTAAGCACATCAAGTACTTTAGTATTACCTTGTTGCCATTGTTGTAGAAGTACAGTGATAGGTTCTGGCTTAGACATTCTGGTTAAAAGCCCCTTTTTGTCGACTCTTATATAATTATAGACCTCTTTATTTTGACTGCATTGACTGTGAACATTAATTAAGTATTTATTAATATAAAAATTATTTGCATAAGGCCTATTTTCAAAAGGAAAAGCAGGCCACACTTGACCTGCCAGTCCATCTTTCGAAAGTGAATTAGTTACCATACCTGGAACGGTCTAAAGTCACTTTACCATTAGCGCCTAATGTTACTGTCCAGATATTGTTATATTCCTTTTTAGGGAAACATTTCTTATTCTTACAGGGTAGGCAGTTTCCTGGCTGAGTAGTACATGCTTCACCACCAACGACTGGAACACCAAGCCCCGCCATAATGGCAAATATATTCCCACTGTTCGCCGAAATGACGACGCTGCTCCCTTTTTCTATTTTCTTCAACGCCTTAATCATAGGTTTGATAGCAATTTTTCCCTTGCTACGATTGGTAACGGTTTTATCTCCTTTTGTCGTTCCTTGTTTTGGGACTTGTACAACCGAGAGACCTCTGTTCTCTGCTAAAGGTGCAACCGTGTCGTATGTGCGATCTGTATGCGTAGTATAAACATGCGTCACTTTTGTATCCTGAAAATTCTGCACAAATGCCTGGGCTCGTTTTTTACCTTTATCAGACAGCGGTTTATCTTTGTTTTTCTTCACGAATTCAGCATGACGTAAAAAGTGATATGTCGTCTCATCACCACTTTGCGAAGTAGTAGCACATGCTGTAAATATGCTAATAAAACCAAAACTGGCGGCAAGCAAAAGAGTCGTATACAACTTGGATTTACATAATAGTGATTTCATAGTGATTCCCCCTGATTATTTAAGTATCGGCCTGGAAAATTTCTCCAGCTCTTATATATGTAAGCGCTGTTTCTCAATGAAGCCGGACATTATTTTGGTGTTTAGTGTTATCTGATTATAGATTTAACAAAATGCGGAAAAAGACATTAATAAATATATTCGATGTATGTAATTAAGAATACTAAATCCGCAATTTCTATTTGTTGAACGTCCACTTTTGGCCGAAGGCGGACATAAAAAAACCGGTAATAAATACCGGCTTTCTTTTTTCTTCTTAATTTTGGATGTATGAGCGTGATTTTAAAATAGAACCATTAACTGTGTAACCGCCATTGCAACAAAAGCGAGTGACTGAGTAACTCGAAAGAACATAAATGTGCTTGATTGCAATGATTTAACATAATTAGTGTTATCACCATTGTCATTTATGTCAGAACGCAGCCCTTCTAAAATGCGTAAAGCATCATCGCCACCTAGCACACCGTAAAGAGCCGATGAGAAAATAATTATTGCGATGGCCGCTTTAGCACCTTCTGTATCACCGATACACAATTATTGCTAAAGTACCTAACAATATAAACATAGCATTTTTTGATACATTGTAGTAATTTCGTGAAAACACACTCCAGTCATTAGTTTTAATTTCAGAATTCATGATGCTCTCCTTTTAATTAGATGAGTTTTTATCCTTGCTTTCACTTTGAAGACTAGTAAATATTTATCATTTTGTATGTAAGAAATTGCAAGTTCCTCGCTAAGTTTAGCTAACTATTGCGCCGCTTAGCTAAACGTTGAGTTTCTGCTTTCAGTATTTTTTATTAGCGATTTTTTATTATGGTGAATGACAGCTGCTGGCCGTATACAGTCATTTAGGTTTCTCTATTTTTTCTTTCTGCTGCTTCAACCACATTTTAAACTCATCAGGATATCTAATCATTGAATTATTAGATGTGAGATTACTTTCACTAATCATTTTTGTCGTTTGGGAAATACGGTTTCCAGTTAGAGGATGAGTTGCTAAAAACTCAAAAGAGTTATCTTTTCCAAACTCTGATTCAAAGACTTTAAATAATCCTAATGCACCATCGGCATGACCATATAATTTTATTAAACTACTGATTGCTTCTTTATCCGATTGATACTCATAGTCTCGAGAAAATTTCATTATTGAAGCCATTCCCGTTTGCCCCATAATATCATTTACAACTGAATTACCAGATGAATTACTTACGGCTGTTAAAACAACTCCAACCACAACACCATGGCTTACACTTAGAATAGGGTGACGATATTTAACATGGGCAATTTCATGAGCAATAACCATAGCTAATTCATCTTCACTATTTAGCTTTTCTAATAAACCACGATATAAAACAATGTGCCCACCCAACGTAGCAAAGGCATTTACCGTGTCATCATTGACATAATGAAAAGTGATTTTCATATTTTCAGGAAGCTCAAAAGTGCTCAAAACTTTTTGAGTCACTTGTTCAAGATAAGGAGGTAATTTTTCTGTTTCCAGGTTTTCGATAAAACCAGAGATCGGTAACTCTTTCTCCATTTCAAAAGGGATTTTATCTGCAAAATTATCAACAATGAGTATTAAAGCCGAAATTACAACAAAGACCACAGCCAGAAGACCAACCGTTAAAATAAAAAACTCTTTCAACGGATTATCTTTTGAAGTATTAATACCTTCAGGTAATTCAGGGTTGCTATATTCCATAATTTTTAGTGAGGATAAAGTGCTGTACCATAAGCAAGCACCTCAACAGAACCAATTGAATTACCACGACCTTTATGGATACTTGAGGTCTCGAGCTTAATATTAAATACTAACTCTGCATTCAATTTTTTAGCTTCTTCTTTCATTCGTAAAATTGCTTCACGACGTGCACGATCCAACAGTGTTTCATAGGAAGTAACACGACCACCAAAGATATTACGCAAGCCTGCTATAAACCGTTTGAAGTAATCAATAGAAATAACCACATTGCCTGTTACTAATTGGCTGTTTAAATCATTTCTAGCAGGTACTAAAATTTTAGTTGCAATAGCAGGAATTGAATTAAGTTCCTTCTCACGATTAATAATCGATTTGTAATGTTTAGTCTCAGCATAACGCCCAAAGCCATAGCCCATTGCCAGCAAAACAATAAATATAATTAAATCATACATATTAACGCTCCTCGCTTTTACTGATCACTCAAGAGTTACAGCAGTTCCATATGCAAATAACTCAGCGGCACCGGCTGCAATACTCGAGGTCGAGAAACGTACATTGAGTACAGCATTTGCACCTGTTGCTTTTGCCTGTTCTAACATACGGTTACAGGCCTCTTCTCGTGATTCTTGTAATAATTCTGTATAGCCTTTTAGTTCACCACCAAAGATATTCTTCAGTCCTGCCATAATATCCCGGCCAACATGTTTTGCTCGCACAGAGCTTCCCTGCACTAAACCGAAGTGTTTGACGGTTCGTTTACCAGGTACGACTTCAAGATTACTCACAATCATAATTCTGCTCCAAATTGTTATTATTGTTCCTTAGCCTAAGAGAGTAGCTAATATTGAAAACAACATCAATAATTGAATGTATCGATATATCTCTATGATTTTATTAGGAATATCAGGAATATACTATCTGACCCTAATATCATTTAATGACGATTACGGGTAGAATGAGCTGCAAATTTTGGCGACATAACTTAGTAATTTGAAGGAAAAATAATGGATCTTAGTCAGTTAACCGCAATTTCACCTGTAGATGGTCGATATGGCAGCAAAACAGCCCAATTGCGCCCTATTTTCAGCGAGTTTGGTCTGATTCGTCACCGCGTATTAGTTGAAGTGCGGTGGTTACAACATTTAGCAAACCAAAAAGAGATAACTGAAGTTCCTGAATTTTCTTCTGCAACACAAAAACTACTTAACGATATTGTTGATAATTTTTCTGAACAAGATGCCTTACGTGTTAAAGAAATTGAAAGCACCACGAATCATGATGTAAAAGCCGTTGAATATTTACTCAAAGAAAAAATTGCAGGTAATAAAGAACTCGAAGCGGTTAACGAGTTTATTCACTTTGCATGTACTTCAGAAGACATTAACAACTTATCTCATGCTCTCATGTTACGTGAAGCACGCGACTCTGTAATGCTTCAGCTTATTGAACAACTTACATCAGCTTTAACATCACTTGCAAAAGAATTAGCCGAGCAACCTATGCTAGCGCATACACATGGCCAACCTGCTTCACCAACAACGGTGGGTAAAGAACTGGCAAATGTTGTATACCGCTTACAACGTCAAGTATCACAAATTAAAGCCGTCCCATTAATGGGTAAACTCAATGGTGCAGTGGGCAACTATAACGCACACTTATCTGCGTACCCGGATTTAAACTGGTCAGAAATAAGTAAAAATTTTATTGAGGGTTTAGGTTTGCAACAAAACCCATACACGATACAAATTGAGCCGCATGATTATATGGCTGAGTTGTTTGATGCCTTCTCGCGCTTTAATAACATTCTTATGGATTTCAATCGTGATATCTGGACGTATATTTCCATGGGCTTCTTCAAGCAAAAAACAATTGCAGGTGAAGTGGGTTCATCAACTATGCCGCATAAAGTTAATCCAATTGACTTTGAAAACTCAGAAGGCAACATTGGTATTGCTAATGTCATTTTTTCTCACCTGTCAGCAAAGCTTCCAATTTCCAGAATGCAGCGTGATTTAACCGATTCAACCGTACTACGTAACTTAGGTGTAAGCTTTGCGCATTGTATGATTGCCTATCAATCCACTTTACGTGGTATTAGTAAACTTCAAGTTAATGCAGAAGCACTCAATGCGACACTCGATAATAATTGGGAAGTATTAGCAGAGCCTATCCAAACGGTAATGCGTCGTTATGGTATTGAAAAGCCCTACGAGAAACTTAAAGAATTAAGTCGTGGACATAAACTTACCAAAGCTGATGTGCAAGCGTTCATAGAAAATTTAGAGATACCACAAGAAGCAAAAGATCAGCTTATCGCTCTTACACCAATGACATATATTGGTAATGCTATAGAACAAACAAAGGCTATCTAATTCTCAATTTATCATGGAGCTTGATAACAACAACACTACAAAGTGTCCGGTAAAGGATTTACTGAGTTTAATTCGACAAGATAATATCGAACAACTTCGTGAGGCATTACTTCATGTTATTGATAAATCTCATCCTGATGGTGAGATTTATCTTTACGAGCAAGGTTATAGCTTATATGAATCTAACAAACGGGCGTTTTCACCTAAGTTAATCGCTTGCCGCAACAAAAGCGAAAACTGCTTAAAGAAATCTCAAGTGATGCAACTCACTTCAGATTCAGAAACGATACAGTTTGATGGCTTTAAATATTTACCGACTGATGATTATGTTCAGGTTTTCACTGTTGAAAGTGAACGTTCAAACCGAGGCTTATTAATTACTATCAATAAAGAAGTTATTGATGAACATTATATCTACACCTTACTCAGTGCTTACAACCACCAGGTCTACTTGTTAAGAAACAAAGATACCGACTCTCTTACCGGACTCTACAACCGCCAGTCATTTGATTCACGATTAGCAAAACTTCATGCAAACTTTGATCAGGAAAATCGTGCGGATGACGAACCATCACAATATTGTTTTGCCCTACTCGATATTGATTTTTTCAAAAATGTAAACGATAAGTACGGTCACGTATACGGTGATGAAGTTTTATTATTGTTCTCAAACCTGATGAAAAAAACCTTTCGTGATGCTGATATGTTATTTCGCTATGGTGGTGAAGAGTTTGCCGTATTATTACACGACATTACACTAGAACAGGCTGATTCAGTACTGAATCGATTCAGAAAGAATGTTGAAGATTTTAATTTTCCTATGGAAAATAAAGTAACAACAAGTACAGGTTTTTGTGCCTTCAATAACAAGATCCCCCTCTCTTCCATTGTTGAACGTGCCGACAAAGCATTATATTACGCAAAAGAACATGGTCGTAATATGGTCTGTGGTTTTGAGTATTTACTCGATAAAAATGAAGTTGAAGATTTCAAAATTGAAGAAGGTGATATTGAGCTCTTTTAAAATATCCTCGTGCATTTAAAATTACAATAAAAAATAATCCTTTGATACATAATTTAAACATTAAAGACTTTTTAAAAAACTACTGGCAAAAAAAGCCATTATTAATTCGCTCAGCGTTCCCTGATTATGTATCTCCTGTCTCTGCTGAAGAACTTGCAGGACTTGCCTGTGAAGATTTTATTGAATCACGAATAATATTAGAGAAAAAAAGCACACCTAAATGGGAAATAGAAAACGGCCCTTTCCCTGAATCTCGATTTACCTCCTTACCCAAAAGTCACTGGACTCTATTAATTCAGGGATTAAATAAAGTTTTTCCGGAATTCGATGACCTGCTGCATGAATTTAACTTTATACCAAGCTGGCGTGTCGATGATCTTATGGCAAGTTATGCTGCTCCTGATGGAAGTGTTGGACCGCATATTGATCAATATGATGTTTTCTTGTTACAGGCAAAAGGAAGAAGGAGATGGATGATCAATGAAACGCCTGTAAGAGAAGATAACTTTGAAGAAAATATTCCATTAAAAATAATTAAAGAATTTAAAGCTGAAACTGAATGGGTGCTTGAAGCTGGGGATATGCTTTATTTACCTGCAAATGTTGCTCACTATGGCATTGGCATGGAAGATTGCATGACTTTTTCTATCGGCTTCAGAGCACCCTCTTACGCTGAATTATTGTCATCCTACGTTGATGAACATATAACAGATTTAAAAGATAATTTACGTTACCGTGATCCTGACTTATTACCGGAACAAAATAATGGTGAAGTTACTTCTGATGTTATTAATAAAATTCAAAAAATATTAATATCTCAATTTAATGATAAAGCAAAAATTGAAGACTGGTTTGGACGGTTTATCACCGAATATCTGAATGAAGATGAAAATATGGTGGAAAACACCTTGTCTACCTCAGAGTTTCTCTCCGCATTAAAAGAAACGGCCCTTCTTCGCAGACCTTCTACCGTAAGAGCTAACTACCTCGTTAATCAAAACAATAAGATTTCACTATTTATTAATGGTGTTAAGCAAGACCTCAAGCCTGACACAGATGAGATTGTTAAGTTGTTCTGTAATCAACATTTAAACACATACGCCGACTTAAAATCCTACCTGGGTAATGGAAACGCAGCGGACTTTTTATGTGACATTTATAACAAAGGCTATCTTGAGTTTCCTGATGAGTGAAATCGTTATTAAAACAGTTGATTTCAAGCAGAACTTTTCTGAGATTGAAGAAATAAGAACCTCTGTTTTCATTCAAGAGCAAAACGTTCCCTTTGAACTCGAGTGGGATGAATTTGACAATGATTCTACGCACATTTTGGCCTATTATAATAATAAGGCTGTAGGCACAGCGCGTTTATTGGATGATGGGCATATTGGCAGAATGGCCGTTTTAAAGGCGTATCGTAATCGTAATATCGGCAAAAACATGCTTAAATATCTTCTGGATATAGCACAAGCCAAATCAATCGCTATGATTGAATTATCTGCACAAGATCATGCTGTGAATTTTTACAAAAAATACGGTTTTATTGTGATAAGTGATGTTTATATGGATGCAGGAATACCTCATTATACCATGATGTATAGTGGAAATATGATGGAGATATGATGCGATAGTATAACGGAAGTATTATGAAGATATAATCGCATCAGGATAACGGTAAATTTAATGAAGTCAGATAATAAAAATTATAAATTTAAAAAAGGTGAAAATGATATTTCATTAAGCTCTCGTGATGAAGTAAAGATAATAAACATCGCGATGGCTCAACAAACATCCCGAACTATTGATATTATATCCAGGCATCTTGATCCCGCCATTTTTGATACTCCCGATTTTATTGATGCAATTAAAAATCTTTCTATCTCAAGCAAATTTACAAAAATACGTATACTTATTAATGATTCAGATCCAATGACTAAAAATGGGCACAGACTAATTGACTTAATTCAACAGTTGACCAGCAGTATCGAGGTTAGAAAAATATCAGAAGAATACAAATCATACGGTGAGGCATTCACCCTCTTTGATGGTAAAGCTGTTATCTATTTACGTCACTCAGATCGCTATGAAGGGTTAGCAAACTTTAACCGCCCCCGCTTAGCAACTGAACTATATAATTTCTTTAATGAAGTTTGGGAACATAGTGCTCCTGATGAAAATTTACGTAGATTACACTTATGATTAAATCAACATACACTCTAATAAGCTTAATATTATTATTTAGTTGTCATCCACTTTTTGCCGAGCAGAATGTCAGTGAAGAAAAAACGATAACAACAATTAATTTAAAATATATTACTGGCGAAGACATTCTGTCTGTTCTTAAATCATTAATTGACAAATCAGTATCAGTAAGTCAGGAAAATGATGTGCTTCTTATTAATGGCACACCAGGTAAAACAAAAAACATACTACACATCATTAAAAAAATAGACACTCCACCCGATATATTGACGATAGAATTTATAGCTTCAAATCGTAAGATTAACTTCAATAAAACGTCTACTACATACCAGACTGGTAAAAACAGAAACAACACGTCTCAATCAATGTCTATCACTGAGCGCCAATGGGTAAAATTAAATACAGGAATATCAATACCTGTTACCGAAAGAAAACGTTATGCTGATGGAACTGAAACTCAATCATTTACCTTTAAAAAAATAAGTAAGAGTTATATTTTTAAAGTGCATGAATTTAGTGGCTGGTCAATAATCCAGGTTGGATTAAACGCCTCCTCATTAAGTGATGATATTGCAGGAGCAATAGTACATACACAACTGGATACAACAATTGTTGGAAAAACGAATGAATGGCTAGAGGTTGCTTCAAGCAAGCCTGTATCCGAAAATGAAAACAGTCAAGAATATTCTACAAACTCAAGAAATAAAAAATTTATTCACCTGTATGTTAAAGTTAAAAAATCTAAATCAATCATAGAAAGCGAACCCGAAAAAACTCAATGAATATTCAATACACTGTTGAACTCTACAACCCACACGCACACATATTCAAAGTTACTTTAGAAATAGCAAAACCAGATATGACCGGGCAAGTTTTATCCTTACCTGCCTGGATCCCTGGAAGCTATATGATTCGTGATTTTGCTAAAAATATAAACCGCTTAAAAGCACAATCGAACAATCAAAAAATCAGCATTGAAAAACTGGATAAAAGCACGTGGAAGTTTGAAGCAGTTGCAGGTCCAATATTAATAGAATATGAAGTGTATGCATGGGATCTTTCTGTCCGTTCTGCCCATTTTGACATGACACATGCATTCTTTAATGGAACAAGTTTATTTCTTATGCCTCATGGCTTTGAAGAGGAACCCTGTACAGTAATTATCGAACCTCCTGCTAACGAAAAATATTCACAATGGAAAATTGCCACTTCACTTAGTAATAAGAATATTGATGCATCAGGCTTTGGAAAATATCAAGCCAATAATTACGATGATTTAATCGATCACCCTGTTGAAATTGGCACTCATTCCGAATTTGATTTTATAGTCGAAAACACCATACATAAAATGGCATTTACCGGCATCCACAGAGCAGATGAAAAAAGACTAAAGCAAGACTTAACAAAAATATGTCAAACACATTGTACGATGTTTGGAGAATTACCTGAGATAAATGAATACCTTTTCCTAACGATGGTTACAGGTGACGGCTATGGAGGTCTCGAACACCGCAGTTCAACAAGCTTAATGTGTAGTCGTGATGATTTACCATTAACGGCAGAACCAGTCGAACCAAATGAAAAATATAGAAATTTCCTGGGATTATGTAGTCACGAATATTTTCATACCTGGAACATTAAACGTATCAAACCAGAAGTTTTTCTACCTTATGATTTAACTACCGAATCCTATACACGTCAGCTATGGGCATTTGAAGGCATTACCTCTTACTATGATGAACTTGCTCTTGTTCGCAGCAAAGTTATTTCAGTTGAAAGCTACCTTGAACTTACAGGTCAAACAATTACGCGAGTACTACGTGGAAAAGGACGTTTAAATCAAAGTATTGCAGAGTCCAGCTTTGAAGCATGGACAAAGTTTTATAAGCAAGATGAAAGCGCGCCTAATACTATTGTAAGTTACTACGCTAAAGGTGCCCTGCTTGCCTTATGCCTGGACTTAACTATTCGTAAACATACAAGTAATGAAAAATCACTTGATGATGTCATGCGTCACCTTTGGATCAACTACGGTAAAAAATTGTGTGGTATTCCTGAAGGCGAAATAGAAAAAATTTGCAGCGAAGTTACAGGCGTCAATTTAGAGGATTTCTTTAATAATTATTTATATGGAACTAAAGATCTTCCATTAGAAGAGTTATTTTCTGAATTTGGCGTAAAGCTGAACTTACGCGCAACAACATCTGTTGATGATAAAGGTGGGAAGCCAAGTAGTGAGAAAAACCTGGATGTTCCTGTATCACTAGGTGCTCGATTCACTACGAACAGTATGGGTGCAAAAATCACTCAAGCATTCAGCAATGAAAGTGCTGAGCTAGCGGGGCTATCTGCGGGTGACATCATTATTGCAATTAATAATTTGCAAGTTGATAAGTCCACGATTGATAAAGTAACAAATAGTTACAACCAAAATGAAGAGCTTGTCATTCATGCTTTTAGAAGAGATGAACTAAAAGTATTCAACCTTACATTAAAAGAGGCTGAGATGACGACATGCTATTTAACGATAACAGAACAATCTGAAAAACAAAAAAAGTGGTTGTTTTTATAAACTAACCATTATTTCGTAGTAAAGATATTTCTTTTAATATTGGACTTGTAATGTGGTCGATCTTCTTCCGCATTAATGATCCTATTGCATCCGTTCGAGAAAATACAGGGCTTGTCAATGACTCATCAATTAATGATAGAGTAATAATCGACTTAATCATATTAGACAGTTCAGGGAAAGTTTCTAAAATAACTTTAAGATCTTCAAATTGCATCGCTTTAACATCAATATATTTGTTTGCATCTAGTAACAACACATCAATATCTTGATACTCTACTTGGTTCGGACAAATCGATTTAAAATAGTCTTTAATAGTTTTAAATAATGAAATAACAACATCTTGATTTGATGGTTTTTTCATTACAGCTTCAACAGTATTAAGATATGCCTGCCCTTCCTTGCTTAATATCCTCATAATTATATTAGCAAAAACATTATCTCCATTACCTTTCAATGAAGATAGTTTTTCTTTTAACTCTGACAGAGATTTATGCTCTGATGATTCAACAGGTAAGCAGTCAGGCAAGGTATTTAAAAAACCAACTAATAAAGCATTTTTACGTTGACCTTTTTTCCACAAGCTACCTTGAACATCTTCTGTTATTAGGTTTTTTTGTAAAACCAGCCGAGCAGATTCAATCATTGCACGAGGTTCTTCTTCAAAGGGTAAAAATTCAACTAAAAATTCAGCAAGCGTTTTACCCATATCACCTTCTACAACATCGTTATGTCGTAAAAGACATCGAGCATTCGCTGCTGTTGGCATCGCCCACCATGCGCGACGAGAAATTTCATTTGTTACTTCATCTGCATTCACTACTGCCACAATCGCTTCAGACTCACCCAGCAATAATAGACGCTCTAAACTTTCATGAGTTCTGGACTGCCCCATTCTTGTCCAACGACGAAGAAAGATAGGGTAACCACCCGGTGAGCCCAGAACATGTGTCGAAATAAGTTCTTTAACCTGCTTTATATAAACTTCATCTTTACAGTTTGCATTCAATGGGACTGTAGCTTCACCTTTTTCAGACAAGCCATACACAATCATCTTTGACTCATCAATGCGAATAGCATGCAGCTCTTGATGTAATAATACGTTTAATCTTAAATTGTCTTCGTTGGATAGATTCATCATTTTTATAATTGTTTAGAGCTCTAATTCCCTCTCCCTTTGGGAGAGGGTTAGGGTGAGGGGATAATTTTAAATTACCCCACCCTAACCCTCCCCTTGAAGGGGAGGGAATTTAGAAATTAATTTAATTGGACTCGTTGCCCCCAGGGCACCTTGGCTTTGCCTTTGATCAGCCATAACACATCAAAGTACGGTTCTACTTTAGGAAACTCACCTTCTGCATCTGTAAAGTATACGAGAATATCAGGCAACTTATCTTGCTGATTAGCCCAGTCAAAGACCGGCGAGAAACGCGTTCCACCACCACCCTTAATACTTTTGGGTAAACGAAACTCATCCCATGGTTCAAATACCCATGGACAGCCTTCTGCTAACTCAGAGTCACATGCAATCAATGTTACCCGAGCACGCATTTGAGCTTTTAGTGAATCAATTTCAGAAACAAATTCCTGTATTTCAGTCATACTAATCGAACCACTTGTATCAATAGCAATAACAATATCAAGCTGTGCACTACGTAAGCTGGGATAAATAGCCGGATCACCCCGGCGAGTAGAAGGACGGGTGTAGCTGTAATCATCACGGGCAATAGAATTCAAATAACGTGAAATAAGGTTGCGCCATGGCAATTGTGGTTGTAGTAAAAAATCCACCATGCGTGCCATTTCACCATCAAGCTTTCCAGCTTGCATCGCTTGTTGTGCCGCACCCGCTAAACGTTGTTGCCATTGTACTGTTAAATTTTCTTTTTCCTGATGTGTTAATGGTTGAGGCTTTTCAGCTCCTCTACCATTATTAACATCTTTTGCCTGAGCAGGTTCAGACTTACCGCCACCTTCACTATCATCTTTACCTTGCGGTAAATTACCTGCCTTACCATCTTTTTGTTCGGGTGACTTTTGCGAACCTTTACCCTGGCTAGGTAATTTTTCTTTTCGCGTATTATCGGTATCCGAATCATCTTTCGGTGGAGGTGCTACATTATTTTCACTGTCCGATGTTGAATCATCATAGATGTGTTGATCCAATGTTTCTTGATCATCCAGGTCATCAATCAATGGATAAATTTCTTCTGCTGTCATGCCTTCATATTCACGAAGACGCAATGTACCGGGTGGAGGTGTTAATCCATCTTTTTCTAACAAAGGATTAATGGCGTAGTCACAAGCAAGATCCCATTTATGAGTAACACGATGTTGCCGACGGGAAAAGTGAGATAAAGCACAATGCAAGGCTTCATGTGAAAGCATGAACTGTGTTTCTTCAATTGATAAGCAATCAATATATTCTGCATTATAATAAAACTTACGCGCATCTGTTGCGGTTGTTTTACACCACTCGGGATTAGCCTCTTCCATCGGTAAACGCAAAACCAATGCACCTAGAAAAGGTTTGTCGATAATTAAACGGGTACGAGCTGCGGTTAACTTTAATTCAACCTTGTTTAACTCAATGGGACTTTCAGCAGGCATAATAAAATTAAATACTAATACAAAATGACATCTGCTATCGCATTTGACCACTGCGCAAACTCAGGCACCGCAAAAATATCATTTCCTATCGCACGATGCATATCAGAAACAAGCATGACTCCCATTTCACGTTGTGGAAATGCAGAAGCATAATTTAGTATGTGCCCATGTACAGTTTTTGCATCCTCTTTTTCCTGAACACGTATTGCATGCCCTACTAATGATGATGCAACGGCATATTGCAAATCAATTTCTGTTGGTGCTGTAACTTGCTCACCTTTTAAAATAGCATCTATATCAGGTAATTGATCCAGATTTGTGATGAATGCATTTAATTCAATACCTGCTGCTGGACCTACACAGGCTTGCAGTGCACCTAATCGAATATCATGTTGATATTCAAATTTTTGTACTGCACGATGTGCAAATTCCCATGAACGAGGTGATGGAAAAGCAACAGGATTATGAGCCGGATCAAACTCAAACAATAGCTCAGGACGAAAACGGACAAAAGCGATAACCCGATCATCAATGTCATTTTTATAAGCCCATGCAACCCAGTCATCGACATTAACTTCAAAATCAAAATGAGAAAAACGATTCGCTAATGGCGCCGGCATGGTATAGGTAACACCACGATCACCCTGACGGTTACCTGCAGCAAAAATTGCCCAGCCTTTTGGTACTTCATAGTCGCCAAGTTTGCGATCTAGAATTAATTGGTAAGCTGCAGCTGAAACACTCGGTGGTGCAGAAGTAATTTCATCTAAAAATAAAATACCTTCTGGACCATGCATTTCTGCATTTGGCAACATTGAAGGGATCGCCCACTCTACTTTGTCACCCTCACGAAAAGGAATACCACGTAAATCACTCGGCTCCATTTGCGATAAACGAATATCAATCAATGGTGCATTATGACGCTTGGCAATTTGCGAGATAATTTGAGACTTACCTACACCTGGCGCGCCCCATAACATAACAGGCGTATGATGACCGTCATGTACGCTTAAAAATTCTTTATCTAAAACTGATATTAAATGTGCTGGACGCATTAGTTATTTCCATTTTTTATTATGTAAAATCAAAAGAATCAACGCAAAGGCGCAGAGAACGCTAAGGGTCGCAAAGATTTAATTTTAAAAACCCCACTAAACTTTGACTTAACAGGTATTGAAACTTCAAAGAACCAAAAACTTTTTAAATTTATTTTCTTTGTTTTAAAACCTTTGCGTTCTTTGCGTCTTTGCGTTGAAAGTTTTTGAATTTGATTTTTTTAAAATCCTGCCTTGGCGTACCACTCTTTCGCTAGTTCTGGATCTTTTTCGACTCCATTACCTTCCTCATACATCATTCCAATCGTGGTCATTGAACCGACCATGCCCTGATCTGCAGCTTTTTTAAACCACTTAATGGCTTCTTCTGGATTTTTTTCGACACATTCACCTTCCATGTACATAAAGCCGAGGCCGTGTTGAGCAAGATCATGTCCTTGTTCTGCTGCAGCGGTCATCAGTTCTAAAGCTCTAACTTCATTGACAGCGACACCTAATCCATTTTGAAACATAATTGCGCTACGATGCTGTGCATCAGCGTTACCTTTTTCCACAAATGGACTCAGGAGTTGTATAGCGGTTGAAAAGTGTTTAGATTCAAATGCACTCATGGCACTGTTAAAATCAACAATATCTGCGGCTTCAGTTGTCATATCAATATTCTCTTAAATCAGGATAAAATTAGCCTTCCATTATATCCTGAACCTTTATCCGACGCACCTACTAGGTTAT
This sequence comes from Gammaproteobacteria bacterium, assembly GCA_030594815.1. Lineage (GTDB taxonomy): Bacteria > Pseudomonadota > Gammaproteobacteria > UBA6429 > Thiohalophilaceae > JAGLTQ01. The sequence continues at coordinate 22,703 of JAUVEN010000043.1, forward strand.
TACCACTAAGATAGGTCTAATAGGCATATAACCTGCCCTATAGGGATATATTGCATAGCAACAGAGCTTTGTATAATTCCGAACCAGAACATTTTAACCATGTATATATTGTGGTTATATTCGACCTGATATCAGGAATAACTTCTTCTGATATAGTCAGAAAACACTAGATTTTCGCTTAGCCTTAGTCATTTATAAGGAAAAGCTTAATAAAGAATTTGAACAATTGTTCGTAAATTGAGATAATTACCGGATTATTCCGAGGAGATACCGAATGAACCAAGAATATTATGATGCATGTACTAAAATGGAAGAAATGGGCGTAGACGCTGAATACGTACAAGGATGGCAAGGTGGTTACGTACATAACCCAGAACGTGAAGAGCAACGTGTAAATGAAGCTTACAGCGCTGGTTTTGCAGACGGCCAGGAACGTACGACAGAAAACTTTGGTAACTGGACTAAATAGATCACACCACGATAATTTAGCACTTTTACATCAGTTTTAAAAAAAGCCAGGGTTATCTCTGGCTTTTTTATTGCCATCTGTTTTTTATTTCCACTATAATTAATCTCCCCCCTCCCACGTTATAATCATTTTTCTTCAAGAAAAATTTTAACGAACCGATACATCTATAATGCAACATATTCAAACATTTGATAAATATTATTTATGAAAATAAAAGTTTTTAGCGAAGATTTAACCGTAGGTATGTACATATCTGAATTAGATCATCCATGGATCGAATCACCTTTCCTATTCCAGGGGTTTCAATTAAAAGAGCAAGAAGAAATAAAGCAGGTACAATCAACCTGTAAATACGTATACGTTGATACAGAAAAAACACCACATCAAATAAATAATAAACTCAAAGTAATTGCTGCTGCAACACAAAAACCCGTTCAAAAGAAAAAACGTAAACCTACCAAAATTGATTTCACTGATACAGTGACACTTAAAAAAGCAAATTTTGATAAATCCAGCTTTACTGAGAGACTTATTAATGCTCGAAAGTCACGCGATAAAACACGTTCATATATCGATGATATGCTTGCCGAAGCCAAGATGGGGAAAATTACGGATACTCATAAAGCCAAAGAGCTTGTTGCTGAATTAGCCAGTAATATTGTAGAGAACCTGGATGCTTCAATGTGGCTTACTCAATTAAAATCTCGTGATGAGTACACTGCCATTCACAGTTTAAATGTTTGTGTACTCTCTTTAACCTTTGGTCGGTCCTTAGGGTTAAAAGGTGATGAGCTTAATGAACTAGGCTTGGGAGCTCTGTTACATGATATTGGTAAAATGCAAGTTCCATTGGAAATATTAAATAAACCTGGAAAATTAACAACAGAAGAATTCGAAATCATGAAGTCTCATCCACAAAAAGGTTATGAGATGTTATTGAGTGATAGCACTTTATCTTCTGAAGTTCTTAGTATTGTTAAAAGTCACCATGAACGTCTAAGTGGTAAGGGTTATCCCGATAACCTATCCGAATCAAATATTAGCTATTATACCAAGATAGTTTCTATTACCGATGTTTATGATGCAATTACCAGTGACCGCGTTTATCACGATGGAATGACACCTCATGAAGCGTTAAAACGTTTATACGAATGGATGCCTGATAATTTTGATACTCAACTAATGCAATCATTTATTCGAACGATTGGAATTTACCCGGTTGGTAGTGTCGTTGAATTAAAGACAGGCCACATTGGACTAGTCGTTAAGCTGACTGATACACATCGTTTAAAGCCTGTTGTTATGCTTATCATGAATCGTAACAAAGAACACTACCCTCGAAGAAAACTGGTTAACCTTGCAAGTTCTATATGGGATAAAAGAGACGATAAACCAGAAATAAAACGTATCGTTGATGCAAAAGAATTCAATATTGATGTTAAGAAAATAATTAATGAAGAGTCGTTAACCTAGAATTACTGATGCCGTAAAAATAAAAAAGCCAGGTGAAAAACCTGGCTTTTTTATTTCAAATATTTAAAGTTTAAAAATTGAAAGCAATACCAGCAAAAACACCACTACCTGACACATCAACTTTATCTCCAACAGAGTCTTCTGCCTCTGAGGATACTAATTTATATTCAACAAGAGCAGAGAACGTTTTAAATGAGAATTTAAGACCAGCCATTGCTTGAAATGCAATACCAGAAGCTGAAGCTTCGTTAACACTTACAGTTGAAACACCTATCCCAGCACCTATAAAAGGTTTAACAATTTTACTCGCGTCAAAATATTTTTTTCCATTAAACATAATGAGTAACGTATCAGCGCCAATACCTGAAACAGGGATACCATTTATACGAATCATATCGTTTGAATAATTAATTAATTCCCCCCCCCAAGAAATATTATTTTTAATTTGTTTTTCATACTCAAGTGCAAAAACTGAAGAAGACGAGTCATCATATTCAGTAATAAAAAATCCGCCAATAGCCTGTGTTTTTTCACTTAAATTAAAATTACCCACTTTAATGGAAAAACTACTTTCATTAGCAGCATGAACCATTGAACCCGCACTTAATAACGCAACAAGTGCAGTTGCTTTAATTATTGATTTTTTCATTTAATTCCCTTAATTTTATTTATTTTATTTATTTTATTTATTTTATTTATTTTATTTATTTTATTTATTTTATTTATT
>JAUVEN010000088.1 GCA_030594815.1 Gammaproteobacteria bacterium
TGCAAAATTATGTTCTCACTATATAGCTGGCACTATACAGCTCGCATCACCATCAGGAACTGCTCATTGGCCGCAACATCCATCTAACGTGATTACAGGAGAACAATCATTTATACAAACATAAAGAGGCATAACAACGCACTCACTTGACGCCAAAAGCGCCGCTCCTATCGTTGCTTTGCTTTTGGCGTCAAGTGAGTTTAATCGTTGAATGTCTGCTTAAGGAAGCACTGCTATTAATTATCTTGTTTGTTAAGCGTCTGCTACTGGCCGAAAGCAGGCATAAATAAACCGGTATTAGTTACCGGTTTTTTTATGTTCTAATGATTGTTACTTACGCTGCAAGTTGGCGGAGTACATAATGTAAGATACCGCCGTTACGCATATAAATAATTTCTTGCGGTGTATCAATGCGCACTTTAGCGGTAAAGGTTATATCGCCTTTATCACCTGTCGCAACTACATTTACTTCTTTAGCTTCACCATTATTAAGTCCTGTTATAGAAAAGACTTCATGTCCGGTTAAACCTAGGCTTGTTGCAGTATCACCATCATTAAACTGTAATGGAACGATGCCCATACAGACTAAGTTTGTACGATGGATACGTTCATAGCTTTCTGCAATAACGGCTTTGACACCTAATAGAAGAGGACCTTTTGCGGCCCAGTCACGAGAGGAACCTGAACCGTATTCTTTACCCGCGAGAATAATGCTTGGAACCCCTTCTTTTTGATAGTCCATTGCGGCTTCATAAATAGAAGTTTGAGTGCCTTCAGGAAGTTTTAAAGTTATACCGCCTTCGGTGCCTGGAGCAAGTAAGTTACGTAAACGAATATTTGCAAATGTACCGCGCATCATCACTTCATGATTACCACGGCGTGAACCGTAAGAGTTAAAGTCTGATTTCTTAACACCATGATCCATTAGGTATTTACCCGCCGGACTGTCTTCTTTAATCGCGCCTGCTGGTGAAATATGATCGGTTGTTACTGAGTCACCTAATACTGCTAAAACACGCGCATCTTTAATATCTTCTACCGTTCCAGCTTCTTTATTCATATCAGTAAAGTAAGGTGGGTTTTGTATATAGGTAGAATCATTATCCCAGTCAAAAAGTTGATCTTCCGGAGACTTAAGGTTTACCCAACGTGTATTACCAGCGAAGACATCTTTATAAGACGATGTAAATTGCTCACGGGTTACGTTTGCATTAACAACATCCTGAATTTCATGTTGTGATGGCCAGATATCTTTTAAGTAAACATCGTTACCGTCTTTATCTTTACCTAATGAATCATTTTGTAAATCGATATCCATAGTGCCTGCAATGGCGTAAGCCACAACTAAAGGTGGTGAAGCTAAATAGTTCATGCGAACTTCAGCATGTATACGACCTTCAAAGTTACGGTTGCCCGATACTACCGATGTAACGGTTAAATCTTCATCACTGATCGCTTTGCTAACATCAACAGGTAGAGGGCCTGAGTTTCCGATACAGGTAGTACAACCGTAACCAACAACATTAAAACCAAGGGCATTTAAATCATCCATTAAGCCCGCATGCTCTAAATAATCTGATACAACACGTGAACCCGGACCAAGAGAAGTTTTAACCCAGGGTTTAACGTTTAAGCCTTTTTCACGTGCCTTACGTGCAACTAGCCCTGCGCCTAACATTACTGATGGATTTGAAGTGTTTGTACATGAGGTAATCGCAGCAATAACTACGGCACCATCTTTTATTTCAACATCTTGTCCATTGATTTTAGTTGCAGCAATACCTGTACTTGTAGATTTTCGTTCTTCTTTTAATGCTTTAAGAGCATCTTTAAACATTGGTTGAGAATTATTCAGAGGTATACGATCTTGGGGACGTTTAGGTCCAGAGATGTTTGGAGTAACTGTTGAAATATCAAGTGTTACTGTTGAGCTGAATTTTGCCTTTGGCATATCTTTAGTTCGGAAGAAGCCTTGTGCTTTTGCATAAGCTTCAACAATAGCAATTTCTTCTTCATCACGACCAGACAAACGTAAATAAGTAATTGTTTCTTCATCAATCGGGAAGATGCCACACGTTGCGCCATACTCTGGCGCCATGTTTGCAAGAGTTGCACGATCTGCTAATGGTAAATTATCTAAACCTTCACCAAAAAATTCAACAAATTTACCTACCACGCCATGTTTACGTAACATCTCAACCACGAGTAAAACTAAATCAGTTGCTGTTGTACCTTCAGGTAGCTTGCCTTTTAATTCAAAACCAACAACTTGTGGTATTAACATAGAAATAGGTTGGCCTAACATGGCTGCTTCAGCTTCAATTCCGCCAACACCCCAACCGAGTACACCTAAACCATTTATCATGGTGGTGTGTGAATCTGTTCCAACTAGTGTGTCAGGATAAACTTGTAAGACGCCATCATTTGTTTGAGTAAAAACAGTACGAGCAAGGTATTCAAGATTAACTTGATGAACGATACCTGTTTCAGGTGGCACAACTTTAAAGTTAGAAAAGGCTTTTTGTCCCCATTTCAAAAATGCATAACGTTCCTGGTTACGTTGATATTCGAGTGTTTCATTTTCTTCAAAAGCAGATGCATTACCAAACTTATCCACTTGAACGGAGTGGTCAATAACGAGTTCAGCAGGCTGTAAAGGATTGATTCTATCAGGGTCACCACCAAGGTTCTTCATAGCATCACGCATGGCGGCTAAATCAACTACCGCTGGTACGCCAGTAAAGTCTTGCATTAATACACGAGCAGGACGAAAAGCAATTTCTTGAGCAGGAACAGCTTGTGGATCCCAATTTGCCAGGGCTTTAATATCATCTTTAGTGACTGTTAAGTCATCTTCAAAACGTAATAAGTTTTCTAATAAGATCTTCATTGAAAAAGGGAGGTTCTCGCTGCCTTTAATTGCATCAAGACGGTAAAACTCATAGTCCTTTCCATTTACGTTAAGGACATCGCGAGAATCGAAACTGTTACTCATAGTGCTTCCTCGTTATATTATTGCTTTTATAACTTATTGATATTAATAGAATAATTTTATTGAGCGAACTCAAAGAGCGGTTATTATAGCCTGAAATTGGCATTTATGCGCGGCTCATTGAAACCAACATTTTATTGAGGTATAGAATTGGATTAAGACTCAGCTTGTCGAAGTAGACTTTTAGCTTCCTGTAAATAGCGATTTCTTTGAAATAAAATGTGCCAGCGGCGACCACCGAGTTGTTGCCATAAAACCGCACTACGGATTCCTGCAAGAAGAACAGTCCTGATCTTGTTTGAAATTGCCGTAGTCGTCAGGAAATGTTGTTCGCCGTTAACCATGATCCGTGGACCAAGCTCACTGATTGTACGGCTGTATAAATCAGCTATGTTTGCTATTACATTTTCATGTGTCGTCGAAAAATGTTCAGACTGTCGTGTTGCTAATTCAACACCGGTTGAAAGTGTGTCCAGCATTTCAGCATTCTTCATTAGACGCCTTTCAAGAAATAACATACTGACGACATAACGTGCGATATCAATATTGCGATTTTTACTGTCTTTGCCTAATTGATTAAGAACGGTTTGAAAGCCAGTAGAAAGATTTGAGAGGTTACCAAAGACCTCAATAGTGTCTTCAGGGTCTGTTTCAAAAATACTTTTTATACTTATCTCTAAATCATCTTCAGAAATTTTACCTTCGTTGGCTAATATATTAACTAATGCTGCTGCTCTAAAAACACCTGCAAGTGCAAGAGTACGTGATTGAAAATTATCCATGTTTTATTTTTTTTGCTTTAATGAAATATTAGAAATAAGAGGTGTGTTAGAAACTATAGTACCACCACCCAGACATTCTTCGCCATCATAAAAAACGATAGCTTGTCCTGGTGTAATAGACCACTGGGGTTGCTCAAAAGTAATGTGCCAGCATTGACTTTTTTCATGATACTCAACTAAACATTTTGCGTCTTGCTGGCGATAACGCGTTTTAGCTGCACAATGAAATGATAACGCAGGCGCATCACCTTGAACCCATGACATATCATTTGCTGAACATTCTTTGTGATGTAGAAGAGGGTGATCGTTTCCTTGTACCACGATAAGAATATTATTCTCTAAATCTTTATCCGCTACATACCAAGGTGTATCATTAAAATCTCTTAAACCACCTATGCCTAAACCCTGACGTTGCCCAAGTGTGTAATACATTAAGCCATCATGTTTACCGACTACCTGACCGTCTGGCGTTTGCATTTCACCGGGTTGAGCCGGTAAATATTTTTGTAAAAAAGTTTTAAAGTCTCGTTCACCAATAAAACAAATTCCGGTACTGTCTTTTTTATTAAACGTAATCAGGTTATTTTCTTCTGCGAGTCGCCTAACTTCTGGTTTTTCAAGTTCGCCTATCGGGAAAAGACTTTTAGATAACTGCTCTTGCCCTAAAGTATAAAGAAAATAGGTTTGGTCTTTATTGTTATCGATACCTTTTATAAGTTTATAAACACCATCTTCAAAATGTATACGAGCATAATGTCCGGTAGCAATTTTTTCTGCACCTTGTGAAATAGCATAATCTAAGAAAGCTTTAAATTTTATTTCCTTATTACAAAGAATATCCGGGTTAGGTGTTCTACCTGCTTTATATTCTTCCAGAAAATATGCAAAGACACGATCCCAATATTGATCAGAAAAGTTAACGCCTTGAAGTTCTACTTTTAAAGTGTCACAAACTTTTTGTGCATCACTTAAATCTTCTTCAGCAGCACAATATCCATCTTCATCATCACCTTCCCAGTTTTTCATGAAAAGCCCATGTACAGCATAACCTTGTTGCTTTAATAACAAGGCTGCTACAGATGAGTCAACGCCACCAGACATGCCGACGTAAATATTTGAAGAAGATTTTGAAGTCATGGTGTTTATAATTTTAGCTTATCTAACCAGTCATTAACTTCTTTAAGTAACGCATCACCACGATCTGCAATGTAGTGATCTGCATCAGCTACAATACGTTGTTCAGATTGATCAATACCTGTAGATTTGATCATTTTTAATCTCAATGGCGCAGATTTAGTTACTGAGTTAAATTCATGCTGCCCATAAATATCTAATACTGGAATTTTCAATTTATCAAGTGGAAAAGGTTTTGCCATGTATTGCTTTAAGTCTGTTACACCCATACCAATACCGATATAAGCATCCGCACCTTTGCCTCCTGTCTTTTCAAACCAAGCCATGCTCATATGAACACTACAGCTATGCGCAACGAGGACAATATTCTTGATGTTTTTACTCTTTAAAAATTTAATTGCAGCTTCAATGCGTGAAAATGATTCAGGGAAGATAGGAACATAATCATAATATTTTGCTTTTTTATCCAGAACAGGCATTTGAATGGCTAATGTATGCCAACCAGACTCTGGTAATCCAATTCTTAAAGGGTGTACGACATCTTTCCAGTTCGGGTGATAGCCTCGACCATGCATAATAATAACCGCACCTTTTGGTTTTTCAGATTCCGTTTCCATATATATAGATAGAAACTTGTTTTTTCCATCTGATAAATATTCGGGTTCACCATCCATAATTGAATCAACAATTTCATCAGCAAGACGTTTTTCACGTGCCAGATCTGATGCGTTCACAGAAAAAAATAAAAATGATAAGAAAAATATTAACGCGAGTTTTGTATTCATTACTTAAACCTATGTTTGAAATAATTAAATGAACCGATTTTTATAGAGCTATTAAGAACGGTGATTATTTATATTACGTCATGAATTAATGTTAAAGGGAATTTGTTCCCGCTAAGGTAATCTTCAATTGATTTGATTACTAAGGGGCTTCTTAATCCTTTATGTTTACGAATTTCTTTTTCGCTTAACCAAATTGCGCGTTCAACACCAGTATCTAACTCTCTATCAGTACGTTCTTTAATAATATCACCCACAAAACACATGCGTAAATAAGTTTCGCCATTATCGTGTATCCAACGGTAGATGCCACTGATATAAGAAGGAGAAAATTCCCATCGCGTTTCTTCTAATGTTTCTCTGATAACGGCATCGATTAAAGATTCATTGTTATCTAAATGCCCGGCAGGTTGGTTGATCACCAACTTACCGTTGATTTTTTCTTCGACCAGGAGAAACTTTCCTTCGTGTTGTATGATTGCTGCGACGGTGACGTGAGGTGCCCAATAATTTAATTGCATTTGCTTGTTGTGTGAGTTGTTGTGGAGTGGGGATTTTACGCCATTCTCCGGGTGATAAGCCATCTGTATTGAAATCACCTAGAGTGAATTCACCAATAGAATAACGAATTAATCGCAGGGTAGGGAAACCCACCGATGCGGTCATGCGACGCACCTGGCGATTTTTGCCTTCGGTAATAGTGAGTTCGCACCATGATGTTGGTATTTCTGCCCGGTAACGAACGGGCGGGTCACGCGGCCAGAGATTGGGTTCTTCCATTTTTAATGCTTTAGCGGGCAGGGTTAAGCCATCTTTTAAAGTGACGCCTTGTTCTAATTCGATAAGTGCTTCATCTGTTATTTCACCTTCAACCTGTACCCAGTAGGTCTTTGGTTGCTTGTGTTTTGGATGGCTTAAACAATGTTGAATTTTACCTTCGTCAGTGAGAATTAATAATCCTTCACTATCATGATCCAGACGACCCGCGGGATAAAAGTCTTTTTCTTTGATGAATTCTGCTAATGAAGTATGTTTTTCATGTTCGCTGAACTGGCTAATGACGCCGTAGGGTTTGTTGAATAGTATCAAAGACATTAATAAATTTTACATTAAAAATGACTTTAAAACCTAACGCAAAGGCGCAAAGAACGCAAAGGACGCAGAGTTTTTTGATTTAATGTATTTTGGATGAAAAATCACGTGTTTCATCTAACCACCTAACTATAACCAAGTTAAACTATATTTTTCTTCGCATTCTTCGCATTCTTTGCGTCTTTGCGTTGAAATCTTTTGATTTTGTTTTTTTAGGATAAGACAAAAATATACCCCAGTCAGTTTTTGACTGAGGCATTTTTATAAAATGAAGAAAGTTAGTGTTGAGTGCTACTGATTTCGTGATCAGGAATATCTCCTAATTTAATTTCAGTTGCATGCTGTCCTTTAGGACCAGCAATTACTTCATACTCAACAACCTGACCTTTTTTTAGAGTTTTATATCCGTCCATGGTAATCACCGAGAAATGCGCGAAAATATCTTCGCCTCCTTCTGTTGGTGAAATAAACCCGTAACCTTTACTGTTACTGAACCACTTTACCGTGCCTATAGACATTGCTTCCTAGCCTCCGTGTCATTGAAAAACATCAATTGATCCCATACATTCCAATGGAGGATTGAGTAAATATCCACATAAAATGTAGATTAACAACTCACCAAATTGAAAATACGATTATCAGTTACAAATATAGACAATATTTGACAATCTGCACAAATTTTATTCACCATTTTAAAACCATGTTCACAAAAAAAGGTCTAATCAGTTAGAATTTAGCTTATGAGTAAAGAGTTACAACAAGTTCCCGATGACGGGATGGACGATGGCGTTGCGGTTCAGGAAGCAAAACCCAAACTTAAGAAACCTCCTATGTACAAGGTTTTAATTCTTAACGATGATTACACGCCGATGGAATTTGTTGTGCATATTCTTGAGGCATTTTTTAACCTACCTCACGAAAAAGCACAGAATGTGATGTTAAATGTTCATACTAAAGGCAAAGGCGTCTGTGGCGTCTATACTCGAGATGTAGCAGAGACAAAAGTTGAGCTCGTTAATGATTATTCAAGGCAAAATGAGCATCCGTTGTTATGCACATTTGAAGCTGATTCCTAATACAAAGGGCTATTTAAGATGTTGGACAAAGAACTCGAGCAAACATTAAACCAGGCTTTTCGTGAAGCGCGTGGCAATAACCACGAATTCATGACAGTTGAACATTTGCTATTAGCATTGCTGGATAACAATATCTCACGTGAAATACTGTTGGCTTGTGGTGCTGATATACCCGCTTTGAAAACAGAGCTTGATACCTTTTTACAAGAGACAGTTCCTTTATTGCCGCCCAATGATGATCGTGATACTCAGCCTACATTAGGTTTTCAGCGAGTATTACAACGGGCAGTATTTCATGTTCAGTCTTCGGGCAAACAGGAAGTTTCCGCTGCAAATGTACTGGTTGCTATCTTTAGTGAGCAAGAATCTCAAGCCGTTTTCTTTCTCAAAAAACAGGATATTAGTCGTCTTGAAGTTGTGAACTACCTTTCTCATGGAATGAACCGGTTATCTTCAGATGATGACATGGATGAAGAGATTGAACTCGAAAATGATGAGCAGGGAACAGCACCTCAAAATCCTTTAACGCAATACACCACAAACCTAAATGAGCTTGCTGAAGCAGGCAAGATTGATCCTCTTATCGGTCGTGCCGAAGAAGTTGAGCGTACTATTCAGGTTCTTTGTCGCCGACGTAAAAACAATCCCTTATTTGTCGGTGAAGCGGGCGTAGGTAAAACTGCATTAGCAGAAGGGTTAGCAAAACGCATTGTTGAAAATGAAGTCCCTGACATTATTAAAGATGCGATCATTTATTCGCTCGATCTCGGTGCACTGCTAGCCGGCACAAAATATCGTGGTGATTTTGAAAAACGTTTTAAGGCAGTCATGACGCAGTTGAAAAATGAGCCTGATGCTATTTTATTCATTGATGAAATCCATACCATTGTTGGTGCTGGTGCAGCCTCTGGTGGCGCGATGGATGCCTCTAATTTAATTAAACCTGTCTTATCGAATGGTGATTTAAAATGTATTGGTTCGACTACGTATCAGGAATATCGCGGCATTTTTGAGAAGGATAGGGCATTAGCACGGCGCTTCCAGAAAATTGATGTGCCTGAACCTACCGTCGAAGAATGTATACAAATTTTGCAAGGATTAAAAAGTCGCTTTGAGCAGCATCATGGCGTTAAATATACTCAGCCTGCGTTACGTGGTGCGGCAGAACTGGCTGAACGTTACATTAACGATCGCCATTTACCGGATAAAGCGATAGATGTTATTGATGAAGCAGGTGCCTTCCAGCAGTTGCAATCACCATCAAAACGTAAGAAAACTATCGGTATTAAAGAGATTGAAGCTATTGTGGCAAAGATTGCCCGTATCCCACCTAAAACCGTTTCTAATGATGATATGGATACTCTGAAGAACCTTGAGCGTAATCTTAAACTTGTTATTTTCGGCCAGGATCAAGCTATTGATAGCCTATCAACTGCTATTAAGCTCTCGCGAGCAGGTTTAGGCAATGAAGATAAGCCGATTGGTTCATTCTTATTTGCTGGGCCTACTGGAGTGGGTAAAACAGAGGTGACACGTCAATTAGCGCGCATTATGGGCATTGAGTTGATACGTTTTGATATGTCTGAATATATGGAGCGTCATACCGTTTCACGTTTAATTGGTGCGCCTCCAGGTTATGTTGGTTACGATCAAGGTGGCCTGCTCACAGAAGAAATCAATAAACATCCTCATGCGGTTTTATTATTGGATGAAATTGAAAAAGCCCATCCAGAAGTCTTTAACTTATTACTTCAGGTTATGGATCACGGCACCTTAACAGACAACAATGGTCGTAAAGCTGACTTCCGTAACATTACGATTATCATGACCACCAATGCGGGTGCTGAGCAGTTAAGTCGCTCTTCCATGGGCTTTTCTTCTCAAGACCATTCTTCTGATGGTATGGAATCCATCAAAAAAGCATTCTCTCCGGAATTTAGAAATCGCTTGGATGGCATTATTCAGTTCAAACAACTTGGTCAGGATATGATTGCACGAGTTGTTGATAAGTTTGTCTTTGAATTTGAACACCAGCTAGAAGAGAAGGGTGTTTCACTTTCTATTGATGATGAAGTACGTACCTGGTTGGCAATTAAAGGGTATGACCCGGTAATGGGTGCACGACCACTGACTCGTGTCATTCAGGAACATCTGAAAAAACCACTGGCAGAAGACTTACTCTTTGGTACGTTAGCGAAAGGTGGCCATGTCACCGTGACAGTAAAAGACGATGAATTAGTATTTGATACGCAGAGCAAGAATTTGCCTGCTAAGTTGGATGCTTAATTAACGAATTTGGGGTGTACTAGTAGGTTCGAATTTATTCGAACGCTGAGGTAGGAAATTGCATCTGAGGTTTATTTTTACACCGCGTTCGAATGAATTCGAACCTACGCCGTTAAAGATGCCATTATTTGCGTGGCCTGAATGCCAACGCCAAGCTTCAGAAGGATATAAACTTCTTATCTTCCGCGGAAAACGATTCTGCCTTTACTTAAGTCATAAGGCGTTAACTGAACCGTCACTTTATCACCGGTCAAAATACGAATATAGTTTTTACGCATTTTTCCAGAAATGTGTGCAGTGACCACATGTCCGTTTTCAAGCTCAACTTTAAACGTTGTATTAGGCATCGTATCAATGACGGTGCCTTCCATTTCAATATGTTCTTCTTTTGCCATCTAAATTTCAAAACCACAGTTAAAAATCAGGCGCAATCATGCCTGAATCAGGACAAAACATCAAAGCCTGATTGCTTTACCATGATAAAAAATGGCTAAATAAATTGTTTTTAGATTTAAGCTGTGATTTTTGTCCACTCTATAGGCTGCCAAACAACATGCGGATGAGTTGCTTCTTCAGAAAAGACGAGATCCATACCTAAAAACTGTGAAAGTTTTTCCAGATTATTGATATCGGCTAAT
>JAUVEN010000057.1 GCA_030594815.1 Gammaproteobacteria bacterium
TGGTACTCACCGTAGAGCCTGGCCTCTATATTTCAGCAGATCATGATAAAGTTGCTAAAAAATGGCACAACATCGGTATTCGCATTGAAGATGATGTGTTGGTGACTAAAGATGGTCATGATGTATTAAGTAAAGACGTACCCAAACATCCTGATGAAATTGAAGCATTAATGGCGTCTTAAGGTCAAGAGATCTCAACGCAAAGGCGCAAAGAACGCAAAGGATCGCAAAGTTTTATTGTTTTGATTTTGTAGGTTGGATCAAGCGTAGCGGATCCAACAATTTTGGCTGTTGGGTTCGTCACGTTGTTCCTTAACCCAACCTACAATGATGTTCTGTTAATAGGCTGAAATTTAATATAATGGCACTTTTATGAAAAATAATTTTTTAAAATTTTCCTCAGCGTTGAAAAGAGCATGTTAGATAAAAAGAACACAGACTATGACTTAATAATTATCGGCGGCGGCTTGGTCGGTGCGAGTCTTGCCTGTGCTTTATCTCTATCACAGCCTGAATCATCATTACGTATTGCTATTGTTGAAGCGTTTCCTTTTAAGCCGGATGACTCGGAATACCAGCCTGCATTTGATGCGCGCAGCGTGGCCTTGTCGTATACCTCAAAACAAGTATTTGAAGGGATAGGATTGTGGTCATCGATTAATAAGCTGGGTGTTGCTCCCATCAAAAAAATTCATATTTCTGATCGTGGTCATGCAGGCATTACCCGTTTATATGCTGAAGATGAAAATGTAGATGCTTTGGGTTACGTGGTTGAAACGCGGGTTATCGGAAAAGCCTTATTTGCAGCCTTAAATAAACAAAAAAATATCACATTGATTGCTCCTGCCAAATTAAAAAACTTTGATCTGGGTTTAAATTCTGCCAGCGTTATTATTGAGACTGGAAAAGAAAATGAAGAGCAAACGTTAACCGCTAAATTACTGGTTGCAGCAGATGGCGGTGATTCAATAGTACGTCGTTTAAGTGGTGTAAGAATTAAGCAACGTAACTACGAACAAAGCGCAGTGATCGCAAATGTAGCGACCGATCAGCCTCACAATAATCGAGCCTTCGAACGTTTTACTGACAGCGGCCCATTAGCCTTGCTACCGATGGCGGCTACTGAAAAGGAAGCGAACCGTTATTCACTTGTCTGGACAGTTAAGAGTACTGAACAAGAAGAAATGATGAACTGGGATGATGAAACCTTCCTGCTGAAATTAAAAGAGCGCTTCGGAGAAAGAGCCGGACAGTTTATAAATGTAAGCAAACGCCATGTTTACCCTTTAAGCCTGATGCGAGCAACAGAACATGTGCGTGAACGTTTAGCTATTATTGGTAATGCTGCACATAGCCTGCATCCTGTTGCTGGTCAGGGCTTTAATTTAGGTTTACGAGATGTTGCTGCATTGTCACAAGTTATTATTGATGCTGAACGAGATGGAAATAAAGATATTGGTCTGTTATCAACTTTAGAAATATATGAGACTTGGCGTCGCAGGGATCATATTCAAACCGCAATGGCGACAGATAGCCTGGTTAGAATTTTTTCTAATAATTTTTTACCTTTAGCCGCTTTACGTAACCTGGGTTTATTAGTGGTGGACATAGTGCCCCCCCTTAAAAAAGTTTTCGCACGTCATGCGATGGGTTTTGTGGGCAAGTTACCAAGACTTGGGCGAGGGTTAAAGTTATGAGGAAAGACCAATCAAAATATTTCAACGCAAAGGTCGCAAAGACGCGGAGGGCGCAAAGAAAGGAATTGCTTTTTGTAGGTCGGACTTCAGTCCGACAACATACTATGGGTACACTTCTAAATTTAAAATATAAAATAATATCTTTAAGTAATATTTTTTCCTTTGCGCCCTCCGCGTCTTTGCGACCTTTGCGTTGAAATGACCATGCCAAGTAAAAACACTAAAACAGATTTCGACATAATTATCGTTGGTGCGGGCATGGTCGGTGCGACCCTGGCTTGCGGACTTGCAGAAGAAGCTGAAAATCTCAGTATTGCCCTGATAGATGCTTATGCACCTGATTTCGACTGGGATAAAAATAGTTATGATATGCGTGTTAGTGCTATTACACGCGCATCACAAACATTATTTAAGAATATTGATGTCTGGGAAAAAATAGTCGAGCTGCGAGTGAGCGCTTACCAGGATATGTATGTTTGGGATGCCGAAGGAAAAGGTAAGGTACATTTTGATAGTGCAGACATGGGCGAAGCAGACCTCGGACATATCATCGAGAATCGAGTAATTGTTAAAGCACTGCATCAACGCATTTCCGAAATTTCAAATATCGATTTGCATTGCCCTGCTCAAATTCAAAATATCAATTTTTATGATGATAAAACTGAATTGGTATTAGACGATAAAACTACTCTCTCTACAAAACTTGTCGTGGGTGCAGATGGAACACGTTCCTGGATCAGGCAACAAGCCGATATCGCGGTGAAGGGCTGGGATTTTGATCAAGCTGCCCTGGTCACGACCGTTAAAACAGAAAAACACCATGAGAATACTGCCTGGCAGCGTTTTTTAAAGACCGGCCCGTTGGCTTTTTTACCCTTAACGGATGGTTATAGTTCAATTGTCTGGTCGACTTCACCGGATGAAGCAAAACGTTTAACCGAAATTTCAGAAGACGATTTTGCCAAAGAATTAGAACAGGCCTTCGAAAGTAAACTGGGTAAAATTGAGTCTGTTGCCGGGCGTGCCGTTTTCCCTTTACGATTATTTGAAACTTTAAATTACGTTAAACCTCGTCTCGCTTTAGTCGGGGATGCGGCGCATACGATTCATCCGTTAGCAGGACAAGGTGTTAATTTAGGTTTATCAGATGTAGCAAGTTTAATGACCGTCATTGTTGAAGCGTTGAATGATAAAAAAGACATTGGTGATTTAAAAGTATTACGTCGATATGAACGTTGGCGTCGAGCAGAGAATCGTTCGATGCTTGTTGCGATGGACGGAATAAAAAGATTATTTGGCAGTGAGTTACCTGTCATTAAAGATTTACGCAATGCAGGTTTAAATTTGGCGGATCGTATCACACCGTTAAAAAATGTTCTTATGCAACAGGCAATGGGGCTGAATACATTAAAGATGGATTCTAATTCAAAATGAAAAAACTTAAGCATGAGAAAGAACTGGTAAAACTTGCCGTTGATATGGTGATGGCTATCGCAGAGAAAAAGGGTGTGGTGAAATTTGATGCAACAGATTCATCGAAAGATAAAGTAGAGTATGTTTACCGTCTGCTTGTACACGATAAAGTTTTACAACCTCTTGTTAAAGGGCAGGTAGATCAACCGAGTATGAAACATAAACTGGCATGCTGGATGCAAAAACAACTGCCTGATGAACACCCTCTCAAAATGTGAAAGATGTCTTTAGTTAGATACAAATGGGTGGAACCACCATTTTTTGTTGGTTCCGTCATAAACGACCTAAGCAACGCGAAGAAGTGCTGAATAAAACGCATAGCTGTTCTACAGTGCTCCCTGAACCCACCTACTGCTTTCATCCAATCGTGTAGGTTGGATCAAGCGCAGCGGATCCAACACGGTGTATTGTTGGTTCCGTCACGTTGTTCCTTGAACCCACCTACTCCTTTCATCCAGGCATTAAAAAATAAAAACTGGATGTTATCTTTTGATGAACATAACTGGGTAACAACCGGTAGTAGTTGGGTCATCCCTAATGAACTCCTTTGGAGTTCTTGG
Source organism: Gammaproteobacteria bacterium (assembly GCA_030594815.1). GTDB lineage: Bacteria > Pseudomonadota > Gammaproteobacteria > UBA6429 > Thiohalophilaceae > JAGLTQ01. Next base: position 3,731 of record JAUVEN010000057.1, read on the forward strand.
GAAAACGCATAGCGGTTCTACAGTGCTCCTTGAACCCACCTACTGCTTTCATTCAATCGTGTAGGTTGGATCAAGCGCAACGGATCCAACACGGTGTATTGTTGGTTCCGTCACGTTGTTCCTTGAACCCACCTACTCCTTTTATCCAGGCATTAAAAAATAAAAACTGGATGTTATCTTTTGATGAAGATAACTGGGTAACAACGGGTAGTGGTAATATGTTGCAGGTTGATAAAGCCGTCATTCATTTCAATGCACGATCTGCTGCACAACTTCGTTTAAATAATGGTTGTGCAGATAATCCTGTATTAAATAACCTCATCTTCATATAAGAAAAGTATGTTAACGGGTAGCCCGGATGAAATGTAATGTAATCCGGGGAAAACAGGCTTAAACTCTCTCTCCCGGATTTCGCTTCGCTGCATCCAGGCTACATTGCTCTCTTTAAAGTGTCCCAGTTATTAACAACCCGGGGAACGCGAGAATTATGTGCATTTCTTATACGCAGCTCAGGTTAAATAATAAATTTCGAGAAATTTTTTAAATGTGAAAGGGTTTGTATTTTAAAACCAGTCCATGGACTATACTTCTGAATGCTGAAATTTACCGTTTTTGTTATTTAGGAGTAGAGCATGACCGTTAAAAAAGTTTTCTCATTAATATTATTTTTTCAATTTGTTTTTATTAACCCCGTGCAAGCTGGAGATGCTGACTGGCTGAGAAATCTATCAATTCAAGCCAAAGCAGATGGCTCTGGAATCAAAGCAAAACTCGCTACGCGATTTAATTTAGGTGGTGTAAAAGTAAATGCAGTATTAAGTAATGTTAATGGTGTAGAAGATGCCTATATGGTGATGCGCATGGCTGAGATGTCGGGACATGATACCGATTATGTTGTTGAGCAATACCAGGCTAACAAAGGTAAAGGTTGGGGAGTACTGGCAAAGCGACTTGGCATTAAGCAGGGATCACGTGAATTTCATAATCTTAGAAGTGCTCATGCGCGCTCCAAATCAGGTAATGATGAAGGCAATTCTAAAGGAGGAAAGGGTAAATCTCGTGGGCAGGGTAAGAATAAGAACAAAGGTAAAGGAAAAGCTGATTTCTAGGACGACGCTAAATTAGCTTCAGGCTTAAATGACTTTTTGAGAACCGGATTACTCTGGTTCTCATCTTATTGTAAATATGAAATTCTGAATTCAATCATCACTTTGTAAAAAATGATTTATTTTTTACTTTTCTGCAATCAAATCCCTCTTTCATTCGTCTATATATTAACAGGCATAAAACGCACTGATGTTTTGTGTTTTTGTTAATAAAAATTAATGGAGGAATTATGAAAAAACAAAATAAAGCGATTCAATCGACAGTCGCAGGAATCCTGGCTTTAGGTGCAACCATGGTAAGTACTTCAGTAACAGCAGTGCCTGATCAACCCAAGTTTTGGGAAAAGTGTGCCGGTATTGCAAAAGCAGGTATGAATGATTGTGGTTCTTTAGATGGCAAACATGGCTGTGCTGGTCAAGCATCAAAAAATAGCCATATGCAGGAATGGGTTTATGTCCCTAAAGGAACATGTGCCAAAATCGTCGGTGGTAAAGTCGCGAAAATTAAACCTGCAAAAAGGTAGTGAAAATGGACGTATTTAATCAAAAACGATTAAATGATAAGCCAATCTCCGGTACGGGGATTGGTTTACGTTCTCCACATGTAAATGAAATTTTAACGGACTTGCCTGAAATTCCGTGGTTTGAATTACTAGCGGACAATCATCTGGTAGAAGGTGGTTTAATCCCTTTGCAGTTAGAAAAAATATGTCAGCATTACCCTGTTACCTTTCATAGTGTAGGTCTGTCATTAGGCTCTGTTGATCCATTAGATATGAATTACCTGGCTAAACTTAAAAAGATCATGAAGCAATATGATATAGCCTGGTTATCAGAACATTGTTGTTTTACTTCTGTTGCTGGCTTTCATTCGCATGACTTGTTACCTCTGCCCTATTCAGAAGAAAGTTTGTCGCATATGGTAAATCGTATTTCACAAGTTCAGGATTTTTTAGGTGAACAAATTTTAATTGAAAATGTCTCAAGTTATATGAAATTTGCTGAAACGACACTTGATGAAGCAGATTTTATTTCCGAACTGGCTGAACAGGCAGATTGTTTACTGCTTATTGATGTAAATAATATTTATGTCAATCATATTAACCAGGGTATAGATATTGATAATTATTTAACATCTCTTCCAGCTGAAAGAATTAAAGAAGTTCATTTAGCCGGTTTTGATGATCGTGGAGATTTTATACTGGATGCGCATAATAATCCGGTTGCTGAACCGGTATGGAAAATATATGAAAGTTTGATTCAACAAATTCCTCATGTACCTACATTAATCGAATGGGACAACGACATCCCTTCATTACAACGTATTTTGGATGAAGCGCAGAAAGCGGAAGTTATTGCAGACAAATATCGCTCTGGAAATTTTAATTATGCCGTTAGCTAATATAGAAAAAACATTTATGGATAATTTGCTAAAATCATCAGTGAAGGAAAGTGAATTTTTAACGCAGTTATTACCACTTTCTTCACTTACTAAAGAGAAACAGTTATCTATTTATAAAAGTAATGTTAATGGTGCCTACCAAAAAGTATTGGGACAGGTATATCCTGCTTGTCTGAATATTCTTGGCGAGGATTATTTTAATCAATTATGCCGGGCTTATCGATTTAAATATCCATCAACAGACTCAGATTTAAATAATTATGGCGAATATTTTACTGTTTTTGTAAAGGAACAATCTGACTTACATGATGAATTAAATGATTTCGAATACCTGGCAGAGTTGGCATTATTAGAATGGCACTGGCATGCAAGTTTTTATGCCGATAACGATAGTTCTTTTGCTTTTGAGAAGCTAGCGAAGGTTGAGCCTTCAGAGCAAAATATACTTATTTTTATATTGAGTAATTCATTTTCATTGCATTCATCGATATATCCTGTGCTTGATATATGGAAAGCAAACAAAAGTAGTGTTGAGGGAAACCAGGAGTTTTCTATGCCCGAAGCTGAAACTTATTTTTGTATTTCAAGAGTTGAATTTACTCCAAAGATAACGTTGTTGAATAACTACCAATATGAGTTACTGAAATCTATTTCCAATGGTCTATCATTAACACAATTGACCGAGCGTGATTTTATAGCTGCGGGTGACTTTCAAAATGAGCTGACGAGGTTTATTCAAAATGGCTGGGTTACTGGTTTTTCACTACTTGAACTACGAGATTAAGTCATTGTTATTTTATAATACTGGATTAATTTGATGTTTGATGAAGCTACTTTACAGCAGCTATATCGCTACGCTTATAGTTTAACGTGCGATGAGCATGATGCTTATGACTTGTTGCAAGTTGCTCTTGAAAAATTTATAAAATCAAATATTGTCGCAAACCAACCTGCTGCGTATATGAAAAAGATTATTTACAATCAATTTATTGATGACTGTAGACGAGCAAAAATAATTCAGTTCGAAAGTTTAGAAGAAACAAATTTACCCGCAGATTTTGATGTTCAGACCTTAGAAGAGTTACTGGTTAACGAGGATATGGCAAAACAGATTTTGCAGAGTTTAGAGCCAGATGAGCGTGAGATAATGTATTGTTGGGCTATTGAAGGTTTTTCAACCTCCGAAATCGCAAAGAAACTAAAAAAACCAAAAGGAACAATACTTTCAAAAATTTATCGCATGCGAAAAAAATTAATTGAACAGTTTAATGATAGCTCCGGTGGTGTTGTGGAGACGAGGCTATGAGAAAAGGTAACCTTAAAAAGGTAATGCGTGAGTATGTTGAAAAGCAATCACTTTCAGCCAAACAGCTGGAATCATTATTGCTGTTACAAAAAGGTAAAGCAAAAAACAAGAGTCGATTTTTTAATATGGAATATCGTTGGCTAGCAGTTGCCGCGGTATTTTTTATAGCTGTCGGTAATTTATTTTATTTTGTTATGTCACCAGAATTAACACTTAACCAGCGCATAGGAAGTGAAGTCGCAAAAAACCATCTCAATTTAAGACCTCTTGAAATTAAAACTTCGAGTATTAAGGAGATACGAGGTTTTTTAACTAAACTTGGGTTTTCGCCAGTTGAATCTGTTTTACTAAAAGGAAGTTCTAAAAGTTTAATTGGTGGAAGGTATTGTTCTATTCAAGGAGTCAGGGCTGCACAACTCCGGCTTAAAGATAGTAAAACAGGTCAGGTTCAATCTTTGTATCAGACTGTTTATGACAAAAAAGTTTTTTCAGGGTTCCCCGAGCTTAAAGAAAACCAAAAACCCATCACGGTTTACTCAAAAGGACTTGCGGTGGATATTTGGGTTGAGAAGGGACTGTTGTTTGCATTAACCAGGGAAAGCAATAAATAATCAGAAATTATTTAGCAGATCTCTGGATTTGCTGACAACAGGCATCGCAATATAATCCATGAGTGGATGTGCCTTTCCATAACGTATTATTTTTATATTAAGATCGTTATCCGCTTTTTTAAAAATATAACTAAAATCATTAAGCGAAATAGGGTAGTCACGCATATTCACATGTTTATACGTTGAATCGGCGCATTCAACTCCTGCATGTTGATCAATTAAACTCTGATGCAGAAGTTTGCTATAGCTTAGGCGCCATTTCGCATCAGGTGAATTTTGTGCCAGTTCATTTTTAGTAACATCTGGTAGTGCGACGCCCTCAATGAGTGCAGGCTCCAGTAAGCTGAAAGATTCATTTATATTATCAGGGTGATGTTCGGGTCTTCTTTGATAGGGCTGATCATTTGGCCGATAGACATCATGATTAATATATACGCCTTGAGGGCTTAATAGCGTGCTGATTTGCATGGCCAGGTAATAGACTTCTTCAGGTGTACCATGATGAAGGTTGAGTCCCATAAATATAATGTCATAGTTATCTTTAAGTGAACATGATTTTGGATCCCATGCGTTGCCTTCACAAATATACGTTTCATGGATATTTTCAGGAAAGTCAAAGTGATGCTGTGCAAAATTAACTTGATCAGGATTTATATCAATACCCGTATAACTGAAGTTTCTTTCAGGAAAGTGACTTAACATCTCGGTAATGGAAACGGGTTCAGCACCACAGGCAAGATCAAGAACATTAATGGTCTGGTTTGGTTCATAGTTATCAAGTAATGCCTTAATAACACGTGAACCACGGGTAATGGTTTCACGGTGAAATAAAGCATTACTCTCAACGACGCGAGAGTAGCAACCATCTTTACTAAAAAGCTTTTCTTTACGCATAATGAACTAAAATGTTCTTGACCATTCTTTTGGCCAGCGTTCGGCGATAACTTTTGTTTGTGTATAAAATTCTATTGCATGTGAACCTTGTGCATGTAAATCACCATAAAAACTTTCATTCCAGCCGCTAAAAGGAAAAAATGCCATCGGTGCTGCAACACCAATATTTATACCAATATTTCCGGCATCAACCTGATTTCTAAATTTACGTGCTGCAGGACCACTATTGGTGAATATGCAACCCATGTTGCCATACTTTCCCTGGTTAACTATTTGGATAGCTTGATCAAGATTATCAGCAGGTATTATGCCCAGTACCGGACCAAATATTTCGCTTGTTGCAATGATGCCTTGAGGATCGATATTGTCAATAACCGTTGGTGCCACAAAATTTCCTTTTGCATAACCTTTTACAGTAACAGCTTTACCACCTGCAATAACGTTTGCACTTTCAGTATGAGCACTTTCAATAAATGAAGTTATACGATCTTTACTCTCAGGACTGATCACTGGTCCTACGTGTACATCTTCATCAAGACCACACCCAAGTACGCGTGTTGATGCGGCTTCACAAAGTGCCTCTGAGAACGGTTTATGTGCCTCGCCTACAGTAATGACAAGAGAGTTCGCCAGGCAACGTTGACCGGCACAACCAAAAGCACTATCAACAATTATTTTTGTGCTCACTTCAGGATCTGCATCCGGCATAACCACAACGGGATTTTTTGCGCCACCCTGAGCCTGTACACGTTTACCATTGGCCGCACCACGACTGTAAATATATTTGGCGACTTGTGATGAGCCAACAAAACTAATTGCTTTTATCTGGGGATGATCCAGCATCGCATCAACGGTTTCCTTGCCACCATTTACGAGATTAACAATTCCTTTTGGTAAGCCAGTTTGTTCCAACAAATGCATGGCGAATACCATTGTTAAGGGGACTTTTTCAGAAGGTTTAATAATGCAGGTATTACCACAGGCAATGGCATAAGGTAAAAACCAAAAAGGGATCATGCCAGGAAAATTAAATGGCGTAATAATACCCACCACACCAATTGGCTGGCGGATCATATGTTCATCAATACCGCGTGCAATATTTTCCAGGTTACTGCCCATGAGCATAGTCGGTATGCCGCACGCGACTTCAATGTTTTCAATCGCGCGTTGCAGTTCACCTTTTGATTCGGCGAGTGTTTTACCGCATTCCAGCGTAATGGTACGTGCCAGTTCATCGATGTTTTCTTCAAATAATGTTTTAAGTTTAAACAGGTATTGTATGCGTTCAGTTGCAGGCGTATCACGCCAGTCGTTAAGCGCGCTTGTTGCAGCGTCTACCGCATGTCCCATTTCTTTTTTATTTGAAAGTGGTACTTTGGCAAGAATATCCTGGTTAACAGGATTAATAACTTCCATATGATCCGTGGATGTCGATGCTGTCCACTTGCCGTTTATATAATTTTCAATATGATTCGTTTTGTTCACGTTAATATACCTGTTTAAATGCACTTTCTATTACTAGCCAGGAGGTTATGATTTTTCTTTGTTAACGGTGATACCTGATAACTGTTCCTGTAGTTCAAGTATGGAAATGGAATCATTTTCCCCTTTACCATTGCCAACTACAGCGTTTAGGTATTGCGTTACCATTGCTGCACCGGGTAATGCGATGCCTAGCTCATGTGCAGCCTCGATAACGATACGCATATCTTTATGGTGTAAACTAGCTTTAAAACCGGGTTTAAAATTCCTATCCAGCATACGTTGGCCATGTGATTCCAATGCGCGGCTTCCGGCAAAACCACCTAACAATGCCTGACGCACTTTTGCTGGATCAACACCTGAAGCGCTGGCAAGAATATAGGCTTCACCAATCGCCGCGATGGTCTGCCCAATAAGCACCTGGTTACAGGCTTTAGTTACCTGACCCGCACCATTATCGCCAATATGAACGATGTTTTTACCCATGACTTCAAATAACGGTAATACACGATCAAATATTTCTTTTTCACCACCGACCATAATGGATAATGCACCATCAATGGCACCTTGCTCTCCACCTGATACAGGTGCATCTAACATGTGGACATTATGTTCAGTTAATTGAGTCGCGAGTTTTCTTGTGGCAGAAGGGGAGATGGTACTCATATCAACAACAATACTGTCTTTTTTAGTAGTCTTAAGGATACCTTCATCACCCAAAATGACTTGTTCGACGTCCTGCGTGTCAGATACACAAATAAAAATAATATCTGCGTTACTGGCAACGTCAGCAGAAGTATTACACGCTGTCGCCCCGGCATCAGTAAGTGGTGTCATCATTGCAGGGCGACGTGCATGTACCCATACAGAATGACCCGCATTGATTAAGTTTAAGGCCATAGGACGACCCATTATTCCAAGACCAATAAATCCAATATTCATAGAGGTATTAACCTGTTTTAAAGTTGTTGACTGAAACTGCTTTACAGTTCATCTAATAATTCGATCCAGTGTTTTACCGGAACATTAGCTTTGCTTTCTAAATGTAACTGGCAACCAATATTGGCCGTTGCAATACAGTCAGGTTCATCATTTTGTAATGCGGATAGTTTGTTTGTTAATAACTGCTGTGATAGTTTGCTTTGTAATATAGAGTAGGTGCCGGCTGAACCACAACATAGATGGCTATCGGTAACATGGGTTAAGCTATAACCGGCTTGTTGCAAAATATTTTCAACCGTACCGGTAATTTTCAGGGCATGTTGTAATGTGCAGGGAGAATGAAAAGCCACGTGTTTTATTTGACTCTGGTTATTCGCCGTAAGTTTTGATAAATCTTCTTCTATTAATATTTCACTGATGTCCTTACACAATGCACTGACGCGTTTTGCCTTTTCTGCATACGCAGGATCGTCTGCAAGTAATTCACCATACTCTTTAACCATTGCACCACAACCACTTGCGGTCATAACAATCGCTTCAGCACCATCTTCAATATATGGCCACCACGCATCAATGTTTTTACGCATTGCGGTAAGACCTTCATTATGGGCAGATAAATGATAGCTTACTGCACCACAACATCCTGCCCTGGTGGCGCGAACTAATGAGATGCAAAGTCGACTTAATACGCGTGCTGTGGCTGCATTTGTATTCGGTGATGTTGCAGGTTGTACACATCCATCCAGAATCAACATCGTGCGTGTAGGATCAGTCACCACAGGCCAGGGAGTAATTTGTCTACGTGGCGGTATTTTTTTCTTGAGAGCAGAAGGCAATAAGGGAGAAAAGCCCTGACCTGTTCGTAATAAAAAAGTAAAGAGTTTTGAGTAAGGCAATAAGTGTCGCAAAATCCAACGTAATGATGTTTCAGTAATGGGGCGTTTTACTTTTTGTTCAACAATATTTTTACCGATATCCAGCAGACGCGAATAATGAACACCTGAGGGACAAGTGGTTTCACAAGAGCGACAAGTCAGGCAACGATCAAGGTGTTGCTGTGTTTTTCGGGTAACTTGCTGCCCTTCCAGCACTTGTTTTATAAGGTAAATACGACCACGCGGGCTATCGAGTTCGTCGCCAAGCAGTTGATAGGTTGGACAGGTAGCAGTACAAAAACCACAGTGTACACAGTTGCGCAGGATTGAATTTGCTTCCTGACCTTCAGGGGTATTTAGATATTTTTCGCTAATTGATGTTTGCATAAGGCTTTAAAATTCTTTGTACATTCGTCCAGGGTTAAAAATGCCTTTAGGGTCGAAGGCATTTTTAAGATTACGATGTAGTTCCATCATCTTCGGATGTAAAGGATGAAAGACTTCCTGATTATGATCACCATTTCTAAATAAACAGGCATGTCCACCAGCTTGTTGAGCGGCTGCTCGAATTTTTTCTGCAGGTTCTTCACTAAGTAACCAGCGTTGTGCGCCACCCCAGTCCAACATCCATTTTCCTTCGAGATTTAAAGGGGCTGTGTATGGGGCTAAAGATATGCGCCATAAAGATAACGTTGAATCAAAGAAGGGATGTGTATGTTCATTAATTTTATGCCAAAAATTATCGTTTGCTGAAAGTTCAGCTCCACCCATTTTTTGTTTTGCTGTTGCGACGCTGCCTGGTGTGCCACATAAGCGTAAATAGAGACGCGCACCATCATAAAGAGCGGCAGATATAGGGAGTGATGTTCGTGAGCGTCGTGCAATAGCATCCATTGCTGTTTGTTCATCAATCTCTTTAATGAGTGTGATTTCTTCTTCGGCTTTAGGTAAAACTTTTAAAGAAATCTCAAGTAAAATCCCCATACTACCTAACGCGCCACACATTAAACGTGAAATATCATAACCTGCAACATTTTTCATTACCTCGCCACCAAAGCTGAGAATTTCACCTTTGCCATTGAGTAGTTTTATGCCAAGTACGAAGTCACGTGCAGATCCTGCATAAGGGCGGCGATTACCTGATAAGTTACATGCAATAGTGCCAGCCAGAGTTGCGTTTTCACCATAATGAGGGGGCCCAAAAGGTAAGGCCTGGTTATTTTCAGAAAGTACTGTTTCTATTTCACTTAATGGTGTGCCACCACGTGCAGTAATAACCAGTTCAGTGGGTTCATAATTAATAATGCCGGCATTACCCTTTACTTCAAATTTTTCACCAGTAGGAGTTCGGCCATAAAAAGCTTTACTGTTGCCACCAATAAGTTGCAAAGAACGGTTGTTCTCGTAGGCATCAATAATATTTTCCTGAAATGTTAAAGATAGATCGGTCATGGTATTCAATAAGCCTGTGACTGTTATTAAAAGCGTTCAAGTTCAGGGAAAGGAAGTTCACCCTTGTGTACATGCATCGCACCAAACTCAGCACAGCGGTGTAAAGTAGGCACTGCTTTGCCGGGATTAAGTAATCCTTTTTCATCAAACGCAGCTTTAACCGCATGAAATTGTTGTAACTCCAAAGCCTGGAATTGCACGCACATTTGATTGAGTTTTTCGGTGCCAACACCATGTTCACCTGTAATGGTGCCGCCGACCTCTACACAAAGTTCAAGAATTTTGCCGCCAAATTCTTCAGTACGTTCAAGTTCACCGGGGATGTTTGCATCATATAAAATAAGCGGGTGAAGGTTGCCATCACCGGCATGAAATACATTTGCCACAGGAAGGTTATATTCCTTAGACATGTCAGTAATACTTTTTAATACTTCAGGTAAACGTTTCCTCGGAATAGTGCCATCCATACAATAATAGTCAGGCGAGATACGTCCGACAGCAGGGAAAGCTGCTTTACGTCCTTTCCAGAATAGCATCCGTTCCTGTTCATCTTTTGCCGTTCGTATTTCGCTGGCACCACTTTGAGTCAGGATGTCGCGAACAATTAACACGTGTTCGGATACATCTTCATTTGTTCCATCGAGTTCGCAGAGTAAAATTGCTGCCGCATCAAGTGGATAACCTGCATGTACAAAATCTTCAGCTGCTTTAATAGCCAGTGTGTCCATCATTTCCAAACCGGCTGGAATGATGCTGGCTGAAATAATATTGCCGACTGCTTCACCCGCTTTTTCAACATCCTTAAATGCGGCCAGAATAACTTGTGCACGTTGAGGAATAGGTAATAACTTCACGGTCACTTCGACTATTACACCTAGCATGCCTTCAGAGCCGGTCATTAGTGCAAGTAAGTCAAAGCCCGGTGAATCAAGACCACTGCCGCCAATAGTGATCAATTCGCCATCCATGGTAATAATTTTAAGTTGCTGGATATTATGGACAGTTAATCCGTATTTAAGACAATGCACACCACCTGAATTTTCTGCGACATTGCCACCAATGGTGCAGGCGATTTGTGAAGATGGATCGGGTGCATAATATAAATTATATTCAGCACAGGCTTCCGAGATTGCAAGGTTGCGTACACCGGGTTGTACACGAGCTACCCGGTTATTCGGATCGATATTGATAATATCTTTAAACTTGGCGAGACTTAATAGAATCCCGTTATCTAATGGTAATGCACCACCGGACAGGCCTGTTCCTGCACCGCGTGCAACGACAGGTACTTCACGTTCGTAACATAAGCGAAGGATCGATTGAACCTGTTCAACCGTATCGGGTAGTAAAACTATCATCGGTACATGTCGATAAGCCGACAGACCATCGCATTCATACGGAAACAAGTCTTCCGCTTCATGCAACACAGCATCTTTGGGTAATAGTTTAAATAATTCGTTCAGCAGGGATACTTTATCGAATGACAGCTGAGTTTTTTCTGCTTTCAATGATTTTTTATGGTCATCATTAATATTCATTTTATATTTTATCGATTGTAAAATTACGTTTGAAAAAAGATAAAACTCTCTCTGCTGGATAATCCAGTAGAGAGAGTTCACATCTTAATAGTTAGCCATAGACGAGACTTGGTAACCATGTAACGAGACCAGGTATAAGAACACAAAGCATTAAGCCTAATGTTTGTAATCCCAGGAAGATTAACGCTGATCTAAAGATCGTCGCCATACTAATTTCAGGTGGGCATACACCACGTAAATAAAATAGTGCATAACCAAATGGTGGGCTGATAAATGACATCTGCATATTAACCAGATAGAGCACACCAAACCACAAGGCGACTTTATCACCCGGAACAGGCGGCAAGCCAAATAAGCCATCAAAGGTTAACGATTTAATGATCGGTACAAAGATAGGCACAGCGAGTAACAAAATACCAACCCAGTCGAGGAACATACCCAGGATAATCAATAAAAACATCATTAAGAACAGAATGCCGTATGAAGATAATCCGGTACTTAGAATTGTTTCAGTAATGAAATCTTGTCCACCTTGTAAAATATAGAAACCAACAAAGATGGATGCACCAAAAATAATCCATAACACCATGGCAGATGCTTTTGCCGTACTGACTGAAGCATCTTGCAGTCCCTGAAAGGTGCAACGTTTATGCATCATAGCAACAAGGATGGCGCCAAAAGATCCAATACCTGCTGCTTCGACCGGTGTAGCGATGCCACCAAAAAGTAAACCTAAAACGGTAAAGACAAGTAGTAAAGGTGCGATTAATCGACGTAACAACAGTATTTTTTCTAATAAACCAAGACGTTCTTCTTCAGGAATGGCAGGACCTAATGATGGATTTCTCCATGAACGAAATAATACATAGGCGACGTACATGCTGGATAACATGATACCCGGAATTATTGAGCCCAGATAAAGTTCACCAACAGACTGTTGTGCAACCACAGCATAAAGAATTGCAAGAATAGAAGGCGGAATTAAGATACCCAATGTACCGCCTGCCATAATAGAACCTAATGCAATTTCATGATTGTAGCCACGCTTTAACATAGCAGGTAATGCGATGATTCCCATGGTAACAACAGCAGCACCGATAACGCCTACCATAGCCGCAAGAATTGTTGATGCCAGAATAGTTGCAGCAGCAAGACCACCATGGAGTCCTCCCATCCATTTGTAGACAACATCAAACATTTCTTCAATTAAACCAGCACGCTCCAGCATTGAGGCCATGAATATAAATAAAGGTATGGCAGCTAGATCCGAGTTGGTCATCATCGGGAAAATACGACTAGGAATGATGTTTAACATGGTCTGATCACCGACCAGGTAAATGAAAACAACACCCAGACCACCGGTGACAAAGGCAAGCGGCAAGCCCATCATTAATGCGACAAACAAGGTACCAAACATTAGCCAGGTTAAATCGCTGATATGCATATCTTCCAGTATTCCGGCAGTACGGAAGAGGAAGTAATCATCTTCATAGGGATCGTAAAATAGAATATTAATTAACTCGACAAGAACGACAAGGGTCAAGCTAGCCGTCGCTAGGATCATTAACCATGTCCAAAATTGACTTGATGAGACTTTTTTGAACTTAAAACTATCAAAAACAGCAGAATTCATTTATTTTTCTCCTCGCCCATAAGACGGAACAACATAATATCTTTAATGAGTTTAGAGATGCCGGCGAGTGTGAGTAAAATCGCACCGGTGAACATCAATAACTTAACGGGCCAGTATTGGATACCCCAGGTTTCAAGTGTGATTTCATTCATTCCATATGAACTTACAAAGAACGTCCATGATGTACCCATTAGAGCCAAAACAAAAATAAAGAAAAATACCGAGGTGAAAATATCCATACCGACACGGCCACGTGGTGGTAGTTTTACATACACAATATCAACGCGAACATGAGCACCATGCAACATCGCATAAGCACCGGTCATAAGGTATTGCATACCAAATAATAAGAAGGAGGCTTCATGCACCCATATGGTTGGCATATTAAATATATAACGCATTACAACTTCATAAAAATAAAAGACAACGGCATTCACAGTCCATAAGGCAATAAAGACACCTGTGAAATCACTGACTTTATCAATAAGTTTAGTGAAGCGGTTGCCGCCTACATGAAGTGCGGGATCTTCTTCGGCTAAAATGTCAAGCGCAAGCTCTTCATCTGGAGTAGGTGGCACTTCTGTTTTTTTGCATGCGTTGCGTTTAACCATATACATAAACACTAACGGCATAATCGTAAGCCAACCCCAGTATGCCCAGTGAGGCAGGACGAAACCGAAGCCTTGTAAATCATTCATCTGACAATCTCCAACACTACTTAATATTTATATGAGAGTTGAAGATGGCATATCTACCATCCTCAACTTCATTTTCAGGTGACAAAATTATTTAAGTTTATAACCTTTGATATCTTCCTTGGTTACATAACCCATGATGTCATTTTGCATATAGTCAAGTTGCAGTTTGAAAACACGTTTCGCATCTGCATTTTTATTTGCCCATTTGAACCAGATAGGAATGGCAGCCTTACGGAACTTAGCGACATCTTCTGTGCTTAAACGAGAAACTGTACTACCTGATTTTTTGAAATTTTCAAGGGCTTCAACATTACGTTTTTGAATAGAAGTATAATGTTCAAGTGAATAAGCTTTAACCTGCTCTTCAACCAGTGCTTGCAATTCCGGAGACAGACGGTTCCATGCACGCTGGTTTACTGTCAGATCCATCAAGTCAACAGGTTGGTAAATAGACATCATGCCTGGAGGTCCAAACAAAATGTGTTTAGTTACCTGACCAAAACCAAGATCCCAGTTAACCGCAGGACCTACATAATCCGCAGCATCAATCGTACCTTTTTCTAATGCAGGGAAAATATCAGAACCCGGTAAACTAACAGTACTGGCACCGAATGACTGGAACACTTCAGAAACCATGCCACCTGGTACGCGTAGTTTCAAACCTTTAAAATCAGCTAAGCTTTTAACGGGTTTTTTAGAGTGAATGATATTAGCGTCATGATGAATTGGACCAACATACACAAGGCCTTGTTTCGCGTAGATTTCACGCGCCATTTCCAACATACCTAAGCTGTAGAACATAGTGTCCCATTGTGCTGGTTGATCAGGGCCAGCCGGGTATGACGATAAAAATACTGAAGCTGGAATCTTACCTGCCCAGTACAAGGTAAATGGATTCATACCTTGCAATACGCCAGTCTTTACTGCTTCAAAAAGGGCATTGTTATCCGCTGCAACAGATTTAGCAGGGAAGGCTTTAACTATTAATTGACCACCTGATTTTTCTTCGAAGCCATCACACCATTTTTTGAATAATGTATAACCTGTGGTACCCGCATCCCATGTTGTTTGAATTTTCCATTTATGCACTTTATCTTTTGCATTAGCAATCATTGGCGCACCTAGAAGTG
>JAUVEN010000125.1 GCA_030594815.1 Gammaproteobacteria bacterium
AGAGTTGCCTCATCCTCTAATAATTCTGGATGGTCTTCTGCTCGGGTTAAGATAGGTAGGGCACCAATATCATGTACCAAGCCAGCAAGCATTGCTTGATCCGGTTGCAGTTTTGTAAATTGGCTGGCCAGAGCATGTGCAATAGCGGCCACTTCTGTTGAGTGTTCCCATATTTTGCGTAAGCGTTTATCGGTAACATCAGATGTGGCCTGAAACATTTGTTCCATTACCATGCTGGTAACTAAATTACGAATCATATTGCTACCCATACGGGTAACAGCGGCTTCGACCGATTCAATAGGATTAGCTGCACGTAGCAGTGGACTATTTGAGACCTGAATCATTCGAGCAGAAAGTGCGGCATCACTGGTGATAATTTTTGCCACATCCATGAGAGAAGAGTCTTCATCTTCTAATGTATCTCGAACTCTAAGTGCAACTTCTGGAAGTGTAGGTAGAACAAGTTTATCGTTCTCAAGATCCTCTAATAATTGATCGAGGAATTTTTCTTCAGCTGCAGCGTCCATTTTCTGTCCTTTATGTCTTGTTCTTAGATTTTTACTAATATTTAGTATAGTTATCGACAGATTAAGAAAAATATTAAATATATTTTTACTTTTTTTCCTCTTTTTCCAGGCTGTAGGGCAAATCAACGAGTTCAATTGTAGAGTCAGTATCGGATTCAACATGAAGTGCTTCTTTTTCCGCTTTTTCGATTTGAAGAACCGCTAAAATCTCAATATTTTTATCTTTTGACCAGCTAGCGGTGACAACCTGGCCTGCTTTTTCTTCATTTTCATTGCCTGTCATAATTGACTCTCCAGACAGAGGCAGTGTGTCACTTTGGATAGTACCAATGAAGAGTCTTCGTTTAAGTTTACCCAGATAGTGCATACGGGCAACGACTTCCTGCCCGGGATAACAACCTTTTGTAAAACTGAGGCTGTTAATGGCCTGAAGATTAACCATTTGTGGAACAAAGGCTTCAACCGTTTCAGAGACAATTTCGGGAATCCCAGCTCGAATGCTCAGTATGTTCCAGCTGTTTTCGCCAACTAATGTGGCTTCATTTTTTAATTTTCCCCAAAGCTCTTTGATTTTTTCAAGTGGACCATGAACTTCATACTGAGGCAATGTGCCTGGGAGTTTAATGATGCTGATGCCATTTTCAGTAGATGACTCATCTGTATTGCCAGGAAGATTTTTAAATATACTTGATAGATGTTTTGTGGCGTTAAGCCCAGCAACACCTATACGACAAAGTTCATCACTTTTATCAATAAGTTCAACTTTACTGCGCATGATAAACATACGTAATCGTTTCAACGTGGCTTCACAGATATCTGAATGTAAGCGCAAGAAATAATGATCATCACGTTTAAAAATTCTGAAATTTGCCAGTATTCGACCTTTGGGATTACAGTAGGCACTAAGCTGACCAATACTATCAGAGACAAGTTTTATATCATTTGTTAGTTGACCTTGTAGAAATTCCACAACGTCATCACCACTTGCTTCAATTAAAGCATAATGACTCAGGTCTGCAAGAATCAGATTTGAATAAGCCGTTTGTTCTTCCTCTATAGAAAGACCAAAATTTTTGACCGTATTATTCTCTATAGTTGCGTTGTTACTTAAGAGGAATTTTTCCCATTCATTGTTCATAGTAAACCCGTGAAATTAATAATTTGAAAAGTGTAGCCGTTTGCTGTATCAATAGTATTACTGGTTTTATGTTATAGAATATAACTCACGATAAGTGTGGGATGAATTATACCGCATGACTGTGAATCTTGAAATGAGCTAATCTGAATATTATAGAACGAATCTTTTAAATCAATAACCTCAGGTTTTGTATGAAAACAAAAGATAATAGGCCAAAGTATTTAAATTTATTAAAAATCCGTTTACCTATAACAGGTATTGCTTCAATCAACCATAGATTAAGTGGTCTGATTTTATTTCTCGCCATCCCCGTTAGCTTATACCTTTTTCAACTCTCATTAAGCAGTGAAGCTGGTTTCGCAGAAATGTTAACTTGCTTGTCTTCATCCTGGATCAAGTTAGCTTTAGTTTTATTAATCTGGTCATTTGTACATCATTTGTTGGCGGGCTTCCGTTTTTTATTGATTGATCAAAATATTGGGATATCTTTACCCATTGCACGTAAAAGTGCGTGGTTTGTTGTTTTTGCTGCAGTGATTATAACGCTGATTATAAGCGGGGTTTGGGTACTATGAGTTTACAAGCTCAAGGCATGCGTGCCTGGTTATTGCAGCGGTTAACGGCTGTTTATATCGCGGTTTATTCTTTATCTTTAATTATTTGGATCATAATCAATTATCCAATCAACTATAGTGGTTGGTACAGTGTTTTTTCACATCCCGTTATATTGATCTCCACCGTTATATTTTACCTCTCACTTTTTGTTCATGCATGGGTAGGTATACGTGATATTTTAGTTGATTATGCTAAACCAAGTAGCGTACGTTTTATTTTGTTAACTGCATTGGCTTTATTCCTTCTTGTGATGACTACGTGGTTATTACTTATCGTTATTAGTTTGGTAAAAGTATGAGCATTGAAAATTTAGAACGACGTAAATTCGATACACTTGTTATTGGTGCCGGTGGTGGTGGCTTGCGAGCTGCTTTGCAACTCGCAGAAGCTGATACTCATGTGGCAGTTGTTTCAAAAGTTTTTCCAACTCGCTCACATACAGTTGCAGCTCAAGGTGGTATGAATGCTGCGCTCGCAAATGTCTTACCGGATAACTGGCACTGGCATATGTACGACACAATAAAAGGCAGTGACTACCTGGGTGATCAGGATGCGATTGAATATATGTGTCGCTCAGCCGCTCATCTTGTTTATGAGTTGGAACATCAAGGCGTGCCATTTAGTCGAATGGATAGCGGTAAAATTTATCAGCGTCCTTTTGGTGGTCAAAGTCAAAACTTTGGTGGCGAACAGGCGGCAAGAACATGTGCTGCGGCAGATAGAACCGGACATGCTATTTTACATACGCTTTATCAACAAAATATTCGTGCAAAAACACATTTCTTTGATGAATACTTTGCGATTGATCTTATTAAAGATAAAGATGGTTTTATTCTTGGTGCTCTTGTACTGGAAATTGAGACCGGTGAACCATTATTAATTGAAGCAAAGACAACACTGTTGGCAACAGGCGGAGCAGGTCAACTTTTCCGCACGAACACTAATGCTCACATTAATACCGGTGATGGATTAGCCATGTCATTACGTGCAGGGATACCTTTGCAAGATATGGAGTTTTTCCAATTTCATCCAACAGGTATTGCTGGCAAAGGTATGTTAATTACCGAAGGTGCGCGTGGTGAAGGTGGTTATCTTGTAAATAAAGATGGTGAACGTTTTATGGAGCGATATGCTCCACACGCTAAAGATCTGGCCAGTCGAGATGTTGTAAGCCGTGCAATCGCAATAGAAGTACGAGAAGGTCGTGGTTGTGGTCCAAATGCCGATCATGTGATGTTGAAGTTAGATCATCTTGGTCGTGATGTGTTGTATAAACGTTTACCGGGTATTTGTGATCTTTGTAAAACATTTATGCATATTGATCCCGCTGAGGAATCTATCCCTGTATTCCCAACGGCGCATTACACTATGGGTGGAATTCCAACCAACCGTTATGGACAAGTTGTTGTACCCGTAGACCAGGGTGAAGAGTCAATTCCCGGTTTGTATGCGGTGGGTGAATGCGCTTGTGTCTCGGTACATGGCGCTAATAGATTAGGTGGCAACTCTTTACTCGATATTGTGGTGTTTGGTCGTGCTGCCGGTAATGATATTAAAAAATATTTAAAAGAAAATAGACATCATCGTCAAATTGATGAAGAAAGTGTTGAACAAGCATTGGTTCATTTAAAACGATGGGATGAATCCGATGGCAATGGCTCTGAAACAGTGCATGGCTTACGTGCTGAATTACAAAAAGCAATGGAAGATTATTGTAGTGTATTCAGAACAGAAGAAATTTTACAACAAGGTTTAGAAAAAGTATTAGATCTTGAAAAAAGAATGAAAAATGTTCGTATAACCGATCACAGTAAAGTCTTTAATACTGCACGTATAGAAGCGATGGAATTAGAAAACCTGGTTGATTTGGCTGTAGCGACGGTTAAGTCGGCATTAGAGCGAAAAGAAAGTCGTGGTGCTCACTCTCGTATGGATTATCCAGACAGAGATGATGTCAGCTGGTTAAAACATAGTCTATATTATAAAGAAGGTCATCGGATGGATTATAAACCTGTGACTTTAAAGCCGATATCAGTGGATACCTTTCCGCCCAAACCACGTGTTTATTAATAGGATGCATTATGCGTTTTAAAATTTACCGCTATAATCCTGAAACAGATAAAAAACCGTATATGCAGGATTTTGTTCTGGACAATATTTCTGATGACATGATGTTACGTGATGCTTTATTGCTAATAAAAGCAGAAGATGAAACATTTACCTTTCGGCATTCCTGTGGTGAAGGTGTTTGTGGATCAGATGCTGTTAACATTAATGGTACCAATGGATTGGCCTGTAAAAGTCGTTTATCAGAATTAAAAGAACCTATTGAAGTTCGACCGGTTCCGAGTATGCCGGTCATTCGTGATTTGGTAGTCGATATGGAACAGTTTTATCATCACTATCGTGCAATTAAACCTTATCTCACGGTTAAAGATCCTGTTCCTGAAGTTGAGTTTTTACAAACACCTCAACAGCGCGAAAAGTTAGATGGTTTATATGAATGTATTTTATGTGGTTGTTGTACGACCGCATGTCCTTCTTTTTGGTGGAACCCGGATAAATTTCGTGGCCCGGCAGCATTATTACAATCTTATCGGTTCTTGGCAGATAGTCGAGATCAAGCGACCTCTGAACGACTTCAGGAACTTGATGGTCCATATAGAATGTTTCGCTGTCACTCTATTATGAACTGTGTCAATGTTTGTCCTAAAGGATTAAACCCAACCGAAGCGATTCACAGTATTAAAAAACTGATGGTTAAGGATTTAGTTTAAATGTTATTCCCAGGTGACTTGGCTTTTGATGAAACGCGCCTGCGCTGGCAGTGTCGTCGTGGCATGCTGGAATTAGATTTAATGTTAGAGACCTTTGTTGAAAAACGTTACGCAGGTTTACCGATTAAAACTAAAAAAGCTTTTCATCAGTTACTAAAATGTCAGGATCAATTTTTACTGGATTATTTAATGGGACAAGATATTCCTACAGACAAGGATGTTGCCGATGTTGCAAAACAAGTTCGAGATGCCGCTGGACCTGGCGATTAAATCTTCAAATATATTTAATACCTATCTTATAGCGGTCTTCATATTTTCTTTAGTGGGTATTTTTATTTCTTCATTATTATTAAGTGTGAAACTGCTTCTTATTGCTCTTTTAATTTTAATATCAATATTTGTCCTTGAAAAACAAAAATCAAATAAAATCAGATCTTTAAAATTAAGTGCCACAGATGAATGGAAAATAGAAACAAATAACAAGAAAAGTTATGAAGTAGAATTATGTGGTGAGTGTATCGTAACGTACTTTCTTATTTGGTTAAATTTTACAGCAAGTAATTGTTCTGGCAGGAAGAAAGTATTTCATCTTTTATTGTTACCTGATTCAGCAGATAAAGATTTATTGCGGCAACTTCGTGTTCGATTGCGGTTTTTAAAGAATATAACTGCAGGGGATGCAGAGTTTTAAGGTTTTTCTGTAGGTCGGACTTTAGTCCGACGCAGCGACATAAAAATGTGCTCATCAAATTATTTGAAGGTTAAAAGAAAATAATTGTATTTTATCTATTAATAAGTAATTAGAGGTTGTAAATTACCGCAGCGTTGGACTGAAGTCCAGCCTACAATTTTTATGGAAGTTCAAGTGTTTTATGTCCTGGGAACAAACCCCATCGGGCGTAAAACTGTATTTTCCGGTTTAACTTCTTCATTTAAATTCGGATGGTCTAAAGTGTAATGCAAACCACGACTTTCTTTACGATCAATAGCAGACTGAATAATTAAATCGGCAACCATCGCAAGGTTTCGTAGTTCTAATAAGTCACTGGTGACACGAAAGTTGCCATAGTACTCATCGATCTCTTTGAGTAATAAATTAACCCGACTTTTTGCTCTACGCAGACGTTTATCTGTTCTTACGATACCAACATAATCCCACATAAAACGACGTAGTTCATCCCAGTTATGAGTTACCACGACTTCTTCATCTGAATCGGTTACACGGCTTTCATCCCAACTGGGTAGTTCAATATTGTCTGTTTTATTTTTGCCTTGTTTTAAAATATGTTTGCTCGCTGATTGTGCGAATACTAAACATTCCAGGATTGAGTTACTGGCCATACGATTTGCACCGTGTAGACCTGTGAAAGCAGCTTCACCAATAGCATAAAGCTGGTTCACATCTGTTTGG
>JAUVEN010000099.1 GCA_030594815.1 Gammaproteobacteria bacterium
CCTTGGGTAATGAGCGATTTAGTCAACAAATAGAAGCTACTCTTGGAAGAGCGATAGGTCAGGCAAAACGAGGTAGACCTTGTGTTAAAGAACCTTATTTGGAATATTTTTAATGAGAATGAGATGCATTTGTCACCGACCCCTTTTATCTGCCTTTTATCTAAAAAATTTAATTATAATTTTATTCATAACCATCATCCATAACATAAGTGAGTTTATTTGTAATAATAGAAGTACGGGGCAGGCCTTACATATTAATATAAAATCAGTTAACTTTAATTATCCAACAACTCACGAATGTTGAGCAGTAATTTTTTTGAATTAAAGGGTTTATACAACATATTTTTCTTTAAGTTATCATTAATATTTTTTTCATCGCTATATCCGCTAAAACCACTGGCTAATTGAATTTTAATTTCAGGATATAATTTTTGTACCTCGTTCGCTAATTGGTATCCATCCATTTCTGGCATGATTACATCTGAAAGAAGTAAGTCTACTGAATTATTTTTTAATTTCTCTAATGCTTGCTTACCATTTTCAGCGCAAATAACTTGATAGCCATAACGCTCCAATAATTCTTTTGATAAGCGGAGTAATGCAGGTTCGTCATCAACACTCAGTATTACCTCGTTCCCGTTCAAGTTCACTTCTTTATCGCTCTGTACTAAGTCAGTAGTATGATTATTATTATCAATATCAATGTTTTGAGGGAAAAGGAGTAATATTTCTGTACCATGATCTATTTTAGACGTTACATTAATACTCCCGTTACTTCGTTGGACAAAACCATAAACTTGACTTAATCCTAACCCAGTACCTTTATCACCTTTAGTTGTATAAAAGGGATCAAACATCCTGTCTTGAGTAACATCATCCATACCACTACCCGTATCAGATAGTTTAAGCGTAACATAATTACCCTTTTCAACTTGATATTGCTGTGAAGAAAATTCATCCAAGAAAACATTTTGGGTTTCAATAGTAATTTGGCCATTTCCATTAATTGCATGCATTGCATTAATGCTAAGATTAAGTATTACATCTTCAAGTTCGCTACTATCTAAGCGCACGGACCATAAATCATCCTTGAGTTTATAAATAAGTTTGATGCGTGCAGTTAGTGTTTTTTCAAGTATATCTTTTTCGTATTTTAACAAAGAATTAATATTGACACTCTTATCATTACTACTTTTATGGCGTGTAAATGAAAGTAACTTTTTCGTTAGTTTAGAGCCACGATCTGCAGCATGACTTATTTGCTCTATGTAACTAAATAATTCTTGATGTTCTTGTTGGTTATACGTTTCTTCTAATAACTGGCAATATCCTATAATAACACCAAGCATATTATTATAATCATGAGCAATGCCACCGGTTAATTTTCCTAAAGCATCCATTTTTTGAGCACGGCGAATATGTTCGGCTTGATGTTCGCGCTCTGTGATGTCCTGTACAATAGACGCTGCCCCAATAACTTTTCCAGAGTCATCTTTTAAAGCGGTATTATGCCACTCACAAAGAATAAGCCGGCCATCTTTAGTCAGGTTCTCATTTATACTTGACTCTCCACCTTTTTGATTTATTAAGTTTTGCCAAAGTTCTTTAATATTGATAATGGCATCGTCCGGTAACATAATATCAGCAAAATTCTTTCCTTCTACTTCCTTGACGGTATAGCCAAACATATTTTCTGCGGCCTTATTCCAATTAATTACCTCAAATTCAGTACTCCATTCAATTGTCGCCATAGGAGCCTGTTCTCGGTAAAGTTTAAGATGTTGTTCTGAGGAGCGGATTTCATCTTCCATATTCTTACGCTGAGTAATATCTCTTATAACGCCTGTAAACTTTTGCTCATCATTAATATTCATTTGGTTCATAGTTATATCAATAGATAAATTTTTACCATCTTTTCTTTGAGCCGAAATTTCTTGTCCAAAACCAAGTTTATTTTCAATTTGAGAGTGAGTAAATAATTGAATAAAGGAATCTTGTTTACCTGCATAATGTTTAGGCATAAGTATTTTTATATTATTACCAATTAATTCACGGGAAGAATATCCAAATAATTTGACAATGGCGGGATTAATCGATTCAATTATTCCTTTACGATCGATACATATAATTCCATCAACAGTCGAGTCAAGAATTGTTCGATACCGAATTTCACTATTATTAAGATGTGACTGAGTATTTGTAAGTTCATGAAAAAAATAGTTAAGAATTGTCATCCATAATATGAGAAGAACTAGAGATGAAATGATATCTGTCGTTGACAAATTAACTGCTGCACCCGGTACAGACAAGTAAATGCTCAGAAGGATAGTTACTGCAATGGCGGCATAATTACGTAATTTGTATCCACCCAAGAAATCAGCAACAGTTAAGAATATAAGAAACCATAATATTCTCATATTAACATTTACAGAAAAAATTAAATTTGAAGTAATTAAATAAAAAATTGAAAAAAGAAGTAAATATGAAACAAGATTTAATTTCGATGGTGAATGCCGTAAAAACAGGATTAATATGACCTGAAAAACTAAAAAAATACCACAATTAACTGCGTGTATATCAGAGTTATAGCCATATATATGATTAACATGTAGTGTCCCATAGAGGATGCCTGTAAATGCTGCAAGCAGCAACATGATATTAACTAAGTTATATTTAAACTTTTTACGAACATCTAAATTAGTCGTATCTAAGCCGCTATTGAGAAAGTTTTCGATAAGCCTGTATTTTGTCTTCATAAAGGATATAACCCAGCATCATTCTTGTAAGTTAATACTCTCAGTAGTATCAGTGTTTCCGACCATTCTATATGAAAAAAATAATGTATATCTACATAATTGTATGATTGAGGGTAGAGCACAGTTATTACTAATATAGCTATATTAATGGTATGTGTCTCCCCCTTTAATCTTCCTTTATTTGTATATTTGGGGGAGCTCCAAGCCTTACATTGAACGAAAATTAAAGCCGACTGAGAATTATTCATTAATCCCTCTTTCACATTTTTTACTTAACCTTTAGAATAATAAAGAGAAAATATTTACAATATCATGACACATAATAATATAAAAACAGTAAGTCAGCAGGGATGGGGGTTGATATTCATTTGCTGGCTAATTGCGATGGCTGCTTTATTTGGTAGCTTGTTCTTTAGTGAGGTTATGGGTTTAAAACCTTGTGTTCTTTGCTGGTGGCAACGTATTTTTATCTATCCGTTAGCGGTGTTGTTTCTGGTGGGCCTATTTCCCCAAGGGCAGAAAGTGGATCTTTCCGTGGTGCGATACACTCTCCCGCTGGCTGTTATTGGTTTGGGGTTTGCTATCTATCACTATCTAGTCTATTCGGGTTTTATTCCAGAATCTCTACAACCATGTAGTAAAGATTTGTCCTGTGCAGAAATCAATTTGGAGCTTATGGGTTTTGTCACTATTCCAATGCTCTCTATTTTTGCTTATAGTGCCATTATTGTACTTTTGCTTATTTACCGAAAAAGGTTTTATCAATGAAAAAAAATATGATTGTTGTCGCGACTGCGATTTTCTTTGTCGTGCTTTTTATAGTGGCTGCTACCCTCTATAACAACCAAAAAGATAAAGAGTTAAGCAGTGCTTCGCTGGAAAAAATTGAGCGTATGCAACGCGATTACTCTCCGACAATGGGGCCGCCTGATGCGAAGGTCACTATTGTTGAGTTCTTTGATCCGGCTTGTGGCACATGCAGTGCGTTCTATCCCTTTGTAAAAAAGTTGATGAAGGATAATCCGGGTAAAGTTAATTTGGTCTTGCGCTACTTACCGTTACACCAAAATTCAGATGTCATCGTCAGCTACTTTGAAGCTGCACGCTTGCAGAATCGTTTTTGGCAAACGCTTGAACGTGCTTACCAGACTAGAGACGCATGGGTCGAACACCATGTCTCCAGACCAGAAAAGTTCTGGCAACAACTTGGTGGACTCGGTCTGGATATGGAGAAGTTAAACGAGGATGTCCAGAGCGCTGAGATTGCAAGGCGAGTTAAGCAGGATGTGCTAGATGCAAAACAGCTTAAAGTTAGCAAGACACCTAGTTTTTTTGTTAATGGAAAGCCGCTGGTGCATTTTGGCTATCAGCAACTTCAGCAGTTAGTCGAGTCTGAGATTGCAGCTAATTACTAGTCGTATAATAGGGGACACGTATAATAGGGGACAGACCCCAATTAATTCCTTGGACCCCATTTACTTCCAATTTTTCAACACCCCTCGCAACCACTCAAGCGAATCGTTATGTGTCTGAGGTGAACGTCCGCTATCGATCCAGTACCCTCTTGTGACTTTGGATATTTTCGATGCTATGCAGAGCGAAATCGGTTGGAAAATACCGTATAATAACGACTCTAATCCTGGAATTATGTAGAGGAGAATACTCGTGGCTAAACCCAATTACGCTTTTGAAAAGCGCCAGAAAGAAATCGCCAAAAAGAAAAAGAAGGAAGAGAAGCGCCTGCAAAAAGCAGGGGTAGACAATAGTGAGCCACAGGACGTTCAACCTATACCAGGAAACGACGATAAAGCGGTAACAATTGGCGACACATAAAATATTAATCGAAATCAATGAATATTAAATACACAAAGGAAAATATGACATGAGTACAGGTACAGTAAAGTGGTTCAGCGCGGATAAAGGTTTTGGTTTCATTACTCCAGATGATGGTGGCAAGGATCTATTTGTTCATCATTCTGAAATTCAGGCTGGCGGTGACTATGCAACCTTGAGTGATGGTCAGAAAGTGGAGTATGAAGTTGGGGAAGGCCAAAAAGGACCGTGCGCTAATAAGGTGTCACCCGTCTAACTCTAGTAGTTAAACCGGTTTTCGTTATTAAAGTATTAAAGGGGTCGGAGTGATTTAATTTTAATCACTCCGACCCCTTTATTCTGCTCTGACTCCAATAAGTATATCTTTGATGAAATAAGATTTAATTCAGTTTAAGTGAATTCCGCTAATTAATCCCTGTGTTATCCAGCCTTTAAGACAAGTTGCGGCATGCATTGGTACTTCATCTTCATTGATGATTGTGGAGAGTGTTTCACAGACATCATTAAAATTTGCCCCTTGGCGCATTTTATCTAACGCAAGTTGTTCTTCAGTTTCCATTGAGCGAAAACGGGTAATAAGCTGTTCGCGCCAGACTATCCATGAGCTAGTTGTTTCCAATTGTGCGGTTACTTCTATTGGGTCTTCATTGGTTAATGCTTTCCACATTTCAGGAATGTTCCAATCAAAG
This sequence comes from Gammaproteobacteria bacterium, assembly GCA_030594815.1. Taxonomy (GTDB): domain Bacteria; phylum Pseudomonadota; class Gammaproteobacteria; order UBA6429; family Thiohalophilaceae; genus JAGLTQ01. The sequence goes on from JAUVEN010000099.1 coordinate 5,279, forward strand.
TCAAGGCGATGTACCGAAGGATGAAGTGTGAATTTAAGATCGGGCCAGGCATCAGCCGGGATGGTAGCCATATCCTGCTCGGTAAAAAGATTAACATCCGCTGCGTCAAAGGCTTTCCCAAGCGTCCACTCAAAGTTGGCAAGTTCGTAACACCATGGCATGTTTTGCCATTGTTTGTGCTGACTATTATTTTGCTGTATCAGGTTAGCAATAAAGCTGGGTAGATGAGAGCCAAAATCACGTAAACTAAAATAATGTGATGGGTATGTTTTGATATAGTCATCAGTAAGCTGGTTAAAATAATCTTCACCGATTGCCATAAGTGTTGCTGGAAAATCATTTGCTAAAACTTCTTTTAAACGCGCATGATAGGCATAATTATAGATCGATATCTGGGTTTCAGTATCCGCCCGACCGCTAGCGCTGACCCAACTTGTTGATGGGGCTAATTTTGTATCAGAGTTTAATATACAATTCTGAAAAGTATTTTGTAGCTTTACAAGTTGGCTCATAATTGTTACTTCAGGCAATTTTTATATTTCTGTTATGGTTTTTATTTATTGATTGTGCAAAAACATCTTCAGCAATTTGACGAACCTGATCAAGTTCGCTTAGTAATTCATTTAACGGTGGGATGTGATCATCACGTTCTATCATTGTTGAGACACGGCCATAGTGTTTGACAGCGGCGGCGTATAATTCAAATACGGGATCAGCAATGGGGTGGTCATGAGTATCAATGATTAAATTGTTTTCATGGGTATGACCTGCAAGATGAAACTGATAAACACGTTCACCAGGTATGGCGTGTAAGTAAGTGTAGGGATCAAAATTGTGATTATAAGCACTGACATAAATGTTGTTGATATCAAGAAGTATCAGACAATCAGCGCGATTTGCAACTTCAGATAAAAATTCCCATTCACTCATTTGTGAATCGCAATAACTGACATAACTAGATACATTTTCAAGTAACATCTGACGACCAAGATAATCTTGTACCTGGCTAACGCGATCAGCAACATGCTGTATTGCTTCTTCTGTGTAAGGTAGAGGCATTAAATCGTGAAGGTTAAGGCCATTAACGCCGGTCCAGCATAGATGATCAGAAATCCATTCGGGCTCTACACGTTTTATCAGGGTTTTGAGTTGTTTCAGGTAATCAATATTTAATGCTTCAGTGCTACCTATCGACATAGAAACTCCATGCATAACCATAGGATAGTATTCACGAATACGTGTTAAGTAATCGAGTGCTTTGCCACCTTCAACCATATAATTTTCAGAAATTATTTCAAACCAATCTACCTTTGGTTTTTCTGATAATACGGTTTCATAATGCTCTTTGCGTAAACCTAAGCCGTAACCTAGATAGGGGCGATTATTGTTGTTTTCGGTTATGGTCATGAATGAACTCTTCAGCTTATAGAATGATTATATGGTTACAATGAAAAGGACTGACGCCTAACGGAGATGAAAGACGCCAGCCACTCTACTGATGGTATATTATTTCTTCGGTTTACCAACCGAACCACCAATTTCTTCGCAAGCGTGTTTAGACATAGAAACAAAACCCTGGCCTTTACATGAAGCATGACCTTTGCATGAGTTAGTTGCAGTTTTGCAGTCGTTATGACCTTTACACTTATTAACACCAAAACAATGAACTTTAGCATCACTCCCAGCTTGTACAGCTGTCACTGGTGCTGCAGAAAATAATGCTGCTGCTACGCTAGCCATTGCGATAGTGGTAAATTTTCTTCTTGTAGTCATTTATTGTTCCTCATTTAATATTTTATGATATGGCGTTATGCCATATATCCTCGAAATCGGTTAATAGCACTACCGACACTACCGACAATGATCGCTAATAAATGTAACAAAACTATCACGGTGTAAAATTATTATTAAATAGATGAATAAATAGAAATACATTAATTAACTCTAATATAAGCAAATATTGCTATGAAGAAGTTTTTAATGCATGAGACGAAAATGTGTTTGTGAGATATCCTTTGGCATCTTTTTACTTAATTAAAGAGGTCGGAGTGATTTATTTTTAATCACACCGACCCTTTTTCGATTAATTGATTTAGCTCATATTGTGTTCCGTGATATAAGTAATAATGGAAAGTTTACAACACATTGGATTCAATGACTGGTTTCAAGCTCGTATTGAAGCTGACAAGTTAGCGCTGCATGAAATTGCGCGTGGGGCAAAAGGGTCAGACTCAATTGAAGCTAAAATAAGATGATGTTTATCTTTCAATCGAATCTGACCCTTTTGCCTATACTCTCTAATATTAGAAAAAATTGGTCTCTGCCCCATTTACTTTGACCCCATTTACTTTATTCTTTCTATACGTTCACAACTTTAGTTCAAATACATATGAATCCAGATTCTTTGTTAGCCGCTCCAAGTATGATTCTCAATTCGGGGCTGATTCTCGCTGCGTTGTTTGCTATGTATTTTCTACGCAGACCAAAGCTGCAAAGTAGTGAGTCCTGGCAGGCAACCTTAACACCATTGTCATCAATCATTGGTAGTGGTTTTCTGATTATGTCACCATTATTGGCCAGCGTTGTTGGTGGACTTTCACCCTTTGCGGTGATCGGTATTGTTGTACTGGCATATGCCATCGGCAGCGTTATACGGTTCAATATCATGCATGTAGAGCCACGAATAAAAGATGACAGTTTGTCGAAAAAAACCAGAGAAGTTGAATACCTTGGTGATATTGCTCTGGTTCTGGCCTACATGGTTGCTGTAGCGTTCTACTTATCATTACTATCCTCCTTTTTAATGAGTTATCTCGGTGTAGAAAACCTCGACGCAGAGCGATGGTTAACAACAATCATCATCCTCTTTATTTCGTTTGTGGGATATACGCGCGGACTGAGTGGGCTGGAAAAACTGGAAGCCGCCTCAATGACTGCTCAACTTTCCATTGTATTTGCATTGCTGCTAGGCCTGGCTGCCTTTTCCTATCTTTTTTATACCTCGGGCGAAAGTTTAAACTTCGATTTCCCACAACGAGATTTCAGTACCCAGATACGAATACTTGCAGGAGCCTTACTGGTTGTACAAGGTTTTGAAACATCACGTTTTCTTGGTGAAAAATACAGTTCGGAAATGCGTGTTACGACGATGAGAAGGGCGCAAATTATTTCCGGAATCCTTTATGTAGTCTCTGTTGTACTGTTTTTACCAGTCGTTCAGCACCTTGACCTTCAGCATATCCAGCTTGCAAAAATAGTCGATGTTACTGGCCTTGCGGCAATAGTATTGCCCTTTATGCTAATCGGTGCTGCATTAATGAGTCAGTTTAGTGCTGCAGTCGCGGATACGGGTGGAGGTGGTGGATTATTAAGGGAGAATAGTGGAAACAAACTGTCAACACGTGTCAGTTATTTAGGTATTTCAGTCTGTGCAATCTTACTGGTTTGGGCGGTCGATCTAATTGAGATCATTACCCTCGCTTCCAGGGCATTTGCCTTTTACTATTTTCTGCAAACATTACTCGCTCTTAATTTTTGTTATAGAGATTGCCCGCCTGAATCGAGAATGACTTTATGGACACGTATATTGTTCATTACTCTTGCTATCATACTTTTGTATATTATTTTTTTTGCAATCCCTGCAGAATAATTAAAGAGGACAGAGCCCACTCCAAGAGTACTTCCTCACATTGTTAATTATTAATCACTCTTTGTGACATTCCTTAGAGACTGTTTCTTTTATTTTTACATATCACTTAAGTAAGACTTCGCTTCTTCACCTGGATTAGGTAAACCAGCAACCCGCCATGCATTAAGACAAGTGGCAAATAAATTATGTACCCATAGTCCGTCCTTTTTATGTGGGATCAATGGGATCAGACTCGATTGATTTTTAATAAATGGGTCAGAGCCTGAGGGATCCCCACAAAAAAGTGATCAGAATCAATAAGTTATGAGGTTTTTTAATTTACCTATATATTTAAAAATAGTTTAGCCATGCATAAAGGCATTTGGTGCATTATATAAGTAATATTATGCATACTACTTATTC
>JAUVEN010000120.1 GCA_030594815.1 Gammaproteobacteria bacterium
TTCACCGGGTTTTGTGTTGAAGGGCATACTCATGCCATTCGTAAACAGGATAAAGATAAAGTAAAACGAAATAATGCATTATGGTCAGCCGAACAACTGGGAATTAAATTACATATTGTTGATGTGATTGAAGAATATAAAAATGTTTTGTTAAACCCAAAACATGGTTACGGACAAAACATGAATCCTTGTTTGGATTGCAAAGGTTTCATGGTTAAAAAAGCGGTTGAGTGGATCAAAGAAAACGATTTTGATTTTATTATTACTGGTGAAGTGATTGGACAACGCCCCATGTCGCAACGCGCAGAGACTATGCCAATCATTCAACAAGAGTCAGGTGCAGGTGATTTATTATTGCGCCCATTGTGTGCAAAAAATTTACCAGAAACCTTACCAGAAAGAGAAGGTTGGGTTGATAGAGAAAAGTTACTCGACTTTAGTGGCCGTACCCGTAAACCGCAAATGGCATTGGCTAAAGAATATAATTTTGAAGGTTATGCAACACCAGCAGGGGGTTGTTGTTTCTTAACCGACAAAAATTACTCTGATAAATTAGTTGATATGTGGAAACACCGTTCAAGTCGTGACTATGAGTTAGACGATCTTATGATGTTGAAAGTAGGTCGGCATATTCGTCCTAACGAGAATTTTAAAATGATTGTCGGTCGTGAACAAGGTGAAAATAAGTTTATGGAAGGTTACCGTAAAATGTATCCTTATATTTATAGCTCTAGCCACAATGGTCCACTTACATTAATAGATGGAACAATGACAAAAGAAGATGCGGTACTTGCTGCACGTATAGCAGCACGATTTGGACAAGGCCGTGATGAGGAAGAAGTTGAAATGTCAGTGAATTATTTAGACGGAAAAAATACTATAATAAAGGTAAAGCCGATGCCCAAAGAAGAAATTTTAGAAGCATGGTATGTTTAAAAACAAAGTTGGCCACGAAGGACACAAAGAACACCAAGTTTAAAATAATTTAAAGATTAAACCACGGGGAACACTGGGTGCACGGGGTTTTTGAAATTAATTAACCCCGTGTTCCCCGTGCCCCCAGTGGTTAATTTTTTGATTTTCTTTGTGTACTTAGTGTCCGTGGTGGCTATAAAATTATGAAATATACATTAGATGCAAAACGCCTACTCTGCCCAATGCCGGTCATTCGCGCGCAAGATAAAATAAAAACATTATCTGTTGGTGATGTACTTGAAGTGGTATGTACTGATCCAGGTGCATTACAAGATGTGCCTGCATGGTGTCGTATAAACGGTCATAAAGTTTTAGAAACAAAAACAACGGATGATGAAGTGTTTATTATTATTGAGGTAGCAGAATAATGGGTCATGATCATAGTCATCATCATGATCCTGCTGTCGATGATGAGGGGAATGTTTTACTAACCTCAAGTCAGCGTTATAAAGATACCATTCGCGTTACACTAATCGGTTCAGTTGTTGATTTACTTTTAGGTGTTTCGAAAATCTTTGTTGGTTTTGCTGCGCAATCTCAAGCATTGATTGCGGATGGTGTTCATTCCTTATCTGACTTAGTCACTGACGTTGCTGTTTTATATGCGGCAAAACATTCACATCAGGAAGCCGACGAAGATCATCCCTATGGTCATGGCCGTATTGAAACGGTTGTTACGGTTGGTTTAGGTATTGCATTAATTGGTGTTGCGGTCGGGATTATGATTGATGCAACGCATCGTTTGTTTGAACCAAACACATTAATGACACCCGGAGTGTTGGCACTAGTTATTGCCATTATTTCTGTTTTTTCAAAAGAAGCAATCTATCAATACACCATGGTGGTTGCGCGGCGTTATCGCTCTAACATGTTGAAGGCCAATGCATGGCATAGTCGAAGTGACGCTATTTCATCAATTATTGTAGTTATCGGAATCATCGGCAGTATGGCGGGATTAAGCTATCTTGATGCCATTGCCGCAATTGGTGTTGGTATCATGATTGCAAAAATTGGCTGGGATTTAGCCTGGCATAGTCTCAAGGAGCTGATTGATACGGGGCTGGAAACAGATCGGGTTAAGGAGATCGAAAAAAGTATTCTTAATGTTGATGGTGTGACTACGTTACACATATTGCGGACTCGGCAGATTGGTGCAGATGCCCTGGTTGACGTACATATTCAGGTTGAACCCCATATCAGCGTTTCAGAAGGGCATTATATTAGTGAAGCGGTACGCGCCAAACTGATAAAAGAGATTGAAGAAGTCATTGATGTAATGGTACATATTGACCCTGAAGATGACGAAATAGCACCACAAAACACCAAATTACCCTTAAGATACGAGATATTGAAAAAAATAAATTTGGCCTGGGCTGATGTTGAAGAGGCCAAAAAAGTCGAAAATATTACATTGCATTATTTACAGGGAAAAATACAAATAGAACTTTTGTTACCGCTGGCAATTCTGCATAATGACCAGGCAGATGCAGATAAAACAGTGGAACAGCGCTTTAAACAGGCGCTGGCAGATGTAGGAGAAATTTCCGAAATTTCGGTACATTATCATTAGTCATTGATTATCGCGTACTAAAATAGTGCGTCTTGTGGTTATTACACAGAAAATAAGTGCTGCAAAGTTTTTTAAATATAATTTTTAAAATCATGATTTTTAAATTAAAGTTCTAAGATAAATTATTACAATATTCTGGAAAATTGGAGATAGACTATGTCTGACAATGTATTAAAAATGATTAAAGACAACGGCATTAAGTTCGTTGATTATCGTTTCACAGATTTTCACGGTAAAGAACAGCATGTTTCTTGCCCGGCTCATACCTTAGATGCCGACGTATTTACCGAAGGCAAAATGTTTGATGGTTCTTCCATCGCTGGCTGGAAAGGCATTAACGAATCAGACATGATCATGATGCCTGATGCATCGACTGCAGTTATGGATCCCTTCGCCGATGAGCCTACATTAATTCTTACGTGTGACATTATTGAGCCAGCAACGGGTCAAGGTTACGAGCGTGACCCGCGTTCTGTTGCTAAACGCGCAGAAGCTTACTTAAAATCTACAGGTATTGCTGATACCGCATACTTTGGTCCAGAACCAGAATTTTTTGTTTTTGACAGCGTACAGTGGAAAACAAGCATGAGCGGCATGTCTTATTCTGTTGATTCTGACGAAGCAGAATGGAACTCAGATAAAGTTTATGAAGATGGCAATATCGGTCACCGTCCAGGTTTAAAAGGTGGTTACTTCCCAGTACCACCTGTTGACTCATTAAACGATTTACGTGCTGCAATGTGTTTAGCAATGGAAGAAATGGGTGTAACGGTTGAAGTTCATCACCATGAAGTTGCAACGGCAGGTCAATGTGAAATTGGTACAGAGTTCAATACATTGGTTAAGCGTGGTGACTGGAACCAAATCTTAAAATACTGTGTTCATAACGTTGCTCACATCTATGGTAAAACAGCGACTTTCATGCCTAAACCATTAGTGGGTGATAACGGTAACGGTATGCACGTTCATATGTCTTTAGCTAAAGATGGACAAAACTTATTTTCAGGTGATGAGTACGGTGGGTTATCTGAAACAGCTCTTTTTTACATTGGCGGTATCATCAAGCATGCTCGTGCATTAAACGCATTCACTAACTCTTCAACTAACTCATACAAGCGTTTAGTTCCGGGCTTTGAAGCACCGGTTATGTTGGCATATTCTGCACGTAATCGTTCTGCTTCTATTCGTATCCCGTTCGTACCATCTCCTAAAGGGCGTCGTATTGAAGTACGTTTTCCTGATCCAACGGCTAATTCTTACTTGGCATTCTCTGCAATGTTAATGGCAGGTCTAGATGGTATTCAAAACAAGATCCACCCGGGTGAAGCAATGGACAAAGATTTATATGATTTACCAGCAGAAGAAGCAGCAGCGATTCCGCAGGTTTGTCATTCATTTGATCAGGCTTTAGAAGCATTAGCAGCAGATCGCGACTTCTTAACAGCAGGCGATGTATTCACCAATGATATGATTGATGCGTTCATCGAACTTAAAGAAGAAGAAATTCAACGTTTACGTATGAGTACTCATCCAGTTGAATTTGATATGTACTACAGCTGCTAAGTTTAACTTCGCTGCTTAAAGAACGCTTCCTGTATGGAGGCGTTTTTTTTGCTTAAAATATTTTAGCCACTAAGGACACCAAGAATTTAAAGATTTAACCACTGGGGTCACAGGGAGCACGAGGTTAATAATTAATATCTTTCCCAGTGCCCTCCGTGGTTCATTTTTTGATCTTCTTAGTGTTCTTTGTGTCCTTCGTGGCTAATTATTCTTGTTTATATTCAACCAGTTGGCTATGCTGTAGGTATGTTAAAAATTATTCTTTCTTTAATCTGTGTTTTTATTTCTGTTTCAGTCACTGCTGAAACGGTATATAAAAAAACAAATCCAGATGGCAGTGTTGTTTTCACGGATAAACAATCAACGGATAGTGAAGAAGTTAAAGTTCGTAAACCAACATCATTTAGTCCGCCTCGTTTACCCGCATTAACTTTGCCAACTAAAAAATTAAGTCCAAGTTTTAATTACGAAATATCAATTAGTCAACCCGCTAATGGTTCAACTGTTCTGAATACGTCAGATGTTATTGTTTCGGTATCATTACAGCCTGCATTAAAAAGTGCTTATGGGCATCGAATTCGATATAAATTGGGTATCCAGTCGCTTACCAGTGATAAAGCGAGTGTGACTTTTAAAAATGTTGAACGTGGTACGCATAGTATTTATGTCAGTATTATTGATTTAAAAGATGAAGTTGTTAGTCCAGTCGCATCCGTACAATTTCATATGAAGCGATTTTTTAAAAGACCCGCTCCTCCTAAACCTACACCTACACCCAAAGTTCCCTAACAGTCTCTCGCACCAACATGGTGCATTCCAATTGAATTTGTAATACCCTGTACCCCTAGAATGAGAGAGCTGCTCTCGTATCTCGTAAATGCACGCCTTAACTTATTGATTTAATAGACTTTTAAAGGCAAACATTTTTTCACAGAAACAATGACAATTTTCTTACTTGGCTTGGTTTTTGCTCAAGCTTATACAATAACGAAGGAAAGAGATGACTAAACAGCTTGAACTATATAAACGAGTGCTGGAAGGGATGAGTACCGTAGTTTTACTGTTTGATGCAGATTTGATTCTGAGTTACATCAATCCAGCGGGAGAGATGTTGTTTGAGCAAAGTGTGCGAAAAATGCTGGGCTTGAGTTATGTAGAATTAATTCAACATCGTGATGAAATTTCAATAAGCAAATGGCTTGATGATATTAAAGCCGGGCAATCTTTTACCCGACATGAAGTCCCATTGGTTTTATTTCATGAAAAAGAGGTTACTGCAAACTTAACTATTCTGCCGTTAACCAATAGTGAAGAAAAAACAGAATATTTATTAGAAATTTTTCCTGTTGATCGTTGGTTGCGCATAACACGTGATGAACATCGAATAGAACAACAGGAAGTGACACAGGAAATTTTGCGTGGCTTGGCACACGAAGTAAAAAATCCATTAGGTGGTTTACGTGGAGCAGCACAACTTTTAGAAAGAGAATTGCCAAGTGAAGAATTAAAGGAATATACACAAGTTATTATTAGTGAAGCAGATCGTCTGCAAACACTAGTGAATCGTATTCTTGGGCCAGCGGGTTTGCCTAAAATAAAAGAAATTAATATTCATGAAATTTTAGAGCGAGTAAGAAGTTTAATTAAAATTGAAGTAGGTGATGGTATACACATTCATCGTGATTATGATCCGAGTGTTCCAGAAGTGAATGTTGATCCTGATATGTTAATACAGGCGTTATTAAATATTTCACGAAACGCATGTGAAGCTTTGGGCGATGAAGGAAATATCACATTTAAAACGCGTGTCGTAAGAAAATATACGATTGGTCATCATCGACATAAGTTAGTAGTGTGTATAGAGGTGATTGATGATGGCCCTGGAATTCCGGCGGACATAAAAGATAAAATATTTTTTCCAATGGTAACGGGGCGAGCAGAAGGTAGTGGTTTGGGTTTGGCAATATCACAATCATTAATTCAGCAGCATGATGGTTTAATTGAATGTCATAGTGAACCGGGTAAAACAGTGTTTTCTGTTATTCTGCCAATTAATTAATAAGGTAATTGAAGTATGAGTGCGAATGAAAACAAGGAAAGTATTTGGGTTGTTGATGATGATCGTTCTATACGATGGGTTCTGGAAAAAGCATTAAGCAATGCTGATATGAAAGTGCAAACTTTTGAAGAAGCAGATAGTGTACTTAAAGCATTAGAAAAATCACAACCCGACGCGATTATTAGTGATGTACGTATGCCAGGTATGGATGGTTTAGCCATGTTGGATAAGATACATACAAATCATCCAGATTTACCCGTTATTATTATTACTGCACATTCTGACTTAGATAGCGCTGTCTCCGCCTATAAAGGTGGTGCTTTTGAATATTTACCAAAACCTTTTGACATAGATGAAGCGGTTGAACTCACACGTCGTGCGGTAAAACATCATAGAGAAATTTCAAAAGAAAAAGGAAGTACAACAGAGCTTTTACAAGAAACGGAAATTATTGGTGAAGCGGCCTCAATGCAAGAAGTGTTTCGCGCAATAGGGCGTCTGTCTCGCTCTAATATAACAGTGTTAATCAATG
>JAUVEN010000117.1 GCA_030594815.1 Gammaproteobacteria bacterium
GGAATAGGCGGTTTACCACGTGGTCGTGTTGTTGAAATATACGGTCCAGAATCATCAGGTAAAACAACGCTGACTTTGCACGTGGTTGCTGAAATGCAAAAACTCGGTGGCACAGCGGCTTTCATTGATGCCGAGCATGCACTTGATCCTGTTTATGCAGCAAAGCTTGGTGTAAATGTGGATGAGTTATTAGTTTCTCAACCTGACACGGGTGAGCAAGCGTTAGAAATTACCGACATGTTAGTTCGCTCCGCTGCGGTTGATGTCATTGTTATTGACTCGGTTGCCGCGTTAACACCAAAGGCAGAAATTGAAGGTGACATGGGTGACTCGCACATGGGCTTGCAAGCACGTTTGATGTCACAAGCTTTACGTAAATTAACGGCCAACATCAAAAAGAGTAACACCATGGTTATTTTCATTAACCAATTGCGTATGAAAATTGGCGTCATGTTTGGTAACCCTGAAACCACAACAGGTGGTAATGCGTTGAAGTTTTATGCTTCGGTACGTTTAGATATTCGCCGTATCGGTGCAATTAAGAAGGGCGATGAAATTTTGGGTAATGAGACTCGCGTTAAAGTGGTGAAAAACAAAGTGGCACCACCGTTTAAACAAGTTCAGTTTGACCTGCTATATGGTGAAGGTATTTCCCGTCATGGTGAAATCATTGATTTAGGTGTGAAGTATGAAATCGTTGATAAAGCCGGTGCCTGGTATAGTTATAACGGTGATCGCATTGGTCAGGGTAAAGACAATGTACGTAATTACCTTAAAGAACACCCTGAAATGTCAGATGAAATTGAAGCGAGAATTCGTGAAATCGTGTTGCCGACTGAGATGCCAGAGGAAGAGATAGCAGAAGAAAAGGCAAAAGCGAAAAACATCAAGCCTGAGAAAGGGGCTGAGGAAGAAGAGTTGGTAGAAGCTTAATGTTTTAAATTTATTCCCCCTCCCTGAGGGAGGGGGCAAGGGGGACGAGCCCATGGATGGGTGATGTTAGAACAATGCAGGAGCAATTGTCGAGGGGATAAATTAAATCACCCCACCCCCTAACCCTCCCCTTGAAAGGGAGGGAATAAATCATTGTGATTTTAATGGTCATATAAATGCCAAAACCCACCAGAACAATCCGTGTAGCGGCGATGGATTATTTATCCCGCCGCGAACATGCTACTCATGAACTTTTCCAAAAACTCCTGGCAAAGGAAGACTACGAAGCCGATGATATTTCAGAGGCTTTAGCGCGTTTAGCCGATCAAGGTTTGTTAAGCGACGAACGTTTTACCGAAGCATTTATTAATCAACGTATTAGCAGGGGATCGGGCCCCTTAAAAATTCGTGCTGAATTGCGCCAAAAGGGTGTAAGTGATGCTATGATCGAGACGTTTTTAAATGAGCACAATGGTCTATGGCAGGAAAGTGCCTTAGCAGTGCGAATTAAAAAGTACGGCACTGAACGTCCTTCTGGCTTGAAAGAAACCGCACGGCAAACCCGGTTTTTACAGTCTCGCGGATTTTCCAGTGAACAGACGCGTTATGCAATGAGTCATGATGATGCAGGATCATTTGATAGTGATCATGATTAGTATAGATAAAAATTATTTAAGTCGATGTAATACAATTAAAGTAAAGTAACCCGATGAAAACCAGTATTAAAACCAGCGCCCAATTACGCCAAGCCTTTTTAGATTTCTTTAAAGAGCAAGGCCATGAAATTGTTCCGTCCAGCTCACTCGTTCCCGCTAATGATCCTACTTTATTATTTACCAATGCGGGCATGGTGCAATTTAAAGATGTTTTTCTTGGTCAGGACAAACGTAACTATGTACGAGCAACCTCGTCACAACGTTGTGTTCGTGCAGGTGGTAAACACAATGATTTAGAAAACGTCGGTTATACCGCGCGTCACCATACTTTTTTTGAAATGCTGGGTAACTTTAGTTTTGGTGATTATTTTAAGCGTGATGCTATTCATTATGCCTGGACATTTTTAACAGAAGTACTTGAATTACCTAAAGAAAAACTTTGGGTAACGGTCTATGAAAGTGATGATGAAGCCGCAGAAATCTGGTTAAAGGAAATTGGTATTGATGAGAGTTGTCTGACTCGCATTGGCGATAAAAAAGGCGGCAAGAAAAATGAAAGTGATAACTTTTGGTCAATGGGTGATACCGGCCCCTGTGGTCCTTGTACCGAAATATTTTATGATCACGGTGAAGAAATTGCCGGTGGTCCTCCTGGTACACCTGAAGAAGATGGCGATCGTTATATTGAGATCTGGAATTTGGTTTTCATGCAATATGATCGCGATAACGAGGGAAATCTAAATCCTTTGCCAAAACCTTCGGTTGATACTGGCATGGGTTTAGAGCGTCTTGCCGCTATTATGCAAGATGGTCACAGTAATTATGATATCGATTTGTTTCAACACTTAATTGCTGCTGTTGCCAAAGAAACAAACTGCGTCGATAAAGATAACAACTCATTAAAAGTTATCGCTGATCATATTCGTTCTTGTAGTTTTTTAATTGTTGATGGCGTGTTGCCAGCAAATGAAGGTCGTGGTTATGTATTGCGTCGTATTATTCGTCGAGCACTTCGACATGGTAATAACTTAGGCCAAAAAGAAGCGTTCTTTTATAAATTGGTTAAACCATTAGTAAAAGAAATGGGTGATGCATATCCTGAATTAAAAGAAGCTCAAGCGACAGTTGAAAAAGCGTTACATCAGGAAGAAGATCGTTTTTCTGAAACATTAGAAAAGGGAATGGTCATCCTGGAACAAGCCATTAGTGATATGAAAGGTAAAGTAATATCAGGCGAAGTTGTTTTTAAACTTTATGATACCTATGGTTTTCCTGCAGATTTAACCAATGATATTGCACGTGAGCGTAACTTGACGTTAGATATGGCCGGTTTTGAAAAAGAAATGGAAGCACAACGTGAACGTGCACGTGCTGCGAGTACATTCGGTGGTCATTATGAAGATGCTTTAGATATTGATGGTGAAACAGATTTCACCGGTTATGAATATTTAGAAGGCCAATCAAAAATTGAAGCGATTTATGTTGAAGGCAAAGCCATTAACAAAATAGAAAAAAATCAAGTTGCAATGCTCGTACTGGAACAAACACCTTTTTATGCTGAGTCCGGTGGGCAAATGGGCGACAGCGGATTATTGACTTGTGGTAAATCAGAATTTGAAGTGAAGGACACTCAAAAGCAGGGTGTTGCCGTCTTTGGTCATTATGGTGAGGTATTACAAGGCTCATTAAAAGTTGGTGATGTCGTAAAGACTCACGTTGACAGTGAACGTCGTCAGGCAATTGTTGCAAATCATTCAGCAACACATTTACTTCATGCAGCATTACGTACTGTTTTAGGTGATCACGTTACTCAAAAAGGTTCGCAAGTTCAGGCTGAACGTTTGCGTTTTGATTTTTCTCAACCTGAAGCAATTACTCCTGATCAATTAAAAGAAGTTGAACATCTTGTTAATCAACACATACGTTTAAACCACCTTGTTGATACAAAAATAATGACACCCGATGAAGCAAAAGCCAGTGGTGCTATGGCTTTGTTTGGTGAGAAGTACGGTGATGAAGTTCGAGTATTAAGTATGAGCCCATTTTCTGTTGAGCTTTGTGGTGGTACTCACGTTTCACATACCGGTGACATTGGTTTATTTAAAATTATTAGTGAAAGTGGTGTTGCTGCCGGTGTCCGTCGCATTGAAGCGGTTACTGCAGAGCATGCTTTAGACTGGTCTGATAAAGGTGAAAGTCAGTTAGCAAAAATAGCTTCGATGTTAAAAGGTAATCGTGATGATATATCGAGTCGCGTTAGCCAGTTAATAGATAAGAACCGTAATTTAGAAAAAGAACTTGCTCAACTCAAAGGTAAACTGGCGAGCAGCCAGGGCTCTGATCTTTCTTCACAAGCAGTTGAAATAAACGGCATTAAAGTTTTAGCAGCCAATCTTGAAGGTGCAGATGTAAAAACATTACGGGACACTTTGGATCAGTTAAAAAATAAACTTGGAACATCTGCAATTGTTCTCGCTGCTGTTGATGGTAAAAAAATCAGTTTAGTTGCCGGCGTCAGTAAAGATGCAACGAATAAAATTAAAGCCGGTGATTTGGTAAATTCTGTTGCCAGCCAGGTGGGTGGTAAGGGCGGTGGCCGACCAGACATGGCTCAAGCTGGTGGAGATCAACCTGAAAATTTATCAGCTGCATTAAAAGGTGTTGCAGATTGGGTTCAGGAACAAACTGCTTAAGCTTTTCTATCATATGTTAAGGGTTTCACCTTAACTCATATTTATTTGTTTCCACAAAGAAATACTTAAATAATAATGATTTTCATTTAGTCTTTTTACACCCGAATAAATTCTTTTCCAAAACGTGCCTTTTGCACGACGGCCTTATTAGTCCATGTTTTTCAAGGCTTTCTCTTTAAATTTGTGACGAATTAGTGTTTAATTTGCGTCCTTTTTGCGTGGGTAAGTCATGGCTTTAATCGTTCAAAAATATGGTGGCACTTCAGTCGGCTCGGTTGAAAAAATCGAAAATGTCGCTGAACGTTTGATCGCCGCGAAAAAAGCAGGTCATGATGTGGTTGTTGCTGTTTCGGCTATGAGCGGAGAAACCAATCGTTTAGTTGAAATGGCTCAGCAAATTTCTGCTAAACCTGATCCACGTGAATACGATGTTTTAGTTTCGACTGGTGAGCAGGTCACTATTGCTTTATTAGGTATGGCGTTAAAAGAGCGGGGCTACGATGCGCGCTCATATACTGGCTCACAAGTGCATATTTTAACTGACAGCTCCCATACTAAAGCACGCATTCTTGATATTGATGAATCAAAAATTCGTTCAGACTTAGATAAAGGTCGCATCGTCATAGTTGCTGGTTTTCAGGGCAAAGATGAGCACGGAAATATCACAACCTTAGGGCGTGGTGGTTCAGATACGACGGCTGTTGCCCTCGCTGCGGCTCTAAAAGCAGATGAGTGCCAGATTTATACAGACGTCGATGGTGTCTATACTACTGATCCCAGAGTGGTACCGGATGCTCGACGTCTGGAAAAAATTACCTTTGAAGAAATGCTGGAAATGGCCAGTTTGGGCTCAAAAGTACTGCAAATTCGTTCTGTCGAGTTTGCCGGTAAATATAATGTGAAATTACGCGTGCTCTCATCATTTAAAGAAGGGCCAGGTACTTTGATTACCTATGAGGAAGATAATATGGAACAGGCAGCCATTTCAGGAATCGCCTTTAATCGTGATGAAGCCAAGCTCACTATCTTAGGTGTGCCGGATCAACCCGGTGTGGCGCACAATATCCTAGGCTCAATTGGTGATGCCAATATTGAAGTCGATATGATTATTCAGAATGTGGGTGCTGATGGCACAACCGATTTCACTTTCACTGTACATCGTAATGACTATGACAGTGCCCTGGCCATTTTGAACAAAACATCTAAAGAACTGGGCGCCCGTGAAGTTATTGGTGATAATACGATTGTGAAGATTTCCCTCGTTGGTGTAGGAATGCGTTCTCATGCCGGTATCGCAAGTCAGATGTTTAAGGCCCTGGCTGACGAAGGCATTAATATTCGTATGATCTCGACCTCTGAAATCAAGATTTCAGTCGTGGTTGATGAAAAGTATTTGGAACTGGGCGTGCGCGCTCTGCATTCAGAGTTTGGTCTGGATGAGGCTAAGGATTGAAGAAAATAGGCCCTTAATTCGCTAAATATCATTTATAATTAAGTAATTAGATATTTTTTAAAGTTTCCTTTTTTCATGTCGATATAGAGGTTGAGCGTGTCATAACTGAGCTAGTTTCACTAGATTCTACAAGGACACAGAAGGAACTGTAACTAAAGATTTAAGTTTGAGGAGTATATAAGTATGTTGATTTTAACAAGACGAGTAGGTGAAACGCTCATGATCGGTGATGAAGTGACCGTGACTGTCCTTGGCGTCAAAGGCAACCAGGTACGCATTGGTGTTAACGCTCCGCGTGATGTTTCTGTCCATCGTGAAGAAATTTATGAACGCATTCAGAACGAAGCGAAAGAACCCGGTAACGAGTAAGAAAAATCCACTATTAGCGTCATAAAGGCTTTACCTTGGCTTAGTCCTTCAGTATCCTTGCGCACTTGTTGAATACTGGAGAAGTGGCCGAGTGGCTGAAGGCGCGCCCCTGCTAAGGGTGTATAGGTTAATCCCTATCGAGGGTTCGAATCCCTCCTTCTCCGCCATTATTCAATAGATAATAAAATCAGCTTTAACGTTACATAAGTTAAAACTGAGTTTGAACCCGAGATGTAATAAATTAAGTTGGGTTTGATTCCCGAGCGTTGTTGCGAGGGAAAACGGCAGCATAAATGCTGACGACCCGAAGGGTGAGGACTGAATAAGGATGAAGGACGAATAATCCCATTGCACATGGATGATGCAGGTGTCACGAAGGACATGGACGGCCGAGAGTGACCTCCTTCTCTGCCATTATTCAATACTAGATATACCAGCACTAAAGCATTGGAATTTATTTAATATCCATGTATAGTGCGCAACTTCAAGAGCGCCTGTAGCTCAGCTGGATAGAGTACTCGGCTACGAACCGAGCGGTCGCACGTTCGAATCGTGCCAGGCGCACCATATAAGTTATATCAATCAAGCAGTTATCGTTTATTCGGTAACTGCTTTTTTGTTTGTCTGTCCCTTAGATAATACTTTGTCCCATAGATTGCATTTAATTATGTTTTGTCCACAGCCTGACCACAACTCTGGGGGATAGGGCTCCCCCGTTGTGGACAGCCTATGGATAAAACAAAGTAGGTAAGTGATATATATTTTAAGTATTATTTATTTGTATCAAGTGCTTTTCTGATTGAAAGTATTTGTATGGCTGGTATTTCAGCACCAATATATTTGGATGCTAATTGATCAATATTGGGTTGAAGCTCGTTGAGTATTTTTTCGCTTAGCCGAGTTATAGATTTTCCAGTTTTTAATTTACCTTTCTTTTTTATATGATCAACTGCGGCCCCTGTTGCAGCAACTCCTACACAACCAGCAAGGCTACCAGCAAGTCCCATTGCACTAGCTACAAATGCAGATAAAACAAAAGTTTT
>JAUVEN010000143.1 GCA_030594815.1 Gammaproteobacteria bacterium
AACCTGTAGTTGATTACTTGAACCACCGATTGAACAACGACCCTCAATAGTTAATATGTAAGAATCTGTTATTCCATTGTAAAAAACAATTCGCCTATTCAGTTCAAACATATCTGCGGCTTTGGATAAATTTCTTGATGCGATACCAGCATCCGTACAACCAGTGGTAAAAATTATAATTAATCATATTATGTTTCTCCAGTTAGTTTTAATTAAGTGTCTCGTAGCGTGAGACTAACGATAGATACCCCAACCACACACACATGAGTACAAAGGAATATTGTGTATCTAATGCAGGTGTTATTTATTGGACGCCACTTTGCTGCTTGGCGTCATGGGTAGTATTCTATTGGTTTAATTTACAATACGCTTTGATAACCCGATAATGCTGTTGCGTACTGTTCGGTTTAATATGCTTCATCATACAGTCCTCAATACCTTCAATACCTGACGGGTTTGGTATTTTATTAACTAAAATTCCACCGAATATTGTAAACATTAATAGAAAAACAATCTGTACATAATGATTCATTTCTTATTCCTCTCCATGAGAATTAAATTTAACGTATGAATGTCATTTTCAATCTGACGTAAGCGTTCAGAAATCTCATTATGACTGGCAAGAATTTCATGTTTAATCTGCAATAAGATTTCTGCTGTTGTTTTCATACTTACTATGAATCTATATCAACTTATCACTAACAAAACAAGCGTATCCACCTTTGATGTTAATCTGGTCAATAAAATTTTTCTGAGCTGTTTCGTGTTCATTACCTTTGAACTTCCAACCTTCCTGTTTGCATTCCAGTGCAATAAACTGGCCGAAAATTTTACCCACCATTTCCTGAGTAATAACAACCGGACGTATGCCTATCAAGTCGCTAGATTTAATGATCTGGTTCATCTTATGGGAAACATTAGCCAGACCATAGCGTACGGGTGTACCGTCCTGACGAACCGCAACACCGCTATTATTACGCCAGAGTAACCAGCCTTTACGACTGGCCCCAAGCATGACTTCGGCTTGTGTGGCCTTTTCTGACTTACTCATTTAATGCTTCGCCTTATTTAACTTTGCTTGAAGTTTATTAATAGACCCAATGACCCCATTGATAAAAATTCCACGGGCCTCGGTAGGTATCGAGGCAATGTAATGCGTCATGATGATAAGCTGAGCATTACCAATAGATTCAATATGTTCACCTTCAAAAAGATGATTCATTGCATTGGCAATTTCTTCAGCACGTTTATAACGCTCATCAGCACGTTTTTTAAATTCCTCAGGTGTCATAATTGGGGTTATGTTATTTTCACTCATCGTTACTACCTTCAATTGTTAAGATTATTACTTTAGGAACAGTATCACCACTAATCGCACTACGCTTAATATAAAGTGTAGGAATTGGGGCGGATTCATCATCATTACCAAATACAAAAGTACCTTTGGTTGATTTCTTATACTTCAGTTTTACTTTCAAGTTCATTATGTGCTTGTTCTCCTATTAGATTATAAAGTTCATCTGCTTCATCTCCCGGTAAAGACTGCGCCTCTATCCACGAGATATTAAATTTCAGATAAAATAGCTTAAATATTTCTTGATCTGTTTTCCCTTCTGAGCGTCTATGTCCCCCATACCATGCCATTCTATCGCGTAAAGTTTCTTGACTGGCTTGCTGGTGCTGTAATTCTTTTGTCTTACGATTGCAATGTGCCCGGATATGAAATGGTTTACAGTGGTTATTTAATAGTTCTTGTCGGTAATCTATAATCTGCTCGTTAATGTCCGAATTAACCACATCTACCGCACCGCGCATTTCAGCCAGTGTTTCGGGTGATAGTTCTGTTAAGTCCCCATCAACGCATTTTATGCTTTTCCTGTCTGCTGGAATTGGCTTAGTCCCGCAGTAAGGGCAGGTTGTCTGATAGCTTTCGTAAACAGAGAAGCATTTCAGACACGTTCTGACCGGGATACTATCATCCACTACTTTAGCGCGTTTGGTGCGTCTGTCTAATGTCCACTCTCTTGGTGCGTCAGGTAGTCCGTGCCTGCTTACATCGCCACCATGATCAATTATTATGGCCTTATCTTTACCTTCCAATGGACGCAAAGCTCTACCGAACCGTTGAGAAAAACGACTGAAACTTTGAGTAGGTGCTGCAAGTGATACTACTTCAACTGCGCAAATATCTGTACCTTCCCCAAAAATATCAACATTGACCAAAACCATATATTCTCTTTTAGAGAATTTTTTTACAATTTCAACTCGTTCTAAATCAGGTGTTTTAGCATTCACAAGACAAGCAGGAACACCAACTGAATTAAACTGTGCTGTTATTTCATGCCCTGCAATCATATCAGGAATAAAAACTAAACCCAGTTTATCTTTAGCAAATTTTAAATAGGATTTAACAATATCCCCGGTTAAAGTTGATTTATCGTGAGTAACCAGACTGGATTTATTGACAACATTACGCAAAGCATTAATGTTGTAATCACCTGTTGTTTTAGAAACATCAATATCTGTTAAATCAAGATTACTGGTAGGTGCAAAAATTCGATAATCGGACAAATAACCTTTATTAATTAAATGTCTCATATCAGTACCAATGACTAATTTATCAATCACACCATCGCTAGAACGACCTAACCCTTCACCTGACGCTCGTAATGGTGTGGCTGATAATCCCAAACCTTTAACGTCAGGTCGGGTGAACATTTCAATAGCACGACCCCACAAATTTTTACGGGTAAGGTGATGAAATTCATCACAGACCCAGAGACTAACGGTAGGTAAATATCTTTTCAGTTCTTCACCACGACGAACAATCGTTTGAACGCTGGCAACTGCTGTACTTGATTGTGGGTCAATAAAAGATTGTCCAAATTCATCAATGTGCATTTTTACGCAAATTTGAGAAAGTGTACGACTCCCAATAACTCGATGAATAATACCATCTCTTGCTAAATGCACAGACATTTGAGATACCAGTTCTAATCTATGCGCTAAAACTACACATGCGCCTTTATGCTTGTCCACTATATGAGATATGATCACCGATTTACCTGAACCAGTAGCAAGCACTCCACCTAAATTTTGATACCCAGCGTCCCATCCTTGGTAAATGTTATCTACCATCTCCTGCTGATAATCCCTTAAAACTGGTTTCATACTTAATATACTCCATTAACAATAGTCCCTAATTATACGCTTTTTACTGTAATTGTCAAGATGGTGCATGTTTTTCTTGACAATTACAGTAAAAAGCGTATAATTGCGTTCATTGGTTGTGGGATTCCCCACCGACCATTTTTAAATAAACTAGGAGTTTTATCATGTCCATGAGAGAGATAGCATTATTTACGGATTCAGTTATCAGCACAGATGATTGGCAGGATTGTAATCGTGTCGATGAACTTGATTTGAGCCAATTCCATATAGTGAGTTAAATCTCACAATGCAAGGCAAGGTATAGTATCGCAGGGCAAGGCAAAGCAATGCAGAGCAACGCATCACTTCTAATCAAAACTGATTAGATTTATTAAATAAACAAGGAAATAAAATGAAAACTTTAAAATACAAAATCACAGGCGTAAGACCACTTTTGGTTAATAATCCACAATGCGCAGATCCTTTAAATAAATATTCTAAATTGAAGAAGCCTCTTACTTCAAATAAGAAAAAAACGGATGAAGATTACGCGGAAATTGCCGAACTGGATATGCGTTCTAAGATTTACTGGGACGATGAATTAGGAATTTATGTTCCGTCCACTTGGATTATGGCCGCTTTGGGTGCTGTTAGTTTTTCGACTTGTAAGGTATCAAAAAAAGCTATTCGTAGCGGTCTGTTCATGGTTGAAGATAAGCTCAAGCTGTCTTATAAATATCAAAGAACGGTTAAGGAAAAATCAGATATTGTTTTAAATCAGGATTTCAGACATAAAATGATCTTACCTCAAGGCCAGGTGCGTCTGGCTAAAGTATTCCCAATCTTTTTTGACTGGTCGTTTGAAGGCTCTGTTGAATTTGATGAATCAATCACCACTGAGCGCGATTTGATTAACATGTTTAATAAGTGCTGTAAATATGGCGGGTTCGGTGATTTCCGTCCTACATTTGGAACAGCACTCTTTGAAAAGGTGAGTTAAATCTCACAATGTAAGGCAACGCAGGGCAACGCAGCGCATAGCAATGTAGAGTATCGCAAAGTAGGGCAGGGCAGGACAGTGTAAAGTATCGCAGGTAGTGTCTCAAGGGGCATTATCTGAGGTGTTTTTCATCTCAATGCAGCGCAATGCACAGCAGGGCAAAGCAGCGCAGTGTAAAGTATCGCGTCCAGCATCTTAGAAATAGGGTGCTGTTCGAGGTGTTTTTCATCTCAATGCAGCGCAATGCAGGGCAAGGCAGTGCAGGGCAGTGCAGTGCAGTGTAAAGTATCGCGTCCAGCATCTTAGAAATAGGGTGCTGTT
>JAUVEN010000142.1 GCA_030594815.1 Gammaproteobacteria bacterium
GAAATCTTCTTCACTTTTTACGGACTGCAATTATTGAAGAAAAAGATGGATGTACAGGTAAGCCCATTAGGTAACCCGGGTATGCCAATGCCAATGGCAATGGACAAGTGGTTCCCTGTTATAGGTACCGCAATTCCTGGCATGCAAAGCATGATGACCATGATGATGAAAAACAAAATGAAAGCAAAAGGTGTTGCGAGCCTGGAAGAGCTACGCGAACTGTGTCAGGAAGCAGAAGTAAGATTTATTGCCTGCCAAATGACCGTTGATTTGTTTGATATGAATCCAAAAGCATTCATCGATGGTGTTGAGTTTGGTGGTGCAGCATTGTTCTTCGAATTTGCTGGTGAAGCTGATATCAGTTTGTTTATGTAAATAATAGTTATACCCCATTGCTTGGTGTGTGGGGGAGTCAAAAAAAATAAGATTATTGGGCGCTATTGTAGCAACAGCTACAATAGCCGCATCAATAAGAACGAGCAGACAGCTGAGCGCTTTTAATAATAATATTCCTCTCATTGGTTGCTGCTATTTTGTTCAGGGCGTACTATTAGTGCAGAACTATTTGTAACTTTTACATGTTCCTTTTCTACTAAAATAATAAATTTTTTCGAGGATATAATTCAATGAAATTAGTTAAATTTTTAATGGTTGGGCTTGGCTTATTATATGCTGCTACGAGTATTGCAGCAGATACTAAATTGAAAACATATATTTTGGCAGAGAAAAAAGCGGGCGATGTAGCCGCGATTGCTTCTGCTACTAAAGCAAAACTCACTAAAGCCGGATTTGAAGTGGTTGGTGAATATTCACCGTATAGTAATGCAACGATTTTAATTGTGACAAACAGTACTTTAAAAGCAAACGCTGCAAAGTCTGATTTCGGTGCTTTTGGTGCAGCTCAACGTATCACTATCACTAAGGCTGAAAATGACGTTCAGGTTGCTTATACCAACCCAACTTACATGTCACATGCTTATCGCATGAAGGGTGATTTAAAGTCTGTTTCAGCGGAGTTAAAAGGTGCATTAGGTGATAAAGGTGCATTTGGTTCAGACAAAGGTGTTACAGCTAAAAAATTACGTGACTACCAATATAAATGGTTAATGCCTTATTTTGATGATCGCCTTAATTTAGCTGAATATGGAAACCAGCAAGTTGCGATTGAAAAAGTTGAAGCAGCATTAGCCAAAGGCAGTAAAGGTGGTGCGAAAAAAGTTTACCGTATCGATATTCCTGGCAAAGAAGAAACGGTAATTGGTGTGAGCATGGCGGGCCCAGGTAATCTGGATTGCAGTGGTGATAAGTACATTATGGACAAAATTGATTTCAAAAAATTGAAATCAACAGGTCACTTACCTTATGAAATTGTTATTTCAAAAGGTACCGTTTATGCCTTACCGGCCGAGTTCCGTATTGCCATTAGTTTCCCTGATTTGTCGATGATGGGTAGCAACAGCTTTGCGTCAATTATGTGTTCACCTACAGCGATTCAAGAAGCTCTAACAATTAGCGTTGGTGGTGAATTCGAAGAAGACTAAATTGATACGAATAATTAATTAAATAAAATACGTTGTACTTTTTGCCCCGCCTTTTGGCGGGGTTTTTTATTTTAAAGAAAATAAATCTTAAGCAAAGGCGAGAAATAAAAATATATTTCGGGGCAATTGACCTGATTTTTTTCATACTTCCAGCGCTTTCAATATTCCGCTTCATTCGCCCGTCAAAGCCTAAGTTTCAATGCATTTATTACAAAGATCGGTTAGTATTATCGACCTTTTTCAGTGACGTAAATTTGAACAGAAAATACGTTCTAATATTGGCCGTTTAGCCTAGCAGTATTTGTTAACCTGCTGATTATAAAGAAATTAATATTTTTAAGAAAACATACTTAGGGGATATCCATGTTAGGTAAAGGGTTCAATAAAGACATGACAATTTCGGGTTTTGATGACGAGTTGAAGCAAGCAATAGAAAATGAAGAAATTCGTCAAGAAGAGCACATTGAGCTAATTGCTTCAGAAAATTATGCCAGCCCACGAGTAATGGAAGCTCAGGGTTCTGTACTCACGAATAAATATGCTGAAGGGTATCCTGGTAAACGTTATTACGGCGGTTGTGAGTATGTTGATATTGCAGAGCAACTTGCGATTGATCGCGTTAAAGAATTATTCAATGCAGATTATGCAAATGTTCAACCCCATTCAGGTTCTCAGGCAAATGCTGCTGTTTATTTTGCATTATTAAATGCTGGCGATACCGTTTTAGGAATGAGCCTTGCTCATGGTGGTCATTTAACTCATGGTTCAAAAGTCAGTTTTTCAGGCAAGCTATTTAATGCTGTACAGTATGGTTTGAATGAAGAAACGGGCGAAATTGATTACGAGCAGGTTGAAGCCTTAGCGACTGAACATAAACCAAAAATGATCATTGCAGGCTTTTCTGCGTACTCACGTGTTGTTGACTGGCAGCGTTTCCGTGACATTGCAGATAAAGTGGGTGCTTACTTAATGGTAGACATGGCACACGTTGCTGGTTTGATTGCAGCGGGTATTTATCCTAGTCCGGTTGGCATTGCGGATGTAACAACATCAACGACACATAAAACATTACGTGGACCACGTGGCGGCATTATCCTCGCAAAATCAAATCCAGAAATTGAGAAAAAATTAAGCTCAATGATTTTCCCCGGTACTCAAGGTGGTCCATTGATGCATGTTATTGCAGCAAAAGCAGTGGCATTCAAAGAAGCCTTACAACCTGAGTTTAAAGAGTATCAAAAACAAGTTGTCAAAAATGCACAGGCAATGGCAACCGTATTTATTGATCGTGGTTATGACGTTGTTTCAGGTGGAACAGATGATCACTTATTCCTCGTCAGCTTCATAGCAAAAGGGTTAACAGGCAAAGCGGTTGATGCGTGGCTAGGTCTAGCATATATCACTATTAACATGAACTCAGTACCTAATGATCCCCAGTCACCCTTTGTGACAAGTGGTATTCGCGTTGGTACTCCTGCAGTAACCACACGTGGTTTTGATGAAACAGATTGCAGTAATTTAGCCGGTTGGATGTGTGACATTATTGATGCCAGTGGTGATGAAAAAGTTATTGCAGAAGTTAAAGCTAAAGTATCAGAAGTTTGTAAAAAGAACCCAGTATATAAATAGACTATGCATTGTCCTTTTTGCAGCGCTGACGACACCAAGGTTATTGATTCACGTTTAGCCAATGAAGGCGCAATGGTAAGACGTCGTCGTGAATGCCAGTCATGTGGTGAACGATTTACTACATTCGAATCTGCAGAACTGGTGATGCCTTATATCATTAAGCATGGAGGGCAACGTGAACCCTTTAATGAAAATAAGCTTCGTTCAGGTATTCAACGCGCATTAGAAAAACGCCCTGTTGGTACAGATGATGTTGAAAAAGCCATTGTGCATATTATGAAACGTATGCGAGCAACAGGTGACAGAGAAATTCCTGCGGAGTATGTGGGCAGTTGGGTCATGGATGAACTTCGTGATTTAGATCAGGTTGCGTATGTGCGCTTCGCTTCGGTGTATAGAAGTTTTGAAGATGTAAGTGCGTTTGAAGAAGAGATTGAAAAACTTAAACAAGGACCTTCGCCAGAAGTTAAGCGCCAACAAAAATCATTGTTACCTGAGGATGACTAGATGACATTTTCTGCTGATGATCACAAGTATATGTCTCATGCTTTGATGTTGGCGAAAAAAGGTATTAATACCACTGCACCAAATCCTAATGTGGGTTGTGTTTTAGTAAAAAACGGTGAAATTGTTGGTGAAGGCTGGCATGAAAAAGCCGGTGAAGCACATGCAGAGATTAATGCATTAAAACAAGCAGATGGAAAAGCTGAAGGTTCAACTGCTTATGTAACTTTAGAGCCATGTTGCCATCAGGGAAAGACGCCACCTTGCACTGATGCACTCATCAAAGCAAAAGTTAAACGTGTTGTTGCTGCGATGATTGATCCGCATTCAAAAGTAGCAGGACAAGGTTTAAAGCAACTTGAGTCTGCGGGAATATTTGTTGAACAGGGCTTGCTGGAAGATCAGGCAAAAGAATTAAACCTGGGTTTTATAAAACGTATGCAAAAACGTTTGCCTTATGTTCGTTGTAAGTTAGCCATGAGTTTAGATGGCAGAACAGCAATGGCATCAGGTGAAAGCAAATGGATAACATCTGCTGCTGCGCGTGAAGACGTACAACGTTTACGCGCCAGAAGTTCAGCAATTTTAACGGGTGTTGGAACGGTATTGGCCGATAATCCATCTATGACGGTTCGCTTAGAGGGTATTGATTCTCAGCCAATACGTGTTGTTGTTGATACAAATTTAAGCATGCCAACCGATTCGAAAATGTTAAAAGAGAAAGGTCAAACTGTTTTAATGACCTGCAGTGCTGACGAACATATCGCACAAGCGTTAAAGGATGCCGGTGCTGATATTCATATGATGCCATACTGTAATACCAGTGTTGATTTAGCATCTGTATTACAACAGCTAAGTGACATGCAAATTAATGATGTCTTACTTGAAACGGGTGCGACATTGAGT
>JAUVEN010000133.1 GCA_030594815.1 Gammaproteobacteria bacterium
GTGGAATGTGGGGACTGTCATGCTGAGGTCGTTGACGAACAGATCGTGAGCGTGCACGGGTCGGAAGGCATGCAACGCATCCCAGGCATGGAGCTTCCTTCGTGCTCGAGTTGTCATGATGTCTGGTTGACACCTAAAATAGTTGGTCTAGATACTAAACCACTATTACAACATGTATGGAAAGCAACAGGTTATCCTCAAATGGATGAAGCTCTTAAGGAAGCCTCGAAATCATTAAAAGGCTACAGATTGCGAAGTTCGCTGACCCAAACTATCACTGATAAAAAAGGTAAGGCCACTGAAACTAAAATAACAACGTTTGTAAAATATATTAAAAAGATTAAAGAGCTACCGAACAATTTATTTGCAACATCCGGTTGCACAAAAGTCGACTCATACACCATGGAGCAAAATATTCAACATATGCTTTTTGTTATTGCAGGTAAGCCATTATAAATATTAAATTTAATGGTGACTCATATTGGAGTAAAATATGAAAACTTTAGAACAAGTTAAAAATGCTTTTGATAATAATGAGTTTCACATGGTGTATATGCCTACAATATCATTGGTTGACAATAAATGTGTTGGTGCAGAAGCGCTGATACGATGGACGAAAGCGGGTGAAAATATCACACCTGATGAATTTATTCCCACAATAGAAAACACCTCTATGTCAGGCTTACTTACTTACTGGATCATTGAGCAAGTCCAAAATGATTTAGGCGAGTGGCTACGTTCAAATGATAATGTACATATTGGCATTAATGTACCACCTGAAATAATTGGGCGAGGGGGGTTAGAGTATGCGGCTATTAAATCCGGATTAGTTGAAGTGCTCGATAAAATTGTACTGGAAATAACTGAACGAGGTTTCCCGGATAAATTGGCGCTCGAAACATTAGGAACGCTTAATGGTCATGTAAAAGTTGCTATTGATGATTTTGGTACCGGTGATGCAAACATGCTGCAACTCTCACAATTACAAGCTGATATTATCAAGCTTGATAAACATTTCATTGATCAAATTACTGACAAAGAAAAGATACCTAAAATAGTTAAAGGACTCGTAGCATATGCAAAAGCTATGGAGTTTGAAATTATTGCAGAAGGTGTTGAAACAAAAATTCAGGCTGAAGTTCTCAATAGTTTAGGTGTAGACATGGCTCAAGGCTGGTGTTTTTCTAAACCATTAAAACCGAAAGAATTTATAGAGTTCTCTGCTTAATTATAAACAATCAAAATGACATTAATAAAATTCAGAACTATGGGTAAAAAGATATTATGAGTCGTCTAATGAAATTCTTAGTTTATGTTTTTTGCTTTTTTACAAGTCATATACTCCTTGCTGAGACAAATGTCAGTGTGTTTACTGGCTACAGAGCGGGTGGGGCACTTAAAGAAGTTGGGACTGATAGAAATTTAAAAATTAAAGAAACGACGAGTAACGGAATATCTGTCGATTGGTCTTACACTAAAAACACAATGTATGAACTAGTATATAGTCATCAAGAGACTCAACTCCTTAGTGGAACCGCTTCTCCCGATGTATTGATTGATCTTGATATCGATTATTTACATATAGGCGGTATTTATTTATGGCCAGGTGAGAGAGTACAGCCTTATTTAGTTGGTACCTTTGGTCTAACGCATTTTAAACCAACATCAGGCGGTTACAATAGTAAAATACGAAGTTCTATTGGTTTTGGTTTAGGTAGTCGGGTTAAATTGACTAAAAGATTATACCTTATGTTTGAAGCGCGCGGCTATTCAACTATTTTTAATAGTGGGAGTGTTACTTTATGTGGCAATGCTGGTTGCAAAATATTTATTTCATCTGATGCGCTCTGGCAATCTGAACTAAAGGCAGGGTTAACCTTTAAGTTTTAATAGCGGTAGCAGCCTGATAAGCAGTCTGATAGGTATGGAAATAAGAAAAAGTATCAGTCTGTAATATAATAAATAACAATATCGAACAGCTTAACCGTTATGCACGCTCAAGAGCGTTAAAAAACATGTGTTGACACTATAGTTTTTATATTGAATTATTAAACATCTCAGACAGACCTTGTATAGGAACAATTATTATGCCAATTGAATTTAAACTTGAAAGTGACAATCTAGCTTTATTTCATATTTCCGGTGAATTAGCTGAAAAGGAATTTTATCAAATTCAATCCGAGCTTGGCCCTATTATCCATAAGCTTGGCTATATTAAAATTTTGATTATATTAAAAGACTTTACTGGTTGGGAATCAACTGAAGGTTGGGAAGATACCTCTTTTTCCGATCGTAATGATAAGTTAATTAATAAAATGGCAATTGTAGGTGACGAAAAGTGGAGAGACTTAGCCACATTGTTTACCTTAAAAGGTTTGCGACCAGTTCCTATTGAATATTTTAATGCAAATGATGAAGCTCAGGCACGACAATGGCTTGATAACAAATAAAGATGAGTGATAAGCCATATATTGTCACTTACTTATTACCCTTAAGTATACTTAGCCTAAGTGCTGCACTTATATATTTCAGCTTAATACTCTCTCAAGTTGTCAATGAGCTGCCTTTTCTCCTCGAAAAAATTGAAGTCACTAGCAAAAACATTAAACCTGTTGTTACTGAAGTGAGTAAGATTCGTGAATTGATCCCGCCAATAACTCATGAAGTCACCGAGTTACGTAAAAAAATCCCGGCAATTCTCGAAGAAGTCAAAAAAACACGCGAGCTTGTTCCATCTGTAATAGCAGAAATAAAAAACGTACGTGAAATTACGCCTTCTATATTAAAAGAAGTTAAACAAACACGAGAATCTATACCTGCAATTTTAAAAGAAGTTGAAACAACGCGCAAAGAAATACCTGGGTTACTGGTTAAAGGCGAAAACATAATTAAAAACGCACAACAGATAGCTAAGAAAACAGGCGAAGGAGCTGTTACTGGTGTATTTACGGGCATTATTAAAGCCCCCTTTAAACTGATAGGCGGGATTTTTAATTTGGATCATCTCGCTTATAAAAATATTACTAGCGAAGATCGGGAGCTTGTCTTAAAAGCCACAGATGATGCCCTTAACTCTGGTGAAATTAATAAATCTTATGCCTGGTCGAATGAAAACAGCAAAAACAAAGGAACAGTCACAGTTACAAAAAAAGAAATGATAGAAAGTCGTGACTGTCGATTGGTGAAATTCACAATAAAAATCCCTAATAAAAAACCAATTGAAAACGAACACTCTGTTTGTTTAAATGATGGCGGTGTCTGGGAAGAGTATCAAGAATAGGAAGCATGTTAAGTAGATACCTATAGTTTTACATATGGATAGATGATACGAATCGTTGTGCCTTCACCTTCAACAGAAGTATATGAGACATGAAACCCTATTTCTTCTGCAACCTTAAAAATACTTTGCGTGCCAAGGCCACAGATTACACCATCGCCATGTAAAGATAATATTATTTTATCTAGCTCATTCTGTGTCATTCCTTTCCCATTGTCTTTATATGTTGCTATTCCATAGTGTTTTTTCATCTCATGATGAATATCTAATCTTGTTGCTCCTGCTTTTAAGGCATTTGAAATAATGTTTTCTCTAAAACTCATAATTAAAGCATGATTTATGAAGATAAATTTATCTTCTTCTAATATTTCATATGTATCATTTATGGTTAAGCCTGTTCTTTTCCTTAATTGCTCATAAATCGGTTTTGTCTTTTTATCCAAATGACGGTTTAAATTAACAGTCATCATTCCACTATTGCTAGCAGGTTTTTTATTTTCAGTAGTGCTTTCAATGTTGTATGCGATATCATTTGATAGCTCAATCGCTCTATATAATCCATCTATAACAATTTCAACACACTCACCTCCAACTAAATCAGGATTCTCCAATTTAATCATCCGCAAAATCGAGATGGAATTGCCAATGTAATTCTTAATATCATGATTTATAAATGCGATATCTGATTTATTTTCCAACATATTAATATACCTTTAATTAATATTTGTTATACCATTATGAAATATCATTTATAAACAGCATGAGATTCAAGACGTTGTTCTTTGCTGTCTTTATCAGGTTGTTTGATACCAAACATATTATTGTATTCACGCAATGTGATATAAGACCAGGCGCTTCTATTATCAATTAACGCCTTTATGAATTGATGATTCAATTCATGACCGGGTTTTCTTGCAAAATAACTGCCTAGTATTTGATAACCAAGCAGGGCGAAATCACCGATGCAATCTAATACTTTGTGACGTACAAACTCGTTTTTAAAACGTAAACCCTCTTCATTTATGATTTCCTTACCATCAACAATAATGGCATTAGATAATGATCCTCCTTTAATTAATCCAACTTCAATGAGTGAATTTATTTCATCAGCAAAACCAAATGTCCGTGCACATGACATAGTGTTTTTAAAGTCATCATGGGTAAGATCGAATGACCAAACATTTGTTCCGATAACCGTATTATCAAACTGAATTTCTGCAGTGAACTTAGAACTACTACCCGGCATTAAAATGGCATATTTATCTCCATTTCGATATTCAATAGGACGTTGAATCCAAATAATATTACGGTCTTCTTTTTGATCTTTAATACCTGCATTTAACAGGACATCAACAAAAGGTGCTGCACTTCCGTCCATAATGGGTATTTCGGGTCCATCAACTTCAATTAAAGCATTATCAATACCACAACCTCTAAGCGCCGCAAGTAGATGCTCAACTGTTTGTAATGTAACACCGTATTCATTTCCTATAGTCGTGCTCATCTTGGTATTCACAACGTTATACCAACGCCCGGGTATAAAGCCTTGTCCCGGGGTTACATCCTTTCTGATGAAATTTATCCCGGAATTTGTCTCCGCAGGGTGTATAACCATGGAAACATTCTTACCAGAGTGCAGACCAATTCCAATACAGTTGACAGTATTATTTATTGTTTGTTGAGTTAAAGAATTCGTAAGTAGTGGGGTAGACATCATTATCTCCTGGAAACATTATTGTTATGTAAATAAATGCTATTAAGGAAATATTAGGTTTGATCGTCAATTAAAAATTATCATTTCATGCCAAACTGTTATCCTGACAAGTTGTAGGATAATTTATTGTTGATATACTTGAGTTTTTCAACGGGTAAAAAACTTGTATCCAAGCACACTCACATCAATGGCGCTCATTATTGCAAAGAGTCTCGAGGACTATGGTGTAGATCACCGTGTTCTTTTTGAAAAAGCCGGTTTAGATATCTCCCATATTCATGATTACAATGCCCGTTATCCTTTTTCCGGCATGACACAACTCTGGAACTTATCTTCTGAAGCAACTAACGACCCCTGTTTTGGGCTATACACAATTAAACATTGGCATCCAACCACGTTACACGCCTTTGGTTATGCCTGGTTAGCAAGTAACACTATCAAAGAAGCATTAGAACGTACTGTCAGATATATTCGTATAGTGAACAGTGC
>JAUVEN010000009.1 GCA_030594815.1 Gammaproteobacteria bacterium
TTCACCAGGGTATTTAATGCTGCGTTGTTTCGTGCAGTATACTCAGCCAACATATCCTGATTTACTGCCTTACATGCAGTTAAAACAATTTCCTGTAAATCTTCAGGCAAAGCATCAAAAGCTTCTTTATTAATAATTGCTTCCAATGTTGTACCTGGCTCATGCCAACCCGGATAGTAGTAGTACTTCGCCACTTTATAAAAACCAAAAGCTAAATCGTTATAAGGACCCACCCATTCTGTTGCATCTAAAGCGCCTGTTTGTAATGCGGTATAAAGTTCTCCACCAGGTAATGTAACCGGCGTGCCACCCGCGCGTTTAAATACTTCACCCCCTAAACCGGGAATACGCATTTTTAAGCCTTTAAGATCGTCAATTGAGTTAATTTCTTTATTAAACCAACCACCCATTTGCACGCCTGTATTCCCTGCCGCCGCAGGTACTAAGTTATATTGTGCATATACTTCTCGCCAAAGCTTTAAACCGCCACCATGGTATAACCAACCATTCATTTCCTGTGCGGTTAAACCAAAAGGAACCGTTGAGAAAAACTGTATGGCTGCATTTTTTCCTTTCCAGTAATACGCAGCGCCATGTCCCATTTCTGCCGTGCCACGAGAAACGGCATCAAACACTTCAAATGCTGGCACGAGCTCTTTTGCACCATACACTTTTACCTGGATACGACCGCCACTCATTTTTGTGATGAGTTTTGCGACATTGTTTGCACCGGTGCCAAGACCTGGAAAATTTTTAGGCCAGGTTGTTACCATTTTCCATTTATAAACTTTTTCGACTTTTGCTTTTTCGCCCTTAGTCGCTTCTGGACCTTCTTTTGAGCAGCCCGTTGCGACAACCATACTGATTGCGAGAACGCTGACACCCAAACTTTTGACTAAATTTCGTCTTTTCATGGTTTTCCCTTTTTATACCGTTTTTATTTTAAATTTTGTTTTTACACGAGGCCAAACAACAACATTAGAGAACGCTTAAATACATCTTAAATACAAGAGTTAAGCATCTTTAGCTATAGAAACAAGGCACTGATTCTGACATGATTATGATCTGTTTTAAAAGAGCATAACCTCTCTTTACATAATAAATATAATGAAAAAAATATAATGAAACAGGCACTTTTACTCATACAACGACGGTTGTTTATTGTCACTTTTGTTAGCTTCGCGCTGGCACCTGTGATCGGTTACGCTACCGCCAGCTTTTTTGATATGGTGGAGTTAAAAAGTCTTTTCACTGGTAACTCCGGGCTTGTCTTAATCGCTATTTATAGCAGCCTGTTACTTTGGTGCGCTATTCACTTTAAACATTTTCTGCAACCTATCATAAAGTGGAAATTACAACACCCCGATAATAATTTTTTACCCGAAGAACTCAGT
The DNA here is from genome assembly GCA_030594815.1 of Gammaproteobacteria bacterium. GTDB lineage: Bacteria > Pseudomonadota > Gammaproteobacteria > UBA6429 > Thiohalophilaceae > JAGLTQ01. Next base: position 1,395 of record JAUVEN010000009.1, read on the forward strand.
GTGCATCAACAAAGTTTTGCTAGCCGCTATTGGATGTTCTTTTTACTTTATGTCCTGACCATTCCTACTATTCATCACTGGTTTATACAATCCAGTGGCCAGGCAGTCAGTGTAGGGACACTACTTCAATTCATGTTATTACAACTAACGATTGCCATTTTAGTTGGCCTTCCAGGTTATCTTGATGGTTTATCAACTCTTGGAAAACTTGCACGCTACACCGGTTTATCAAGTGTACAAGTCAGCATGCGCACCAAGATGTTACTGGTAGGAGCATACATTCCCCTTTTAACAACCTCGATTTTATTAAAATACTACTGGTGGCAAACCGGCTTTATTTCTCTAGAGGTTGTACTGGCATGGGCACTCATGGGCTTCATCGCAGTTCTTTCAACTATTTTTGCCTATCGTAGCCTGACACAATCATTGAAGCCCGTTGAAAGTGTGACGGCAAATACTGGCGCAACAAGCCACGCAGATTTAGCAAGACAATTACAGCCGCATTCAAATGATGAGATTGGGTTTTTAGTACAAACCTTAAGCCGTTTATTTCATCGCTTAGGCGATCAGGATGAATATGTACAAGCCATTGTAGAACATGCAGCGGAATGTATTATTGTCATTAATGAAGAACAGAATATTGAAATGTTTAACCCTGCTGCAGAGCAATTATTTGGCTATAACGATACTGAAATTCGTCATCGTGATTTATCCTGGTTATTACCAAACGTTACTTTGCCAAAAGAAAACAGTAACAAAAAAATTATACGTCAGGAAATTGAAGCATCACACCGCAATGGCCATAAATTAATACTCTCCATGCACATAAGCCAAATGCGTATGAATGACACCTTGTATTATATTCTACTTGTAGCTGATATTACGGAAAGTAAAGCAACTGAAACAATGCTTTTAGAAGCAGAAGAACGCTATCGTAATCTGGTTGTAACCGCACATGATCTTGTCTGGAGTATGGATGTTAAAGGTAACTGGACCTATCTTAATGATGCTGCACGCCACATCTATGGTTATGATCCACAAGAGTTATTAAATCAGCCTTTTGATGCGTTACAACCTGATGAATCAAAGGAACGTGACAATAAAGCATTCCAATCTGTTATCGAAGGTAACGAATTACTCGGTTATGAAACGACGCATTTAGACAAGGAGGGTCGTACCCGCCACATCAGTTTTAATGCTTGTCCACATATTGGTTCTGATGGAAACGTGCAATACATTACCGGCACAGCACGTGACATTACCGAGCAAAAAGCCTATGAACATGAACTGACCTATCAAACTCAACACGATAATTTGACCGGGTTAAAAAATCGTAGTTTCTTCCAGGAAGAACTCGAGTTTTTAATTAGCCGCCTTTCCCGTAGCGGTGAAACATGTGCACTTATTTATCTCGATCTTGATCAATTTAAATATGTAAATGACACTATCGGGCACGCTGCAGGTGATGAACTGCTTATTGAGGTAAGCCAGCTATTAAAAGATAAGTTACGTGATGGTGATTTATTAGCGCGGTTTGGTGGTGATGAATTCACGATTCTTCTTTATGATACTAACGAACAAGCTATCAATATTGTTGCACACAATTTATTAGGCTTCTTTGACTCATATCGTTTCTTTTCTAAAAGTCAGTTATTTAATATCACCTGCAGCATGGGTATCACTCTCATTGATAATCATACAGAAACAGCTGAAAGCGCATTATCGCAAGCAGACATCGCTTGTAACATGGCTAAAAAACAAGGCCGCAATTGTTTCCATATATATGATGCTGCGAATAAACAACTTGATGGCATGGCAGAAGATATGGGTTGGGCAACCCGTGTTAAAAACGCATACGAAAACGATCTCTTCTCTTTAGTTTATCAACCGATTGTTTCCATTGAAGATGGAATAATTGAAGATTATGAAGTCTTATTAAGAATGGATTTAGATGATGGTCAACGAATTTTGCCTGGCGGTTTTATTCCTGCCGCAGAACGCTTTGGTTTAATTAATCATGTTGACCACTGGACCGTAAGCCGCTCTATGCATGCACTGGTTAAACTACACCAGGAAAACAGTAATATTCGCTTTGCCATAAATCTTTCTGGCCGTGCCTTTGAAGACAAAGAACTATTGCCGATGATTCAGGGTATCCTTGATAACACCGGGCTCGAACCCTCAAGCCTGACATTTGAAATTACAGAAACAGCAGCTATCGCAAATATTTCTGCAGCAAAAATATTTATTGCCAAACTTAAAGATATGGGTTGCCAGTTTGCACTGGATGATTTTGGAACTGGTTTTAGCTCATTCGCATATTTAAAAAATTTACCGGTAGATAAACTTAAAATCGATGGCGCATTTGTACAATCACTCGACACCTCAAAAGTAGATCGCGCTATGGTACAATCCATGAATCAGGTTGCTCATGCACTCGGGAAACAAACCATTGCTGAATTTGTACAAAATGAAAAAACACTAAATATCCTAAGAGATTACGGTGTAGACTTTGCGCAAGGACATTATCTCGGTAAACCTTCACCCACTATTGATCTTAATCAAACTTTTATCGTCAATAAGAAAAGCTCAATTATTTATAATTAATACATTAATAAAATTTAAAAATAATTTACTCCTCCCCCTCCTATAAATATATTTTCAGCTACACAAACAATATAAAGAATATTTTAATGAAAGCCATAAGATTAATCTTTTCTCTATTATTTTCATTAGATACGCGTGCAGGCATGCAACAAAAATTTATTGAGCAATGACGTGATCCCTTGATTGTGTGGAATAATGGTTTATACGCTCTATAATTAATACCATGTTGAACGCTCAACTATTTTAGTTTGCAATGTTTAGATATTTGTAACAATTCTTATCATTGTGTTTGCAAGTAAGATGCAATAATTGCGCACATATGAACGTAATCAAGAGCTCATCGACAAAGATTTACAAAAAACCTTGTTTGCAAAACCTTTTAAATCACAGGTATTATTATAAAGAGTGCGTGATCTTATAAATGAGAGATAAAAGTTAATTTTCACACAAGCATAATAGCCTTTACCTTCTGTAAATTTTACATGCACTGAAGGTTAAAAATATCAACATAATGAGATATACTACTTCGGCAAGCCTCACCCCGGCTTATTTTTTAACTTAGTCACGTTCAATTACTTATCAGAAAAAAATATGCCACATCAATTAACATGGGAACCTAAAGGGGTTTATTGGAAATATTCCGGAAAGGTGACAGGTGCTGAAATTATTGAAACAAGCACCGTCATTTACGGTGATCCGAGATTTGATGACTTACGTTACAAATTAGTTGATTTTTCCGATATAGAATCAATCGATATTGACGAACAGGAAATTATTGAAATTGCCTGTTTACATAAAGCCGCCGGGTTATCCAATCCCCGCATTAAAAATGCTATTTTAATTTCTGCAAATACAAGTAAATTAGCTAATCAATTTGCGGCGTTTTTTAATGACTCACCCTGGGATGTTCAAATATTTAAAGAAATCGATAAAGCGAATAATTGGCTTGAGAGAAAACCTGTTTAATAAAAATTAAACTATTAAAGTAGCCCGGATGAAGTGTAACGCAATCCGGGAAATCATTCCCCAAACTCACCAGCATCTCCATTTGCCAGGCCGCACCAATCTTTTTTTAAATATTTTTTATTTGCATAATTGTGGAATGATGAATATTTCCAATCAATAACTTGCGCAACATAACCATGTTTTACCGGGTTGAAATGTATATAATCAACATGGCGTTGAAGATCCAAATCATCGCGGATTTGGTGCTCCCAAAAACGTCGCTGCCATAAATTATATTCTCCTTTTTTGTTTTTCTTTAACAGTACACCTTCTTTAATTACTAGTCTGGTAAATTTACTTTTAATTGCTTTCCATCTTGCAGAATAATTAGCGTCATTCTCAGGTAACATCCAAATTGTATGTAGATGATCGGGTAAAATAACACTGGCTATAATTTCGAAAGGATATTGTTGTTTAACAACAGGAAGGACTCCCGTAGTTGTTCTATATAATGGATTAAATAATTTTCTTTTCTATTTTTTAAATTAACGGTGAAAAAATATGTAGCGCCTTTTTCCTGGCTTCTTCTGTAATTGACCATCCTTGGTTCCTCTTTCTCCCGGGTTACACTGCGCTGCATCCGGGCTACATTACATGACGATTATGCCTTTGCAGTCTAGATGGAGTGAAACAGAATCCAGGAGCGTTTCTTTAATTTATATAATTAAATTAGCGTATTCCATTACTAACCACTTACTTCCTAATTCATCAAAGTTGATTTGCACACGAGCATGGCGGCCTTCACCTTCATAATTTAATACAACACCTTCACCAAATTTTTCATGGAAGACGCGTTGTCCAAGCTGAACCGGTGCGGCATCTCTAACAGCTTTTTCTTTTTGTGCTGGATAAGAACCAGGGTAACCTGATACCGGTGTTGCACTGCCCTGCATACGCACCAGTTGGGTAAATTCATCCGGAATTTCTGCTAAAAAACGGGATGGACGTGCATATGTTTCTTCACCATACAAACGTCTTTTTTCTGCATGCGTGATGGTGAGTTTTTCCATGGCGCGAGTCATACCAACATAACAAAGTCGACGCTCTTCTTCGAGTTGTCCACTTTCTTCTGATGAACGACTGTGCGGGAATAAACCTTCTTCCAACCCGGCTAAAAATACCTGTTTAAATTCCAGACCTTTTGCCGAGTGTAAGGTCATTAGCTGTACGCTATCTTCGCCTTCATTGGCTTGCCCTTCACCCGCCTCTAAAGAAGCATGTGAAATAAAAGCGGTCATTTTATCAACCTCGGACTCTTCCCAGTCATCTTGCTCAAAGGTTCGACCTGCATTTATTAATTCATCCAGATTTTCTATTCTGTTGCGGCCTTTCTCGCCCTTTTCTTTTTCATAGTGCGGGATCAAGCCACTATGGTGAATGACATGTTCAATTTGTTCAAACAACTCCATCTTGTTTAAATCAACTTCCATTTCACAAATTAAGTCGACAAACTGCTGTAACGAACTTAGCGCTCGTGATGTTATCTCACCTTGTTTAATAAGTTGTAATGTTGCTTGCCACATTGAGACTTCATTTGCGCGCGCATAACTTCTAACAAGATCTACTGTTTTATTCCCTATGCCTCTTGTTGGCACATTAACTATTCGCTCATAAGATGCGTCGTCACTTTTAATACTTAATAAACGTAAGTAAGCGATCGCATCTTTAATTTCCTGACGCTCGAAGAAGCGTAGCCCACCATAAATGCGATAAGGTGTACCACTTTGCATCAGGGCTTCTTCAAGCACCCGCGACTGTGCATTGGATCGATATAAAATAGCATTTTCACTTCGCAGTCCTCCCTGGTCTGTCCACGCTGTAATTTTATCAACAATATAACGTGCTTCTTCTATTTCATTAAAAGCACTATAAATTTCGATTAGCTCACCATCACTGCCATCGGTCCATAATTCTTTGCCCATGCGATTGGTATTATTGGCAATCAATGCATTTGCAGCACCCAGGATATTTCCGGTGGAGCGATAATTTTGTTCTAAACGGAAATTAGAGGCATTCTTATAATCTTTTGCAAATTTATAAATATTTTCTATTTGCGCACCACGCCAACCATAAATAGATTGATCATCATCGCCAACAACAAATACATTTGCTGTGTCGCCCGCAAGTAATTTTATCCATGCATATTGGATAGTGTTTGTGTCCTGAAACTCGTCTACTAAAATATTTTGAAAACGTTGTTGATAATGCATCAAAACATCAGGGCGTTTAGCCCATAATTCATAGGCCCGTAATAAAAGTTCAGCAAAATCAAGCGAACCATTTCGCTGACACATGGCTTCATATTGACGGTATATTTCAACCATGTGTTTCAGGAACATATCATTTTTATGTTCGATATTATCAGGACGCAAGCCTTCATCCTTACGTGCATTGATCCACCACTGTGCTTCACGTGGTACCCAGCGTTTCTCATCCAGTCCCATCTCGCGTACAACACGCTTTAAAGCCCGATGCTGATCTTCACTATCCATGATTTGAAATGTCTGTGGTAACTCAGCTTCTTTCCAGTGTGCACGCAACAGACGATGCGCAATGCCATGAAAAGTCCCTACCCATAAACCACTCGAAGGAATACCCAGTAAATTTTCAATTCGGCCGCGCATTTCAGCAGCAGCTTTATTGGTAAATGTCACCGCTAATATGCCGTAAGGGGAAATGTTTTCAGCTTGCATGAGCCAGGCGATACGATGTACCAGCACACGTGTTTTACCACTGCCAGCGCCGGCTAAAACCAGAATATTTGAGGCTGGTGCACAAACGGCCTGGCGTTGTGCATCATTTAAGGGATCAATTATATAAGAAACATCCATTTTTCTATTCTAACAAATGTTGCGTTCGATTGCGGTTTTAAATGAAATGTGGACTAATATTTATTTAAGATTATTATATCTATGCTAGTCTAAAGGTTATTTCCGAATAGACAGGTTATTCTTACAAATATAATAATATGAGCGACGAAAAAAAAAGAAAATTTAACGAACGCATGGAAGCTTTGAATAAAAAGTATTGCCAACAGCTTCCTGAAAAATTTCAGGCCATTGAAGACAGCTGGATCGAATATCAAGCTGATCTAACCAGTGAGAGTGCACTCGAGTTGTTTTATCGTCTCATTCATACCCTTAAGGGAACGGCTGCAACATTTGGTTTTGTAAGGCAAGCAGATATTTGTTTTGATATTCAAAAAATACTCATGCCGATAAAAAATGAGGGTAGCAGCTTAACAACTAATTTAGTCGATCAAATTCAGGATCATATTTATGATCTCAAGGTAAATATAAATTCACCTGCACAAAATATAGAAGATTAATTCTGAATTTTTTCTAAATTAAAACGGCGGGAAGTTCTTTCGTCAACACTTGTTTATCTTCTACCGCTTTACCCACCAGGGCAAAACCATGAAGCTTGCCATCCTTGTCAAAATACTGTGCATGCACACCACTCTCATCTTGTTTAATTATCCATTCACCCTCAACACCATTCGCAGGTGGTGCGACAACAACTGAACAGGAAGGTGTTTTAACCATTACCGGCATTGCAGGAAAATTAACGGATGTTGTTTCACCATTTAAACTTTTTGCAATTGCACGTGCTGAATTCATTAACGGCATAACATAAGGTAAAAATAAACCCTCAACTTCAGCACAATCGCCCAGAGCAAAAATACCTTTTTTATTCGTTACAAGATTTTTATTAACAACAATACCGTTATTAACCTTAAGCCCTGCTTCTTTAGCCAACTGTATATTAGGCCTTAAACCAACCGCAGATAAAACAACATCAACTTCAAATGTTATTCCATTTTCCAAATCAATTTTAAAAACTGACTCAGTAAAATTAATTTGTTTTGTTTTTTGTCCCAGGTGCCAATTTACACCCTGTTCTGCTAATGCAGTTTTTAAGTATTCACCCGATTGCTCAGGTAATAATCGATTAAGTGGCAATTCAGCAAGATCCAGCATAAAAACATTATAATCTGACAGCACCAGGTCATTGGCAAATTCACAACCGATTAAACCCGCACCAATAATCGCTATATTTTTCTTATCGGCAATTGCTTTTCGAAACTCTGCATAATCAGCAAGATCATTAACAGCAAGAAGCTTATCTGCTGCATTGCCCGCTATTGGTAATTGTATTGCAGAGGCACCCAATGCAAGTACCAGCTGACTATATTCGATTAATTCATTGTCGGAGGTAGAGATACTATAATTGTCCGGATCAATTTTATTAATGCGAGTATGTTTAAAAACTTTAGCATTAAGATCGATCGCCATTTTTTCAGCATCCGCAATGACTAACTCCTGCGCCATTTTATTCTTCGCCAGGGCATTCGATAACATCGGTTTAGAATAAAAATCAGCAGCATCATCTGCAACAATGATTAACTCTGCGCTTGTATTTAGCTTACGAAATTCACGTGCAACGTTATATCCCGCTAAACCACTTCCAACAATAACAATAGGGTGTTCCGCTGCCATTAACTTATTTTTTCCATTTCAAAATCAGATTTACCAACGCCACAATCAGGACATATCCAGTCATCAGAAACATCTTCCCATTTTGTACCTGGCGCAATGCCTTCATCTGGAATACCCGCGGCTTCATCATAGATAAATCCACATACTAAACATTGCCATTTCTTCATTTCTTACTCCTAAAATTATTAAAACATATTAAATCAAATCCAATTAAAGGATAAGATATTCGTATAAACATAATAATAAGGCCAAAGCCGGATATTTCAAACTATGCACATACATCATTTTCTAAAATTTAATTTTTATGCAATTCTACTGCTATTAACATTGCTCGTTGTAAGCTTTTATTCCCGTTTATCTTTTGCGACAGAATCTCTTTTGGTTCCTTTAAATGCGGAAACTGAAATTGAAGTAACGGTATATAAACCAGTAGGTAGTCAGTCCAAAATAGTATTCCTTTGGCTATATTCAGAAGCGGGGCCACAAAAGTCTGAGCATGATATTGCAACGCAACTGGCTAAAAATAATGTCGAGGTTTGGCGTGTTGATCTTTTTGCTGCGCACTTTCTTCCTGTTGCCAGTAGCAGCATGGATCGTATACCCGATACCGACATCAGCGAACTCATTGAATATGCCTATAAGAAAACAGGAAAAAAAATTATTCCTGTTACTACCGGCCGCGGCAGTTTGCCTGTTTTAAAGGGAGCACGTCGCTGGCAAGTTCAATACAAAAATAGCCCGGCACTTGCTGTCGTTATTCTTATGAGCCCAAAATTTTATACTGAAACACCTGAACCTGGCGTAGAAGGAAAATTACTTGATATTGTTGAGAAAACTAATCTGCCTCTTTTTGTACTCCAGCCAAAAAAATCTCCCTGGTACTGGAAGCTGGATAAAACAATTCCTGCATTAGAAAAAAGTGGCAGCGATGTATTTGTACAGCGTGTTAAAGGCGTACGGGATCGTTATTATTTCCGCCCTGATGCAGATAGTTATGAACAAAAAATGAGTATTAAACTTCCGGCAACATTAAAACGTGCTGCTCTTTATTTAAATTCTCTACCCTATAAAAAGCGTTACGTGGATCATGCAGCGACAAACAATAAACCGGTAAAAGTTCTCACAGGGAAAAAAGAACGCAAACTCGCTATCTATAAAGGTAATCCTGTAGCGCCTGAATTAATTTTAAGAGATCTTAATAATAAAGTAGTCGATCTCACTCAATTAAGAGGAAAAGTTATTCTGGTTAACTTCTGGGCAAGCTGGTGCCCTCCCTGTGTTCATGAAATGCCCTCAATGGAACGACTGCAAAAACATTTTTCTGCTAAAGATTTCCTCATATTGGGCGTTAATATGGCAGAGGATAGAAAAACCGTAGAACACTTTTTAAAAACAAAAGTAAATATTAGCTTCCCCATTTTATTTGATCACAAAGGTGATGCATTAAAACGCTGGGGAGTTTTTGCTTTTCCCACCAGTTACGTGATTGATAAGGCGGGCAATATTCGTTATGCCTTATTTGGTGGAGTTGATTGGGATACGAAAGAGATTAAAAATAAAATAAGTGGGTTAATTAATAAGTAGATACCCTAGACTTAATATTTATAAGTATTTTGTTTTAAACTGTGACGTTGCCACGTCTTTGCTATAGATAGTTATCATGTTTAAACTAGACTAAATAAAAAAAATGGAGTTTATGCCAACATGTCAGAATCTGAAGTTCATGATTTAGTTAAAAATGCCAGCAATTTAGTTTCTCTCCCTGAAATCTCTCTTAAGGTTAATGAATTAGCCAGCGACCCTGATGCAACCGCAGATGATATGGCAAAAGTTATCTCTCAGGATCCTGCACTGGTTGCGCGTATGTTAAAAATTGCTAACAGTGCCTTTTACGGACTCTCATCTGAAGTTGAAACAATCACTCGTGCCGTTGCCATTCTTGGTACAAATAAAATTCGTGACCTGGTTTTATCAACAGCTGCCAGCGATACCTTCGATGGCATTCCGAACGATCTCATCACTATGCAAGACTTCTGGCACCACAGTTTATATTGTGGTTTGTTAGCTCAAATACTTGCGAAAAAATCTAAAAAGGTTCACGCAGAATCTATTTTTATAGCCGGTCTACTTCATGATATTGGTCAGCTTCTTATGTTCAACCAATTACCTGAAAAATCACATGAAGCTATTTTATTATTAATGGAAGGCACCGAAGAATTAGAAACCTATGAAGCGGAAAGGCATGTGTTTGGCTTTGACCACATGCAAGTAGGTGCTGAACTGGTTAAACACTGGAAGCTTGCCCCTGTTCTGCAAGAGTGTGTTGAATTTCATCATGAACCACAAAGAGCAAAAGATTTCCCCGCTGAGGTTGCACTCATTAATATTGCCAATGCCGTTGCGGTTATGGCTGATTTTAATTCTATGAGTGAAGACGATGAAATCCCAATGATCAACAACATATCATGGGATTTAACCGGTTTATCAAGAGGTGACCTCCCTGAAGCCATTAAAAAAGCACAAAAAGAAATCAAGGAAATTGAATCTGTTCTTTTTCCCGCTAAATAATACCTTCAAGCATTATGTCTGTCTTAATCAAACTGACGATGGTAGATAAAAAGGAGCTTATGTTTATTAACCCTTATCTTTAAACGCTGACTACTATTTTTAGCCGTATCATCTTCTGGACCAAAATCCAGATATTTATCAATCTTGTTACCGAGTAAGTAATTCAGTAATTGATGCTCGACGCGACTTTTAATCTGTCCTTGAGATAATTCAAAGGACTTACCTTCTTCAATATTTTGTGTCACGTTAAGTGGCTGACTTTGGATGTCAGAATAGAATTTACCCGCATGCAGTACCTCAGCAGGCAAGGCTATTAAAAAAAATGTTATGAATAAAACATAGATGTTTTTAATGGCAAATTTCATAATCGCCTCCCATCTTCCTTCTATGACAAAACCAAACAACAGCTATTTGTCATAATTAAAATATGGTTATTAAATTATTCCTTTGCTCCCTTGATTTAGTCGATTTCACCAGTCAGTAACATTCTCGATTTCTAAACAAAAAGACATTAAATACCATACATACCTGGTTAGACTGCCCATTTTGGCCCATGTTCAATACATTTCTGCCCTTTTTTTGGAGCTAAGTCATTGATAAAACGCTAATTAGTCCCTTTGGTTTGTTCATGCACATTCACCGGTGTACAATCGGCGCCCTTAGTTATCTTGCTTACTTTGCGGTAATCCCTTTTTTCTCTTATTTTTAATTTGGAGCACATCTTGGAACAATATCGAGGTACTACCGTCCTTTCAGTTCGCCGTGGCAATAAAGTCATTATTGGCGCAGATGGTCAGGCGACCCTGGGCGATACCGTAATGAAAAGCAATGTGCGCAAAGTTCGCCGTCTATATAATGATAAGGTGATTGCGGGTTTTGCTGGCGGAACAGCAGATGCCTTTACCTTATTTGAGTACTTTGAAGCGAAACTTGAAAAGCACAATGGTCAGCTCGTTCGTGCTGCCGTCGAAATGGCAAAGGATTGGCGTACAGACCGAACCTTGCGACGTTTAGAGGCCCTGCTTGCCGTTGCTGATGCAGAAGCTTCCCTCATAATTTCAGGTAATGGTGATGTTATAGAGCCCGAGCATGGCATTATGGCGATTGGTTCAGGCGGTAATTATGCACTCTCAGCCGCTCGTGCACTCATCAAAAATACTGAACTGGATGCCAAAGAAATTACCACCGAGGCCTTGAATATTGCCGGCGACATCTGCATCTATACTAACCATAATTTGGTTTTTGAAGAGCTGGAATTCTAGGAAAACCACGCCATATAACAAAATTAATGAGTTAAAATTCTATTTTTTGTAGGTTCGAAATTTTGTACATGGACGTACTTATGCTGCGATGGCAAGGAAGCCATTGAGCAGCCATTCGAACGCGGTGTGACTATTAACCACAGTAGTTGGTTTTTACCTCTGCGTGCGAATGAATTCGCACCTACAAGAAACGGCTAACAACTTTAGTTAAGAAGTATTAAATTTAAAGTGAACTATTTATTATGTCTCAAATGACACCCCAGGAAATTGTTAACGAACTCGATAAACACATTGTCGGCCAGGCAGCAGCAAAACGCGCTGTTGCGATTGCCTTAAGGAACCGCTGGCGTCGTAGCCAGGTGGATGAAAGTTTACGTAACGAGATCACGCCTAAAAATATTTTAATGATTGGGCCAACTGGCGTGGGTAAAACCGAAATTGCGCGTCGTTTAGCAAAACTTGCACGAGCACCCTTTTTAAAAATTGAAGCGACTAAGTTTACTGAAGTTGGTTATGTTGGTCGTGATGTCGAGTCCATTATTCGTGACCTGATGGAAATCTCTATCAAACTCACACGCGAAAACGCAATGGAAGATGTGCAAACAAAAGCAGAAGATGCTGCTGAAGAACGCATCCTTGATATTTTATTACCTCCTGCTCGTGACTATCGTTCCAATGAAAGCACTGATGACTCAGAGCCTGCAGACAAAGACGAAAATCCAACCCGGCAAAAATTTCGTAAAAAACTCCGTGAAGGTGATCTAGACGATAAAGAAATCGATATTGAAATTAATACTCCGCAAATAGGCGTTGAAATCATGGCGCCTCCAGGCATGGAAGAAATGACCAGCCAGTTACAAGGTATGTTTCAAAACCTGGGCAGTAATCAAACTAAACGCACACGTAAGTTACCTATAAAACAGGCTTTTAAACTGCTGGTTGATGAAGAAGCGGCAAACCTGATTAATGAAGAAGAAATAAAAGAAGATGCATTAAATAATGTTGAACAACATGGCATTGTCTTTCTGGATGAAATGGACAAAATTGCTAAGCATGGTGAAACCAGTGGTGCAGATGTTTCTCGTGAAGGGGTGCAACGCGACTTACTCCCTTTAGTTGAAGGTTCAACGGTTTCAACAAAATACGGCATGGTAAAAACAGATCATATTTTGTTTATTGCTTCAGGCGCATTTCACCTCACAAAACCATCTGATTTAATTCCGGAATTACAAGGCCGTTTCCCAATTCGTGTTGAACTTGATGCCTTAACCTCAGATGATTTCATGCGCATTCTGGTTGAACCCGATGCCTCACTTACCGAACAGTATCGCGCTTTACTTGCAACCGAAGGTGTCACGCTCACTTTTACTGAAGACGGTATTCGTCGTATGGCTGAAACTGCTTTTCAGGTAAATGAAAATACTGAAAATATTGGCGCACGACGCTTACACACAATACTCGAACGATTACTTGAAGAAGTATCCTTTACCGCATCCGAAAACAGCGGTTCAGACATTAAAATCACTGCAGAATATGTGGATGAAAATATTTCTGAATTAGCGCAGGATGAAGACCTGAGCCGATATATATTGTAATTTTTTGCCACGAAGGGCACGAAGAACACCAAGAAAATATAAACATTAATAAACCCCGTACCCCCAACACCCACCCGTGGTTTTTTCTTGTCTTACTTTGTGCTCTTCGTGTCCTTGGTGGCCAACCCTTTTTAAAAAGTTTAGGAACAAAAAATGATTAAACCTACAGATATTAAACTTCACCAGGCTTCGCATGTACTTGAAGTTATTTTTAGTGATGGAAAAACATTTAACCTGCCTGTTGAATACTTACGTGTGTATTCTCCTTCTGCTGAAGTACAGGGCCATGGTCCGGGTCAGGAAGTTTTACAATTCGGCAAACAAGATGTAAACATCACCCAGATTGAAATGATTGGTAATTATGCCATTCAACCTTTTTTTGATGATAACCATGATACCGGGATTTTCTCCTGGGAAACATTATATGAGCTGGGTGAAAACTATGAAGAAAACTGGAAAAGCTATCTGCAACGCTTAAAAGATGCTGGTAAAGATCGTCCAGAGCCTAAGCACGGTAATTAAAATTTAATCCCCCCCCCCCCACCCTAGCCCTCCCCTTCAAAGGGACGAGCCCATGGACGGGCGAAGTTACGACTCCATGGATGGAGGAGCTAGAGCAACGCAGGACGCAGTTGCCGAGAACAATGCATTAGGGCAGGACGCCCGTAAGTAGAATAACGCAGGAGCAGTTGTCGAGGGAATAACACCTCAACTGCAGAAATCGACCTTAATTCCGGTTATAATCAAACCATGAAAGACGACACTACACATTTTGGTTTTGAACAGGTTGCTTACGACGACAAAGTAAATAAAGTCGCGGGTGTTTTCCATTCCGTTGCTGCTAAATATGATGTCATGAATGACTTAATGTCATTCGGTATTCATCGTGTCTGGAAACGCTATACCATTGAAATGAGCGGCGTCCGTCATGGCCATAATGTACTTGATCTAGCCGGTGGCACGGGTGACCTGGCAGCAAAATTTGCACGCATCGTCGGTCAGGAAGGCTCTGTCACTATCGCTGACATTAATGACTCCATGTTAAAGGTTGGTCGCGAACGTTTAATTGATAAAGGTATAGCCGGAAATACTCAATACGTTCAGGCTAATGCTGAATGCCTGCCTTTCCCTGACAATCATTTTGATGCCATCACCATCGCATTTGGTCTACGTAACGTAACAGATAAAGATGCTGCCTTACGTTCAATGTTTCGCGTATTAAAACCCGGCGCTCCTTTGCTCGTACTGGAATTCTCCAAACCAGAATCTGCATTATTAGGCAAAATATACGACACTTATTCATTCAAGCTGTTACCGTTTATGGGTAAAGTCATTGCAGATGATCCTGACAGCTATCGTTATCTTGCTGAATCTATTCGTATGCACCCTGATCAGGAAACCTTAAAAGGTATGATGGTTGATGCAGGTTTTGAAAAATGTGAATATTTTAATTTAACCGGTGGTGTGGTTGCTTTGCATCGTGGTTATAAAATCTAAATAAATTTAGCCACCAAGGGCACGAAGAACACAAAGGTAAATATTGATGCTAAAGATTAAAACCGAAAGCACAGTGTAAACTTTTAAAATTCTTCCCGCTGGTTTTTTTATTATTTGGTTTGTCTTGGTGTTCTTCGTGCCCTTGGTGGCTAATAGTTTTTTCGCATGTATAATTCATAAATGAGTTTAACCACAGAAATCATTCTTACCCTGACCGAAGCCCTTGAGACTTCGATTAACCTCGTCCTTAAAAAAGATCCTGAAACGCTTAAAAAATTTAGTGCATTACAAGGCAAAGTAATCGCCTTTGAGCTTAGTGAACTCGATTTAACTCTCTATCTCTTTCCACATAGCGAAGGTGTGCAAGTTCAATATTTATATGAAGGGCAGGCTGATACCACCTTGCAAGGTAGTCCCCTGGCCTTTATAAATATGTCACTGGGTGATTCCACCGAAAGTTTTTTCAGCGGTGAAGTGCGTATCAAAGGCGATATCGAGCTTGGTCAACATTTCAAACGTATTTTGGATCAGCTCGATTTAGACTGGGAAGAATGGTTATCTGAATACAGTGGTGACCTTATTGCATTTAAAGCTGGCAGCCTGATACGTAATTTAAATGCATGGGGCAAAGACACGCTTAAAATCCTAAAGCTGGATGCAAGTGAATATATACAGGACGAAGGTCAATTAAGCCCGTATCCTGAAGAAATAGAATATTTTGCTGATAATGTAAGCCAGTTACGTGATGATACTGCCAGATTAGAGGCACGAATTTTGCGTCTACAAAAACTTAAACAAGAACCCGCATAAATCCTCCTTTTGCAGCTATATAAAACGTATTTTTACACTATAGTTTAGTGCTTAAAATTTCCAATTTTTTAATTGATCGCGTATCCTTTGCACCTGTTTTTTAGACTCATATATAAGTTCAGGGTTCTGTTTTATGAATGACACAAATAACAATATTATTAACCCGGAAGAAAGTGCTTAAATTCATATAATGCCTGCAATCATTTTTAATGTTGCAGGCATTATTTTTTACAACATAAACAATTTATTTTTAAATTAGAGGAAAACAACATGGCCGCTAAAAAGAAAGCCAAGAAAAAGGTAGCTAAGAAGAAAGCAAAAAAGAAAGTTGCTAAGAAAAAAGTAGCTAAAAAGAAAGCAAAGAAAAAAGCTGGCAAAAAGAAGGCTGCCAAGAAAAAAACATCGAAAAAGAAAACAAGTAAGAAGAAAACTTCTAAGAAAAAAGTCGGTAAAAAGAAAGTTGCTAAGAAGAAAGCAAAGAAAAAAGCGAAAAAACCAACGACACCCGTTATGAATGCATTCTATGCACAGTCTGGTGGTGTAACAGCAGTTATCAATGCAAGTGCTTGTGGCGTTATTGAAACAGCCCGTAAAAATGGTCACAAAATCGGTAAAGTCTACGCAGGAAAGAGCGGCATCATCGGTGCATTGCTTGAAGAATTAATTGATACCAGCAAAGAATCTGCTTCTACAATTGCAGCATTACGTCACACTCCATCTGGCGCATTTGGTTCTTGTCGTTTCAAATTAAAATCACTTGAAGCTAACCGTCGTGAATACGAACGTTTAATCGAAGTATTTAAAGCGCACAACATTGGTTTCTTCTTTTATAACGGTGGCGGCGATTCAGCTGATACTTGTTATAAGATTTCACAATTATCAAAAGAAATGGGTTACCCAATTCAAGCGATTCATGTGCCTAAGACGGTTGATAACGATCTACCAATCACTGATAACTGCCCGGGCTTTGGTTCAGTTGCCAAGTACATTGCAATCTCAACTCAAGAAGCAAGTTTCGATGTTGCTTCAATGTGTGCAACATCAACTAAAGTATTTGTTGTTGAAGTTATGGGTCGTCATGCAGGCTGGATCGCAGCAGCAGGTGGTTTAGCCTCTACTGAAGAAAATCCAATTCCAATTGTTATTCTTTTCCCTGAAGTTGAATTTGATCAAGAAAAATTCCTGGCTAAAGTTGACGCAAATGTAAAAGAACACGGTTACTGTACAGTTGTTGTATCTGAAGGTACACATTGGCCAGACGGTCGTTTCCTTGCAGAAACAGGCTTAAAAGATGCCTTCGGTCATAGCCAATTAGGTGGTTGTGCGCCAGTAGTTGCCGGTATGATTCAGGAAAAATTAGGCCATAAATACCACTGGGGTGTTGCGGATTACATGCAACGTGCTGCACGTCATATCGCATCTAAATCTGATGTTGATCAAGCATACGCAATGGGTAAAGCAGCAGTTCAATACGCGATTCAAGGTCATAACGCTGTTATGCCAACGATTGACCGTGTTTCTAACAAACCATATAAATGGAAAGTTGGAATGGCTGACCTAAGCAAAGTTGCTAACGTTGAAAAAATGATGCCTGATAACTTCATCTCTTCTGATGGATTTGGTATCACAGCAAAATGCCGCGAATATTTATTACCATTAATTAAGGGCGAAGATTATCCTCCTTATAAAGATGGTTTACCAAAATATGTTCGCATTAAAGGTGTTTTGTTAGAAAAGAAATTAGAAGGTTTTGATCTATAAATAGATTTATAAATCTTTTAGTTAATAAAAAAGGGCAGCTTAATCGCTGCCCTTTTTTTGTTTATAAAATACTGTTATTTATTTGCATCTGCTATTTTATGATTCTCGTCACTACCGGCTAATATTTCTTCACACATTGTATTAAACTCTTGCAACAATGCACTGATATTCTCAACAGACTCATTTTTTATCTGCACTTCAATATCGCTACAAAGAACAGTCAGCATAGGATAACCATAGCCACCACCAACACCTTTTAACTGATGAATTAAATTAGAAAATTCTTCATTATTTTTTTCTGTATTCGCTAAATTTATCGAATCGCGCATCACAGGTAAACGTGTCATAAATTTATCTATTAAATCAATAAGCCCGGGGTCTTCTAATAATATTTCTGAGGTGATCATAATTTTTATTAATCCGGCTCGCTGCTTTTAAGTATTATTAATAATTGTATGCAGATGCTTAATTTCTGTAGCAATAGGTATCGGCATGCAGTTTACTAAGATTAGCATGGGTAGTAAAAATAATCGCAATAGCAGTAAGTTAATTCTTAGCTAAAATCTCTGCATCTATACAGCCAGGAAGCGGTAGATCAACAAATATGCCGAAATGAATCTGGAGCAAACTATGGCTTTAAACCGGGCGAAAATCTCTTTTTTTAAAGCTTACCACTTTGCCACTTGTACTACTGCCTGAAAGAACAAAAGGGATTCTGTTTTAGGACTAACAGCAGGAATATACGTAGCATTAATTGCAAACTGACTTGTACCAATTGAAACAAAGGGCAGAGCAGCAAGAAATGGGCGCTCATTATTATAATCCTTGCGAGTCATAATAAATGCCGTTAAACCTGCATCAATATGCCAACCATCTTTATCGGTACCTAATAAGAAACGACGTTTACTTCCACCACCCAAATATTTTGAAGTATTTGAAAGACTGTCTTTTAAAAAACCACCATTTATAAAGCTTATCCATTTTGTATCTTCAAAAAAATTATATTCAAAGCCTAAACCCCAGTTCTCTTCGTTATAATTTCTTTTATTTTCATGCATTGCTTTGCCATTAATAATTAAATTAAAAGACTCAGCCATAATCTGCTGTGAAAAAGAAAAGCTAATAACAATTAGTACAACTTTAAACATGGTAAAATCACTCAATAACACTGATGATTTACATATCGGCATTAAAAAAATGATTTTTAATTTTTGTTGTTAATAAATGTTAATTAAATTTATACAATAAATACCGTAATCAAACGGCATGATTTCGACTTTTTACGATAAATACTATAGTTTTCAACGCTATAGAAATCGCTCTGACATTCACATAGGATAAACCCTAACTGCACAAACAATTAATTCGAAGAATATTTCATTAAAAATGAGCCTTAATACGAAGTGGTAGGAGATGGAATTGAAGCAATGCCAGTTGCTATTCATTCTTATTGCATAACGATAGATAAAGAAGAATGCCTTTATCTACCGCACACGTATATGTGGTACTTCTACCTAAACAATCATCAGTGAAATATAACAACCACAGTTAAAGGTTTCTGATATTTATCGACGTTTAACAATCTGATTATTCGTTTTCTTCTGCTAAAGGTAATTCAAACCAAAATGTACTACCTTCATTGAATTTACTTTTTACACCAATATTGCCTTGCATTAGCTCCACAAGATTTTGTGTTATATATAATCCCAGACCAATGCCTTCTTTGGTGTCGTTATATCGTGTAAAAGGTTTAAACAACTCTTTTTGTTGCTCTTCAGTTAAGCCATCGCCATTATCAGAAACGGAAACTCTAATCATATTATTATCTATCTTACTAACATCAATGGTTACTTTACCGTTTTCATGATTATATTTAATAGCATTTGAAATTAAGTTAATTAAAACCTGTTTTAAACGTTTCTCATCCGCTTTAACTAAATAAATATTCTCCACATTATTACTTATTTTAATATTATATCCCGCAGCTACCGGATTTAAGATCGCAATGCTTTCGCTAACAATATTAGCTAACGATACATCTATAATTGTGACATTAAGTTTGTGAGATTCAATCTTGGATAAATCTAAAAGCTCTTCTATTAAGCTTAATAGATGATGCCCGGAATCAAATATACCGTTAACCTGATCATCCTGTTCCGCATTTAATGATGGTTGATCCGACATTTTTAAT
This sequence comes from Gammaproteobacteria bacterium, assembly GCA_030594815.1. Classification (GTDB taxonomy): domain Bacteria; phylum Pseudomonadota; class Gammaproteobacteria; order UBA6429; family Thiohalophilaceae; genus JAGLTQ01. The sequence continues at coordinate 21,190 of JAUVEN010000009.1, forward strand.
AACTGGGCAAATCCTAAAATGCCATTTAAGGGGGTTCTAAGTTCATGACTGATCATGGAAATAAAATTTGTTTTTGCACTATTTGCTGCTAAGGCCGTATTTCTGCTTTCAACTAATTCATCTCTATGTGATGCGGAGTCATAATGTAATGTAATATTTTCTATAATCGTTTGATTAATTCGTTTTGCGCTACTTAATGAAAATATAGTTAAAACGAAAGTCAAAAGAGCAACAGAATAAGAAATAAAAGTACCAATACTGATTTCAATAATAAAAAGAGGAAGTAATAGCAGAAGAGTATAAGTCGTAATATTTCTCATACTAAAAGACAAAGACGTTACCGCACCCGCACTAATTCCGATTAAAATTAGTGTTGGAAAATAATGATAAATAGATTGGTCATCGGGTAACAACCAAATGCTAACACATGACCAGCTAGCCGCAGTCAAAATTAACAGAATATAAAACATCTTGTCCCAAAATACAGTTTGGTTTTTATCTTTTACCCTTCGGCTATAATATTTATATAAAATAAACCGTACAATGTTGACTGTTGCTATCACAGAAAACCAGATGACCAAAAAGAATTGGTCAATGACCCGCCATAAAACAGATACCATTACTGCGGCAATGATGATGGTTGCAAAAACAGAAGAGGGTAACGCTTTATAAAGTGCGCGAACTTTTTCCTGAAAAATAACTTTTTCAAGACCTGTATCTTTCTCTCCGTGCTGTGTATTTTCTATATTTTCCATGTAATGCGACTTTATTCTCCAAGATATCAACAATTCATTTCTAGCCTTAGCTTTATTTTCTAGGCAGCAGTATGTTCTTCTGCTTACATCTAATTCATTGATATTACGGTTTATTTATCTCATTTTATCCGTACAATAGCTAGTTCTTACTACAACAGGCTTTTTGAGATTCATGGCATATATTCACCGTTTTATCCGACTTTCAACCATTAGCTGGGTTTTACTTCGTCATGGGCTTGATGACCTGATTCTCGCCACACACCTCTTTCGTCCTTTTCGCTTTGTTCGTTTAGTCATGCCCTGGACATGGGTACAAAGAAAAACACCACGCGGTGCCCGAATTCGTCTTGCACTAGAAGATTTAGGCCCTATTTTTGTAAAATTTGGCCAAATATTATCAACCCGTGTTGATTTGCTACCGAGTGATATCGCCATAGAACTCGCAAAGTTACAAGATCAAGTAACTCCTTTTGATAATCAGACAGCCTATCAAATTATAGAAAAATCACTCGGTCATCCCCTTGATGAAATTTTCAGTGAGTTCAGTGATGCACCTTTTGCCTCTGCCTCTGTTGCCCAGGTTCATGCTGCAACATTACATACAGGTGAAGAAGTTATTGTTAAGGTCTTACGACCAAAAATTAAACCTGTTATCCAGCGTGACATTGGCCTACTTTATATTATTGCCGACAAAATTGAGCGCTACTGGCCTGCAGGAAAAAATCTTCGTCCAACCGCCGTGGTCGCGGAGTTTGAAAAAACATTATTAGATGAGCTTGATCTCATGCGTGAGGCGGCTAATGCTTCTCAACTTCGTCGCAATTTTTTAAATTCAGAAAAATTATACATTCCTGAAGTTTACTGGGATCACTGTCGTCGAGACATAATGGTCATGGAACGTATCCACGGCACACCCATTGGTAATATCGATGCGCTGATCGAAAAAAATATTAACCTGCAACAACTTTCTGAACGTGGTGTGGAGATCTTCTTTACCCAGGTTTTCCGTCACTGTTTTTTTCATGCGGACATGCATCCCGGGAATATTTTTGTTGCTGATAATGGTCAATATATCGCTGTCGACTTTGGCATCATGGGTACGCTTAATGAAACTGACCAGCGTTATCTTGCTGAAAATTTTCTCGCCTTTTTTAATCGTGACTATCGCCGTGTTGCAGAGCTGCATGTTAGTTCAGGTTGGGTCGGTAAAGACACACGCATAGATGAATTTGAATCCGCAATTCGTGCTGTATGTGAGCCTATTTTCGATAAACCTTTAAAAGATATTTCATTCGGTCAGTTACTACTGAGTTTATTCCAGACTGCTCGACGCTTTAATATGGAAGTGCAACCACAACTTGTACTACTGCAAAAAACATTACTTAATATAGAAGGTTTAGGTCGCCAGCTTTATCCTGAACTGGATCTGTGGAAAACAGCAAAACCTTTTTTAGAGCAATGGATGAAAGAAAAAATTGGTCCACGCTCATTCGTAAAACATTTAAAAGAAAATGCACCACTGTGGGCAGAACAATTACCAAAAATACCTAATCTTATTTTTGATGTATTAGATCAGGCTAAAAAAGGTGAGTTTAAAGTTGAGTTAAATGACACTCAAATGGATCAAATAAAACAAGAAATTAAATCAGGCAATAATCGTTCAATTCGTGCCATAGCAGGTGGGAGTTTACTAATCACCTCTGCACTTCTCTTTAATGTTGATTTATCTTTTTTAAATACAGGCTATAGTTACTTACCAAAGCTTATTGCAGGCGGGCTTGGCATTTTCTTGTTACTTAGTTTATTAAAACATTAATTATTTTCTGGCTTACATTGTAATTCAGGTACCTATTTATAGAAAATAACGGTTCTTTTATCAACACCGCGTTCGACTGAAGTCGAACCTACATAAACCTGAACCCACTTTTGTAGGTCAGAATTTATTCTGACGCGATGCTAGAAAACACTCATCGCTTTTTATTTAAAGGTAATTTCATGAAAATATCCATCATAAGCGGTAGCCATCGAAACCCTTCTCAAAGCGAAAAAATTGGAACGTATATTGAGACACTTTTAAATAATGAGTTCTCTGATGTAGATCCATTTTTATATTCATTAGCAGATAACCCTCTGCCTCTTTGGGACCAATCTATATGGGAGTCTGATGAAAGCTGGATTAAACGACTTGCCCCATTAAAAGAGCAATTTAGTTCAAGTGATGCTTTTGTCATTATTACTCCGGAGTGGCATGGCCAGGTTCCATCAGGCCTTAAAAACCTTTTTCTTCTTTTAAGTCGTTTTGAACTCGGCCACAAGCCTGCTTTCATCGTATCTGTATCATCAGGAAATGGTGGCGCTTATCCGGTTGCAGAATTACGCATGAGCAGCTATAAAAACAATCGGCTTTGTTATATACCAGAACAGTTAATTATTCGTGATGTAGAAAAAGTTTTTAATCCTGAAGAAAAAGACAATGATGAAAAATCTGACTCTTACTACAAGGAAAGACTTAACTGGTGTTTAAATATATTGTTAGGCTATGGCAAAGCATTAAAAACGATGCGCGATGAAACTGAAATTCATAATGATAAATTTTCAAATGGCATGTAAAACTTAATATCTGTTCAACTTTACAGGTGCAGGATATGAATGAACATGAAAAAATTAATTATGTAGAGCTCCCGGCAAAAGATATCGAAAAATCTAAAACTTTTTTTACCCGTGTCTTTAACTGGTCATTTGTTGACTACGGGCCTGAATATACCGCTTTTACAAACGAAGGTTTAAATGGTGGTTTTTTTAAATCAAACTTAAACTGTTCTACCGAAACCGGCAGTGCACTTATTGTTTTCTACAGCAATGCGCTCGAAGAAACCCTGGCTAAAATAGAATCCTCCGGTGGTAAAATATTAAAACCTATATTTACCTTTCCAGGCGGGCGCAGATTTCATTTTTCTGATCCAAACGGTAATGAGTTTGCTGTTTGGTCAGATATCGATAATTAATATCCTGTTAACTCATCAATAAATATTGATGCCTGACTTTAACGGCCATTATCAATACAGCAAGTACGATTAACCAAAAAAGTACAAAGATAATTAAAGATTGTTTGGCTTTTTTCTTTTCATACCATGTTCTTGGTTTTACCCCTTTCAATAAAAAGGCTATGTTTGAGGCGAGGTTAACGCAAACAACATTCACCGCAAGTAATAATGCAGCGCCCAATGCATGTTGATAATTCCCTGAACCCAACATTAATCCTACTGTCGCTGTGGGTGGTAATATTGCAACCGCAACCATGACACCGACTAATGAGTTTGACCAACCTGCTGTTAAGGACAATACTGCTGCGGCACCGGACACCAGGGCGAGCACAATGCCGTCCATACCTACATCGGTTCTTATCATTAGCTCATGACTATCAAAATTAAGCGGCCAGAGTAATCCAATTAAAATAGAGAGCCCCAATGCGGTAAACAATCCCGCTACATTAGATTTTAATGCTGACCAGAGTAATTTTCCTTCACCTAATGTTGTGGCAAATGCTAATGCCATATTGGGTCCTAATAAAGGCGCAATCACCATGGCACCAATGACAACCGCCACGTTATCTTCAAGCAAACCTATCGCGGCTACGATGGTCGACATAATGACCATGTACATGAAATTACTATCAAGCTTGGCGCCAGCCACTATTTTTTGATAAAGCTCTTCACGACTTCTGGTAATACTATTTTGTTTTTCATTATCCAGATCATCATCTTCTAAACGAGGTAATGCTGCTTCAACAGGCAAAACTAAAATACGGGTATCATCTGCCGTCGCTAACAATGACTGCAACGCATCCATCACCGCTTGTTGTCTTTCAGGTCGAACCAATAAACGTGTACTACAACGGCCATCCTCGTCCTTGTGTCCTACCCAAATGTCCAGCACTTCCTGTTGTGCAGCAATACCGCGCAACGTATCTACATGGCCTTGATCTGTTATAACTTCAATAACCCGCATTTAAATCTCTACCCTCTGACCATCATCAAGTTAATACCCTCCCCTTTAAGGGGAGGGCGAGGGAGGGGATATTTATAAATCACCCCTCCCCCTAACCCCCTCCCTAAAGGAGGGGGAATAAAATCGATTACATTATTATCTTTGTAGCTGGGCTTCTACTTCATCACGTTTCTTTTTCCCTACTAACAACTCAATTAGCGTCAAAGTGAAATCCATTGCCGTGCCCGGGCCTCGTGAAGTAATGATGTTTCCATCTATTACCACTGAGCTTTCTTCATATATCATGTTATTAATGGGAAATTGATCAAGCGCACCAGGAAAACTGGTCACATGTTTGCCTTCTAATAAACCTGCTGTTGCTAATACTCTGGGCGCAGCACAAATTGCTGCGGTATATTTATTGTTAGCAGCCATCTTTTTTACAATTGCTTGAATTCGAGGATCATTATTTAAATGATCCGCACCAGGTAAACCACCTGGTAAGACAATCATGTCAAAATCGTCTTCTAAAACTTCATTTAACAGCTTATCAGGAATTAACTTCATGCCACGACTTGCAACAACAACTTGGTCATCAAGCCCTGCGGTGACAACATTAATGCCTGCTCGCGTTAATAAATCAGTAATGGTAATGGCTTCAAGTTCTTCACAGCCTTGTGCCAGGGGCACCAGAACAGATGGGGTAATGTTTAATTCAGTGCGGGTTTTTTCCATAACGCAAGTCTTCTTTGTTGTTGTAAAGAAATAAGCGTAGACACGGGTACAAGTTTAATGCCTTTAGCTTCTAACTCAGGCAACCACTTTTCTAAAATGGCTAAGGTAATTTTTTTAGGATGGGCTATTGCAAGAGCGGTCCCTTTTCGTTGCGCTCTTTTAATTAGTTTTCTAAGTTGCTTTTTAATAAACACTTCTGATTCTTCATGGTCAATAAAGATATCACGTTTAATACTTTTTAAACCTTCTTCCCTTGCTATTTTTAAAGCAACACTATCACTTGTTGTTTTGCTATCAACAAAAAATAATTTTTTATCGGTCGCCACTTCACGCATTAACCTTGTCATCCAAAGCTGACTCCTGGTTAATAAACTACCCATGTGATTATTAAATCCACTAGCATAAGGAATTGAATCAATATTTGATTCCAGAACTTTGATGAATTTTTTTTCAGTCATACATTCTGTTAACCCACCTGGGCCTAGTTTTTTTCCACCCATTGCTTCCATTGGTAAGTGCAACATGACTTCTTTGTTTTGCGCATGAGCAATTTGAGACAACTCATTTACATGTGGTGCATGTGGCAAAAATGAATAGGTTACTGCACCGGGTAATTCAACAGCACGATGACCTGATTTCAGACGATAACCCATGTCATCAATAATGATACTAATGGCGGGTTGATTAAAAACAAGAGTATTTGTAACGGAAGGTTCATTGGCCTGAGTAACTTCTATTACAAAAGTTAACAGGCCAATGAATAAATATCGAAATCCATTTCGGTTTTGTTGATTTCGATTTATCACTATTTTAAAAGAAATTATCTTTGCAGGCTTTTAACTAAGCTAAGGCCTTTTAATAAGTTTAATGCTTCATATAAAGCATAGTCTTCTTTTGCTAATACCAGCTTGTTGTCCTTATCTTTGCTGTCTTTTTTACTGGTATTTTCTTCTTCCTCACCATCACCATTTGCCAGATGACGTGATAAATCTTTTTCTTTCGTTTGTTTAAAACCGTTATCTTCTTTTTTCGTTACTTGTACATCATCAAGCTCGATATCTGGTGTAATACCTTTTGCCTGAATAGATGTACCGTCTGGTGTGTAATAACGTGCTGTTGTCAATTTGAGTGCGCTGCCATTACCTAAAGGAACTACTGTTTGTACAGACGCTTTACCAAATGATTGCGTCCCCATAATAATGGCACGCTTATGATCCTGTAAGGCACCGGCTACAATTTCAGAAGCAGAAGCTGAACCGCCATTTATCAATACAACAATGGGGGCATCATTTAATAAATCCATACCCTTAGCACTGTGTGTCATGGTATTAGATTCATCACGACCTTTAATACTAACGACAACACCACTTTCTAAAAAGGCATCTGAAACTTCTACCGCGGCATTTAATAACCCACCCGGGTTATTACGTAAATCCAGAACTAAACCTTTAAGATCTTTTCTGTTGTTTGCTTTTTTCAACTTGGAAATAGCTTTGCGTAAATCAGAACCGGTACGTTCCTGGAAAGCAGAAATACGGATATAACCAAAACCTTTAGCTAATGTTTTACTGCGTACACTTTTAACTTTAATGATAGCGCGGGTAATTGTAATCTTAAGTGGCTTATCTGCACCTTCACGAATGATTGTTAACAAGATATCTGTCTTCGGTTTGCCGCGCATGATCTTAACAGCGTCTTCCAAACTCATACCTTTTACATTCTTATCATCCAGACGAATAATTAAATCACCTGATTTAACACCTGCTCTGTCTGCTGGTGTTTCGTCGATAGGAGAAATAACTTTTACAAAGCCTTCTTCCATTCCAACAACAATACCTAAGCCACCAAACTCGCCACTGGTGCCTTCGCGTAAATCGGTAAATGCCTTCTTATCTAAATAAGCTGAATGAGGATCCAGACCACTAAGCAATCCACGGATTGCATTTTCAAGCAGTACTTTATCTTCTACTTCTTCAACATAATTCTGTTTGATTTTTCCAAAAACCTCACTTAAAGAACGAATGTCTTCAAGTGGAATTGATTCTGCTGAAAATCTTGAGTTTCTCTTTTCAGCTAAAACACCCTGCCCAATTGCCAGCATGACGCCCAGCATCAGCCCTAAACCAAGAATAAGTGTATTACGTGTCATGCTTTTCATTTACTGTCCTTTATCCTAAAACTCATCTATTAATTTATTCCCTCCCCTTCTAGGGGAGGGTTAGGGAGGGGTAATTTAAAATATCACCGCCCCCTAACCCCCTCCCTGAGGGAGGGGGATAAAACTAAAATATTAACTAATCGGAACCTACTATTTACAATGCTCCTAATACTTTTAGCCAAAGTATCACATAATCTTGCTGATTTTAAAGTAAAATCAATAACTTGCCGCACAAACGACAGTAATTTTCTCAAATTTACTGTCGTTGCGCCCCCTAACAACGTGACAAGTGCCCTTGGGGGTGACAAAGCGTGGCAATCTCATCGGTCTTAGGGGTCGGAGTCAAACTAAAGAAAAATATTAAAACTAACACTTATATTGATAGTTTGACTCCGACCCCTTGCCTAATAACCGAAAAACTCAGCCCCGACACCACTTTACCGGATTACTCGGCTGTCCTTTCACCCGCACTTCAAAATACAAACCACTTTTCAGCTGACCACCACTGCGACCTACTGTTGCGATTACCTCGCCTTCTTCGACCCAATCGCCTGTCTCTTTATATAAGGCCTGGTTGTAGCCATATAAAGTCATGTAACCGTCACCATGATCAATAATAACCAGCATGCCATAACCTCGTAACCAATCGGCATAGGCCACTCGGCCATGCGAAATGGCTTTCACTTCTTTGCCTTCTGCACTTGGAATAAGTACTCCATTCCATTTTAAATTTGCAGCCTGGCGCGATTTACCAAAAATCCGTTTAACCTTGCCCTTCACCGGCCACTTTAATCGACCTCGCCTTTTGCCAAAGGTTTCACGTTTGTCTATTTCCGTTAACATCGATGGCATGATGTTGCGAATTTCTTTTAATAGTTGTTGTAATAATTGTTCATCTGCAACCATTTTTTTCAAGCGGCTGCCTTGATTAGCAATATCCTTTGCCATTTTTTTTACAATGATAGAACGATCAATAAAGTCATCTTCTAATTTTTGTTTTTCAACTTGCTGTTGTTTTCGTGATGTCTTTAATTCAGCAGATTTTACTTTTACTTGTGCAGTTAATTGATCAAGTTTTTTAATTGTTACCACTGCTTCATCAATATGATGACTACGTGCTTTATGAAAATAATCGTAGTACGTTAACGTTCTACCAATGGCTGCAGGATTTTCCTGGTTTAAAAGTAACTTTAGATATTCTTGCTGACCTATCATGTAAGCCGCTCGAATTTGTTGACTTAAAATATTGCGTTGACTTGCAAGTTTATTTCGGGTTTTTCGTTGTTGTTTTTTTAATTTTTTTAATTCACGGTTTTGTTTACGCAAATGACGGTTTATTTTTTTTAAGATATAAGCTCGTTCACCAATACGAACTTCAATATCTTTTAAAAATTTAGATGCAAAATCTTTTTCTTGCTGTTTTTTTTCAATCTTTTGACGTAGATCACCCATACGCTGGCGTAACTTTTCAAGCTCTTGTTTTTTTTCCTGGCGCTGGTTGTAATCCAGGCCAGAATCGAAATCATCATCAGCCTGTATAGAAGGGTTAAATGAAAGAAAAAGAAAAGAAGAAAGGTAAAAAAAATCTCTGAATGATTTTATTCGCTCAGAGGTTAATCTCATTATATGAGGCTCGGTTGATTTTCATTTTCAACTGGACCAATCAAGGAACGACCTGTCATTTCAACCGGTTGTTCTATGCCCATTAAATAAAGCATCGTTGGTGCAACGTCAGATAAAGCACCGGTACTTTCCATTTTTGCTTCTCGTCCAAAATAAACAAACGGCACAGGATTAGTAGTGTGTGCAGTATGCGGTTGGCCTGTTTCTTTATTAAACATCATTTCGGCATTGCCGTGATCGGCCGTCACTAACATCTCACCACCGGCTTTTTCAATTGATACAAGTAAGCGTGCTAAACAATCATCAAGGGTTTCAATGGCCTTAACGGCTGCATCAAAGTTACCACTGTGTCCAACCATATCTGCGTTGGCATAGTTGCAAATAATAACGTCGTATTTTCCGCTTTCCATTGCTTCAATCATGTTGTCTGTTAACTTAATGGCACTCATTTCTGGTTGCTGATCATAGGTTGCAACATCAGGTGACGGAATCAAAATACGGTCTTCAAACTCAAACGGTTCTTCACGTCCACCATTAAAGAAAAAAGTGACGTGTGCATATTTTTCTGTTTCTGCAATACGTAATTGGTGCATACCCAATTTTGAAATGTAATCACCAAAGACATTGGTTAAACGTTCGGCTGGATAAGCAACCGGAATATCGTAATCAGAATGATATTCAGTAAGGCTGGTGAAGCTACCTAATTTTAATTCTCGTTTACGTTTAAATGCATCAAAGTCACTTTCAATAAAGGGACGTGTGATTTGGCGTGCACGATCTGAACGGTAATTCATGAAAATGACGACATCACCATCCTCTACTGTTACCGTTTTTTTACCTTCAGGCACAATGGCGGTGGCTTTAACAAATTCATCCGTCTCACCACGCTCATAAGCATTTTCCAAAGCAGCTAGTGCCGAATCAGCCTCAAATTCACCTTTACCTTCTGTAATAAGATCGTAGGCACTTTCGATTCGAGGCCAGCGATGGTCTCGATCCATGGCGTAATAACGGCCAATGACGGAAGCAAAACGACCTACGCCCAATTCTGCAAATTTTTCCTGCATCGCTTCAATAGATTCTTTGGCACTTTTTGGCGGGGTATCACGGCCATCAAGAAATGCATGCAAATACAGCTTTTCTACACCTTGATCCACCGCAAGCTGACACATGGCATGAATGTGACCTTCGTGACTGTGCACACCACCTGTGGAGAGTAATCCCAGGATATGTACCGCTTTATTGTTTTCTTTCGCGATGGTGACCGATTCAATTAAAGTGTCATTACTAAAGAATGAGCCCGTCTTTATCGAACGGCTGACCCGGGTATATTCCTGATAAACCACCCGACCAGCACCAAGGTTTAAATGACCAACTTCTGAGTTACCCATTTGCTCAGCAGGTAAGCCCACTTCAGCACCTGAACCCTTAATATAGGTGTGAGGATGTTCATTCCACAACTTATCCCAGGTGGGTTTATGCGCTGCGGCAATGGCGTTGCCCTCAATTTCTTCAGAATGGCCAAAACCATCCAAAATGACTAGAACAATTGGCTTTAAATTCAATGACATAGCTATATACTTACTTTTTTACCACTAATAAAATCTTAGACTAATTCTAATATGATGCTGATTAAGACGCTAGGATACCGATTTTATGACATGAATAGAAGAATTCACTTAAATATTAATTAACCCTTCTCAAACGGTAGATTATTGTATATTGTTTTACTAATAAAGAGCAGACTCTGTACTATTAATAACAGCGTTTATAGCCAATAATAAAACATACTAACTTTGGGGATTTCCAGCAATGGATGGACTAGCTATGACAGAAACACCAATACAGTCATTAATTACAAAGGATGAAGATATTGAACGTGCCTCACGCTCGCTCAAAGCAATGTCACACCCTTTACGCTTAAAAATACTTTGCACACTTGGAGACAGGGAAATTAGTGTTCAGGATATTGTTGAACATGTAGGGACATCGCAAAGTAATATTTCTCAACATTTAGCTATTTTACGTGACAAAGGTATTCTATTTTCACGTAAAGATGCCAATCGTGTGTATTACAAAGTAGGTGACAGTAGAACATTGGCATTAATTGATATGATGCGCGACGTTTTTTGTACTGCGGAACTTTAAAATTTATTATTTGCCCACATGTAGAACACATCGTGAGCAATCACTAAAATATTAACTAATATAGAAGGTTGTAACTATGTCTATTACTCGTAAAATCCGTATCATGGCTGGTTTTGTCGTTTTACTTTCATTGGCACTTGGTGTTGAAGCAAGCCCAATCTTTCAAAATGTAAACTGGTTATGGTTAACAGCTTTTGCAGGATTTAATTTATTCCAAAGCGGTATTACTGGTTTTTGTTTACCTGAAATCGTTTTAAAGAAATTCGGTAAAGAGTGTGATTCCTGCTCTTAAGCTTTACCCTTATTTCTAAAATATAATATTACCCGTGGTTATTTTAATAATCGCGGGTTTTTAATTCTACATACTCATTAAATTGCGAAAATATCATGGATCAACTTATTACCTTTTCCAGCAATAACACAATGCTTGTTGTTGCCATTGTTATCGTTTCTCTTATGCTGATTCACAGCCTGCTAGGTGAAAAATTACGTGGTTATAGTTCAGTCACACCTGCACAAAGTACACAAATGATTAACCGGGATGATGCCCTGATTCTTGATGTACGCGAGAATAATGAATATAGCGAAGGTCATATTCTTAACTCATTACATATTCCTCTTTCAAGTTTGAAAACACGTATGAAAGACATTGAGAAACATAAATCAAAAAAAGTGATAATCGCCTGCCGCTCTGGTCACCGTTCATCACAAGCCTGCGCAAATTTAAAGAAACAAGGCTTTGAACAAGTCTTTAATTTAAGCGGCGGCGTAATGGCATGGGAAAGTGCCAACTTACCTTTAGTAAAAAAATAAACTAATAGTAAAAAAATAGACTAGAGCAAGAAATCACATCCTTATTGTTTAATATAATTTATAGAGATCATTTGATATGCCTAAAGTAGAAATTTTCTGTACACCACACTGTCCATATTGCGTTCGTGCTAAAAATTTACTCGAAAGCAAAAATGTTGAATATGAAGATATTCGTGTTGATCAATTACCTGAACGTCATGATGAAATGATTAAACGTAGCAACCGTACTTCCGTCCCACAAATATTTATTGATGACTATCATGTTGGTGGTTGTGATGATTTGTTTGATCTTGAAGCTGAAGGTACTCTTGATTCACGTTTGGGATTATAAGTGAACTAGGTTAATCATGAGCGAAAACATTCATATCGTTTGTCCACATTGCAACAGCATTAATCGTCTACCAACAGAAAAAATTTCTGCTGGTGATGAATCAGCAAAGTGCGGTAAATGTAAAGCAGCATTATTTACCGGTGAAGTACTCGAACTCAACGCGGGTAATTTCAGCAAGCATACATCACGAAACGATATTCCGGTTCTTGTTGATTTTTGGGCACCCTGGTGTGGTCCCTGTAAAATGATGGCACCCATTTTTGCTCAGGCTGCTCAGCAATTGCAACCCACTATTCGAGTAGCAAAAGTTGATACTGAAGCTGAACAACAACTCGCCGCACAATTTCAAATACGCAGTATCCCAACGCTCGCTATTTTTAAAAATGGAAAAGAAATTGCGCGTACCGCAGGCGCGATGGATTTACAAAATCTTATTAACTGGGTTAAACAAAACTCTGCTTAATAACACTATTTAAACCTGTTAAATTCTAATCTGGAATAAAAATGTCTGATACAAAAGAAGCAACTGAAGAACAAAGCAAAGAACCTCATTTCTCAATCGAAAAAATTTATTTAAAAGACGTTTCATTTGAATCACCGGCTGCACCAGCTGTTTTTACAGACGAATGGAGTCCTGAAATTAATATGGATCTTAATTCACATGGCCAGCCTATTGATAAAAACATCTTTGAAGTTGAATTAAGTCTTACCGTTACTGCAAAAAATAAAGATAAAACAGCTTTTTTAGTTGAAATAAAACAGTGTGGAATCTTTTCCATTGCGAATATGGATGAAGAAAATTTAAATGGTATGTTAGGTAGCTTCTGCCCGAATATTTTATTTCCTTATGCTCGTGAAGCCATTTCTGATCTTGTAACAAAAGGTGGATTTCCACAGTTACTACTTGCACCGGTTAATTTTGATGCCATCTATGCTCAACATATACAAAATAATGAAGGCGCAACAATTAACTAATCCATGAGTATTAACCATACGCAAACAATTGCTGTTTTAGGCGCAGGCTCGTGGGGTACTGCGCTTGCAATGTTGCTTGGACAAAATAATCATAGCGTTAACCTTTGGTCTCACAATGCTGATCACGCAACAACCATGCAACAGGCTCGTAAAAACAATCGATATCTTGCTGGCCTTACCTTTCCTGAAAAATTAAATGTAAGCGCTGATCTTGAAGCTACAATCAAAGATGTCAGAGATATTCTGGTCGTTGTACCCAGTCACGCCTTTCGTCAAACACTCGAATTACTAAAACCGTTAATTAATGATTCATACCGCATCTCCTGGGCAACAAAAGGTCTTGAGTCAGGTAGCTGCAAGCCTCTACATCAGGTTGCTACTGAAGTTTTAGGTAATGAAATATCACTTGCAGTTGTCTCTGGTCCTACCTTTGCCAAAGAAGTTGCGCAAGGTTTACCGGGAGCGGTCACGGTTGCCTCAAAAGATCAAACACTTGCTTTAGACTGGGCACATTTACTTCATAATGATCATTTCCGTGCCTATACCAGTGAAGATATTATCGGTGTTGAAATTGGCGGTGCATGTAAAAATGTTATTGCCATTGCTGCGGGTATTGCAGATGGCATGGGCTTTGGTGCCAATGCACGTGCTGCCTTGATTGCCCGCGCGCTATCTGAAATAACACGACTTGGTACTTCTTTAGGTGCAAAAAGTGAAACATTTACCGGCTTAACCGGACTAGGTGATTTAGTTCTCACCTGTACAGATGATCAATCACGTAATCGTCGTACCGGTATTGCACTGGGTGCAGGAAAAAATCTTGGTGATGTTATAAAAGAAATAGGTCAGGTTGTTGAAGGTGTCTCTACTGCAAAGGAAGTTGTTGCACTGGCACAAAAACAAAACATTGATATGCCAATTACTGAACAGGTTTTTAATGTTTTGTATAATGACTCATCGCCACAAGATGCGGTAGATGCGTTATTTAACAGAGCAATCACAAAAGAAAATTAATCGAGCTTATCTTTTATAATAGCGATCAGGCTTTCAAAGCTAACCGGTTTCTCAACTAACACATCCATTCCTGCTGCGATATACGTCACACGTTCATCATTCATTACGCTTGCCGTCATTCCAATAATAGGAGCCTGACTCAACCCTTTTTCTTTTATTATTTTAGTTGCCTGAATACCATCCATCTCCGGCATGTGTACGTCCATTAAAATAACATCAACCTTATTGTTTTGTAGATAATCTACTGCTTCCTTACCATTTTCTGTAACAATAACATCATGGCCTTTACCCATTAGCCAGGTCTTAACAGCTAGCTGGCTTATTTTGTCATCTTCAACCAATAAAATAACAATGGGTTGTAAAGAAATATCTATTACCGCTTTTTCTTCTTTTACGTTGTTTTCTTCATCCATAGGAAAGAAAAAATCCAGAATAAAACGCGATCCCTCTCCTTCCGTAGATTCAACTTTTATTTTTCCACCTAACGCATCAATAATTTTTTTACTAATAGGTAAACCTAAACCAACCCCTCTATTATAAATACGGGTTGAAAGCTGCTGAAAAGGTTCAAAAATACTTTCGAGTTTACTTTCAGGAATGCCCATACCTGTATCTGCTACTTCAATATGGAGTTTATAATTATTACCAAGCGGACTACCCTTCATTATGAAATTTACTTCACCTTTTGAAGTAAACTTAACTGCATTATTAATTAAATTAATCACAACTTGTTTTAATCGAATATCGTCTGTAATTAAATAGCCTGGTAGTGCATTATCAATATCAATATTAAAATGAACCTCTTTGTCATCAAAGAGATACTCTACCTGCAATAAAATATCATCTAAAAAATCCCAGACCTTAAATGTTTTTGGATTTATTTCTAACTTGCCTGATTCAATTCTTGATAAATCGAGCAAGTCATCAATAAGACTCATCAAGATGCTGCCCGCACGATCTATCGACTGCAAATATTCTCGTTGTTGCTCATCAAGTTCTGTAGTACGTAACACCTGAACTAAACTTAACATTCCATTCATCGGCGTCCGGATTTCATGACTCATGTTGGCTAAAAAAAGACTTTTTGTTTTGTTGGCTGCCTGTGCACCTTCTAAAACAAAATCCAGATTTTTTATCACCGCAGCCAAATCATAATTTTTATTTTCTAACTGAGTCTCATAATTTTTTATTTGCATGTTGTACACCCTGCTCAACAACCCAAAAACAATCAAACTAAAAATTGCTGTTTCAATTGCAGTGTCTGAAAGTTGTAAATCAAGATAGTAATGCGTTAATACAATTATAGTTATGGAAACAAGGGTAAGGAAATTACCAGGTCGCTCACCCAGCAGCATGTAGGTAAGATAAATAGCAACGTAAAACCAGGCGATACGAAATTCATCATGCGTGACTGTAACCAGTGCGATTGCAAAAACAGTCAGTGAAGCCAAAACCTGTGCCCAGGCAACTCTTCTATACCAAAGTTTATTTTTTCGTAATACTACGATGAGGAAAATATTATAAAATGCATAGGTAATATTGACGACTGGCTGTATTTCACCAATGTCCATCAACTTTAATAAACCCAGGCTACCGATCAACGCACCAAAAAACAGCGAAATGACCATGAAATAATTAAGCGTGCGAAATCTGAATTTCAGCTGACCTTCTGATTCATAAAAATCAAAACCACTGGTCAAAAAATTAGAAAATGTAAAACCTTTAATGTCTGCATACCCCTTTATGCTACGCACATAGCTGCCCAAATTATAACCATATTTTCGGTTATTTTAACTACTGCAAACCCTATACACTGCCTTTAAATTCTAACTGTCGCCATGCTTCATACACCATTAAGCTAACCGCATTCGATAAATTTAAGCTGCGATTCGTTGGTTGCATGGGAATACGTAATACATTGTCCTGGCCTAAATTTTCTCTTACCTCTTCAGGTAAGCCGCGTGTTTCCGGGCCAAAGAGAAAAGCATCCCCTTCTTTATATTGTATGTCATGCACGTACTTCTGACCTTTGGTTGAGATCCCAAATACACGAGTTGGCTGCACTTTTTCTACAAACTCATCTAAAGAGTCGTATTCCTGTACAGCAGCGAACTCATGGTAATCAAGTCCCGCTCGACGCAGTTTTTTATCATCCATATCAAATCCCAATGGACGAATAAGATGTAGCTGTGTGCCCGTATTTGCACACAAACGAATAATATTACCTGTATTTGCGGGAATCTCGGGTTCAAAAAGAACAATATGAAACATTAATTATTACCTAACAAATCAAAATCTTAACGCAAAGGCGCAAAGAACGCGGAGTGCCGCAAAGAGAAACATAATAAAGTATTTAGTTACAACACGCTCTCTTCAAAAATAAACATTAACGCCTAATATCATTCCTGCTTGCCAAAGGAATAGCTAGATGTCGTCATTCCATACATATTTATATCTTTAATTTCATATACTTTGCGATTCTTTGCGCCCTTTGCGCCTTTGCGTTGAAGTCTTTTGACTTTCCTTGTATCTTCTCGGATATGACTATAAAGAACAAAGACTTACTGAAAACTGAATTTTGCGGCATGAATTTCAATACCCCGCTGGTGCTTTTATCTGGCTGTGTGGGTTTTGGCGAAGAATACACCCGGGTAGAAGGATTTTCGAATAAAGATGTCGGCGCGGTTTGCCTTAAAGGCACCACGGTTGAACCTCGTTTAGGCAACAAACCACACCGAGTAATTGAAACGCCGATGGGCATGATAAATGCGATTGGTTTACAAAATCCTGGTGCGGATCATGTCATTAACAAAATACTGCCTGAACTCCCGTTTAAAGAAACACGCTTTATTGCCAATTTATCTGGTTCCACCATTGAAGATTATGCCGAAATTGCCAAAATGTTCGATGACACTGATATTGATGCGGTAGAAATCAATATTTCCTGCCCAAATGTAAAGTGTGGAGGTATGGCTTTCGGTAATGATCCTGAAATGTCTGCACGCGTGGTTGAAGTCTGCCGTAAAGCCACCAGCAAACCCATTATTACCAAACTTTCACCGAATCAAACTGATATTGCTGAAAATGCACGCCGTTGTATTGAAGCCGGTACTGATGGTTTTGCTGTTATTAATACCATGATGGGCATGGCGATAGATATTGATTCGCGCGAACCGATCATTGGTAATAACCAGGGTGGCTTATCCGGCCCTGCAATTAAACCCATCGCTTTACTTAAAACACACCAGGTTTCGCAAGTGTGCCGCGAACACAATATTCCGATCATTGGTCAGGGTGGTATTACTACTGCAGAAGATGCGATTGAATTTTTGATTGCCGGTGCAACCGGTATTGGAGTGGGTACAGCACTCTTTTATGACCCTCTAGTCTGCAAAAAAATTAATGATGGCATCGCGGATTATTTACGCAAGCATAATTTAAATAACGTTTCCGAATTGGTGGGTACTTTAACTTTAAATTAAACTCATCAATTTCTGTAAAGCGCCGATATAAAAGGCATAAATCAACAATAATACGGCATGATGTAGTATTTTCAGGAACCCATTATGGCAGCCACCGCACCACGTAAAAAAATTCGACTCGGTGATTTACTCGTTGAGAAAGGTCTTATTACTGAAGACCAACTCATGCAGTCATTGGCAGCACAAAAGAAAACAGGTCAAAAACTGGGTCGCACATTAATTTTAAGTGGCCTGGTGACTGAAGAACAAATGCTTGAGTTGCTCTCTACTCAACTGCAAGTCCCCTTTATAGATCTCAAACAATATAATTATGATGCTGAAACCATTCAGATCATCCCAGAAACGTTGGCGCGTCGCTATCGTGTTGTATCTCTAAAGAAAAATCCTGATGGCAGCCTGCTTGTTGGTATGGCAGACCCCACAGATATTTTTGCTTACGATGAACTATCCAAACAACTTAAATGCCATTTACATCTTGCGGTCGCACGTGAGTCAGAAATCATGTCGACCATTGATATGGTCTACCGTCGTACCAGTGAAATTTCAGACTTGGCAGAAGAACTCGGTGATGAACTTGCTGAAACCGATATTGATCTACAAGAACTGGTTCAGAGTGAAGATGTCGCAAACGCACCTGTAGTAAAACTACTGCAATCGATTTTTGAAGATGCTGTTCAAATTGGTGCATCGGATATTCACATCGAACCGGATGAAAGTGTTTTACGTATTCGCACCCGTGTTGATGGCATCTTGCAAGAACAAGTTATGAAAGAAAAACGCATTGCCAGTGCCCTTGTCTCTCGTTTAAAACTCATGGCCGGTTTAAATATTTCTGAACGCCGTATTCCGCAAGATGGCCGTTTTAATATTCGTGTGCGTGATCGAAGCATTGATGTTCGTCTTTCAACTATGCCTATTCAAAATGGCGAATCGGTTGTTATGCGTTTACTTGATCAATCCGGTAATGCTTTGGTACTTGATCAATTGGGTATGAATCCGGACTTACTCACTCACTTTAGAAGAAACATTCATCGCCCGCATGGCATGATCCTCGTTACCGGCCCAACCGGTAGTGGTAAAACAACAACGTTATATGCTGCTCTGTCTGAGTTAAATAAAGCTGAAAAGAAAATCATAACTGTTGAAGATCCGGTGGAATATCGATTACCACGAATCAACCAGGTACAAGTAAACAATAAAATTGGATTAGACTTTGCAACTGTTCTTCGTTCTGCATTACGACAAGATCCTGACATCATACTGGTGGGCGAGATGCGTGATCAGGAAACAGCCTCTATTGGTTTACGAGCTTCTATAACGGGTCACATGGTTTTATCTACCTTACACACCAATGATGCTATCTCAACAGTTAATCGATTAATTGATATGGGTGCCGAAGGTTTTCTTGTCGCTACTGCATTACGTGCTGTGCTGGCACAACGTTTAGTGCGAAAAATTTGTAAAAGCTGTAAGACTGAATACACACCAGAGAAACAAGAAACCGTTTGGTTATATAGTTTGTTAGGTGAAAATGCAGATAATGCTACATTTTATCACGGCACGGGTTGTCCACATTGTAATAACACCGGTTATCGTGGACGTGTTGGTGTATTCGAATTTCTGGAAATTGATGATCAGCTTGCAGATGATTTACGTCGTGAAGATTCTGCTGCTTTTGCTAAACATGCAAAGGCCAGCCCTAGCTTCAGACCTTTTTCACGACATGCTATGGAGTATGCAACACAAGGTATAACATCACTTGAAGAAGTTATCCGGGTAACCGGTATGATTGAAGAAGATCTTGATGAACCTGAATTTCAACTAGAAAACAAATAATAAATACCTGCGGGAACAAACATAAAATAAATCATGCCTATTTTTGAATACAAAGGTCGTAACAATCAGGGCCAGTCTGTTGATGGTAATATTGAAGCCAACTCTGCCGATGCCGTGGCAACGCAACTTTTAAACACCGGCATTACCCCTATTGATATTACTCAAGCTACAAAAGAACAGGTTTCAAAAGATAACAATAGCTTAAATTTCGATTTCAATAAAAATAAAAAACCGACAATTGATGATTTAGTTTTGTTCTCCCGACAAATGTATACCCTGCTGCGAGCGGGTGTACCTATTATACGTTCTATTACCGGTCTTGCTGACACAACACGTAATCAGGTTCTACAAAAAACGTTACACAGTTTACGCATTGAGATTGAAGGTGGTCACGAACTTTCAACCGCGTTAGCACAACATCCCGATATTTTTTCTCACCTCTTTATCAGCATGGTACAGGTTGGTGAAAATACCGGTAATCTTGATGAGGTGTTCTTACAAATTTCAGGCTATCTGGAAAGAGAAAAGAATACTAAAGATCAAATCAAAGCAGCAATGCGTTATCCCACATTTGTTATTATTGCAATCGCCATTGCCATGTTTATTATTAACATGTGGGTCATACCTACCTTTGCAAAAGTGTTTGCCGGCTTCGGAGCTGAACTTCCATTGCCCACACGAATTTTACTTGGCATATCTGAGTTCACTGTTAATTACTGGTATGTTATTGCTGGCATTTTATTTATTACACTTTTCTCAATACGCTATTATATTAAGACTGAAAAAGGACACTGGCAGTGGGATCGCTTAATGACGCGTATTCCGATCATTGGAAGTATTGTCTTGCGTGCAACACTTGCGCGTTTTGCACGTTCATTCTCAATGTCTTTAAGTGCAGGCGTTCCTTTAGTAACTGGACTCACGCTGGTATCTCGCGCTGTTGATAATGTTTATGTTGGTGGACATATCGCTGATATGCGTAATGGTGTTGAACGCGGTGATACCTTAACGCGTACTGCTGCGGCCACAGAAATGTTTACTCCGCTTGTTATCCAAATGCTTACCGTTGGTGAAGAAACCGGTAATGTCGATGACATGCTTACAGAAGTCGCAGACTTTTATGATCGTGAAGTTGATTATGATGTTAAAAACCTCACCAGCGCCATCGAACCCATTCTGATTGTTTTTATTGGTGCCATGGTGCTGGTACTTGCCTTAGGTGTATTCCTGCCAATGTGGGATCTCGCTGGTGCAGCGCAGGGACATTAGAGTGCAATCAATCCCAATTATGAATCAACAACAAGGTTTTACCTTGCTTGAGCTTGTTGTGGTTATTATTATCATTTCTATTCTGGGTTTATTTGCAATCGATCGTATTTTTGCAATTCGTATCGCCGCAGAACAAGCAGCAGTTAAACAACTTGTTGGCACGATTAAAAGTGCATTAGGACTTGAAGTTGCACGACTTGCGCTTGCTGGAAAAATGTCTGCTGTTGCTAAGCTGGATAAATCAAATCCTTTACTGCTTCTCTCACAAATCCCTAATAATTATATTGGTGAAAAAAATAACGGTAAAAAAATTACTGATCCCGGTGTTTGGTATTTCGATAAAAAACAAAAAACACTTGTTTATAATGTTCTTTACTCAGAAAATTTTAAAACAACGCTAAAAGGTTTGCCACGCATTCGACATCGCATCAAACTTGTTTATAACGATCGAAATAAAAATAGACGCTTTGATTTACGCACCGATGGAATAGCCGGCCTTGATCTCGTTCCGCAGGATAAGTTTAGCTGGAATGTAAATGAAGCTGTCATTGCAAGAGAATAACTTGACCGTGGCATAAAATCGTATGGAACGATTTTGAACAAGCTTTGCTTGATCCGAAGGACGTAGGGCAGGAAGCCCGTAGTAATCTCATGATGGATATAGCTCTATTTTGGAGATTGCTTCGTCGCTACGCTTCTCGCAATGACAGATTAACTAAAAGAGACATTAAATTATGAATACCATGCTTTCAGAAATCCTATTTGATGCCAGTCTTTTATTTATCGTTACTGGTACATTTGTCGGGCTTATTTTAGGATTAGGATTAATTCTTGCACCAACTATAACGCTAAAATTCAACGAAAAAATTAATACTCGGATTTCAATGAGAGAGAAAACAAAAGCCATTGAAAAACCGATTAGATCTGAACCCCTTTTTTATAAACACTCAAAAATTAGCGGTGCAATACTCGTCATCGGTTCTATATTCGTACTTTATACCCTCGAAACATTTAATGCTTATTCACTAATACCGCACTTGCCAAAAAGTATTTCAGCACCTGCTTGGGAATGGATCATACAATCAGCTGAGATCTTCCTTTTTATCTCCTGTGTTTTTATTTTAGTATTTGGCCTAATCGTTTTTATTCGCCCCAGCATGATAAAAAACTTTGAACAAGTGGCAAATCACTGGATTTCGACCCGAAAAGGATTCTCTAAAATGAGTACTGATATCGATATCACTAATAAGTTGGTGAATACTTACCCTCGAACCTTTGGTGCTTTTATTAGCATTTTTTCACTTATTGTCTTATTTTTCCTGCTTCCCGGATTCTAGAAACTTCAATATTAAGGTTTACCCGCAATCTGCCGATAAACTCTTTTGACTTTGTGCACTAAATGCACTATTTTTACTTTAAGTATCGAATCTAAGTTATTGATTCTTCACTTATTCATCTGTTAGCGCTGCTGCGGCAGCAAGTCTAACTCATCGGCAACTGCGGTTGTCATAACAGATTTTGGAGAAAAAGATGAAACAATCTCAATCAGGTTTTACATTAGTAGAACTCGTAGTCGTAATTCTAATTTTAGGCATTCTTTCAGCCACAGCTTTACCACGTTTTATGAACGTTAGTGCACAAGCAAATTCAGCTGCAGTTGCAGGTGCTGGTGGTGGTTTTGGAGCCGGAGTTGCGTTAGTACATGCTCAATGGATAGCAAATAACTTAGCTGGTGCTCAAGCTACTGTTGCAAATTTTGGTGCAGGTAATGTTGCGGTAAATGCTTCTGGTTGGCCAACTGATACTAGTGGGACCTCAACAATAACTTTAGCCCGCTGTGTAGAGGTATGGAATGGCATTATGCAAAATCCACCTCTAGCAGACTCCGCTGCAAATCCTGATGCAGACTATATTGCTAGTTTTACAAGTCCTACCTGTACATTCACTTATCAACCTGTGAATACTATGAATATTCAATATAATTCCAATGATGGATCTGTCATCGTAGATGATATTATCTAGCATTCCTTAATTAAAGCACCGCATTGTAGCGGTGCTTTCTTATTAACTAATCAATGCAGGTAAATACCAATCGTGGCCTGTATATTTCATTACACACTACAAGAAAACAATAAAATTTCAGGTTTTACACTTGTAGAGCTTGTTGTCGTTATTTTAATTACCGGTATTCTTTCTGTTTCTATTGCACCTCGTTTTTTTGGTGTCTCCAGTTATGAAGATCGAAAAGCAACGGACGAGCTGCTCACCGCCTTACGTTATACCCAACAAATGGCCATGAACCGGGGTGGTAATATTCGTCTTGATCTTGAAAGTGATCGATACACTATCGAACTCACTGATAATACTCCGCTACGATCTCCTGATGGCGTGCCTTATCCAAAAATTTTCGTAGGCGTTGTCTCTAGCACACCCAATTTAATTGAATATGATCGACTGGGCCGCCGTGTTCCTAATATCCAAATTGATTTAAAAGTTGGGTCT
>JAUVEN010000126.1 GCA_030594815.1 Gammaproteobacteria bacterium
CTCATGTTGTTTGCTTCTGCCGGTGTCTTCCATCACGCCGGTATCAAGATCCCCTATTTTGCTTTTTTTGCCCATGACTCCGGTATTCGCACCAAGGAAGCGCCAACCAACATGTTGGTCGCCATGACCATTGCCGCCGTATTATGTATTTTTGTTGGCACCCAGCCGCAATACCTGTATGCCCTGCTACCTTGGGAAGTTGAATACTGGCCATACGATATGACCCATGTTCTGGTGCAATTACAGCTGCTGTTCTTCTCTGCACTGGCCTTTGTCTGGTTAAATAAAAAAGGCCTCTACCCGCCCGAGTTACATTCAACCAATTTGGATGTAGAATGGTTTTATCGCAAGTTATTACCAGCGAGCGCGCAACGTGGAAAAAATGTTCTACAGCGTACAAAGGAGGCGATGATGACAACAGCTATTACATCAGTGCAAGGTGTTCGCAAAACCTTCTCA
Organism: Gammaproteobacteria bacterium; assembly: GCA_030594815.1. GTDB lineage: Bacteria > Pseudomonadota > Gammaproteobacteria > UBA6429 > Thiohalophilaceae > JAGLTQ01. The sequence goes on from JAUVEN010000126.1 coordinate 460, forward strand.
CGATCGTCAATGGCTAAATATCATCTCTCTGAAAGTTGGCCAACGGGCAGTATGGTGTTCTGGATTTCGATAGTGCTTGTCGCTTACCTGTTACTGGATATCTTTGGAGCTGTGCTTTAGCATTTGCGTAATATAGTTTCTACGCCAGTCACAAGATAATTTTAGAGAGCTTTGCACGATGTAGATTTTTCGTTATAGCAAGGCAAAAATGGTCAAAAAAGCGCAGTTTACACGAAGTAAATGAGCATTTTGAGACCTTTTTTAACGCCGCTATAGCGAAAAAGATGCTTCGTGCAAAGCTTTCTTATAAAATAAGTCAACAATAAGTATTTAAGGATGATGTATGCATAAAACAACAGGAAGCATTTCCAGTTTACTTGGTGCATTTCAAATGGCTGATGTTTCTATGCGCTACAGCCAATTCATACCCCGTGTTTATAATCTCGCTCTTTCACTCGGCTTTGAAGCCGGTAAAATAATGCCTTCACGCGCTTTTTGCTCAGACGAAAGCCAGGGCTATCCCATCATTCTAATTGCAAAACACTTTGGCAGCTTTCCATTTAATCACGGGTTAGTCGGTGGCATTGTCGCAACGGATAGACATGGCCCACATGCTCAACATGGACAAGACTTATTTATTATTCAGGCAAGCCATGTTGGTTATGATCCAAAAACAAAACATTTCGGAACCTATCGTCGTTTGCAAACTAAAAAGCAAAATGAAACATCTAACTGCGGGAAAATTTGTGGTGCACTCGACTGGTATTTAAATGAATACAACTTTGCATATAACAATATTTATCTTATCAAGGAAAATGGAAAAACTAAAATTATTATTGATAATCAACTTTTACATATGCAACGTGAAGAAGGCTTAATGCTGAAACTTGAACAGTTTGTTGAAGTTGATGAATGTGGTATTCCTGTTCCAGAAACATCTCTTAGTACATCAAAAATATTTACTGTTTCTCCAAACTTAAATAAATACCTGGAAGACTACCAGTGGAAAACTCAGGCTGAAGTTATTGGTCACCGATTACACCCTGATCTTTTTTATTTCAAGCGTAATATTAGTGAACACCCTGAAGGACGTGATCATCTGGAAAAAAATCTGATTAACGTGATGCCCTATATTGTTACATCAAAATGGCCTGCACTAACTGCAGCTCAGGCAAATACACAGATTGAGTTTGATCGTGCATTTAGAAGTATTTCTCAGGATCCTTCCTATAAAGGTAAAAAAGTTTTTTTTATATCTGGACTAAACGTTGATATTTCCCCGCAAAAAGAGCAACTGTTTCCACTTACAAAATTTATTCCCTGGGCTGCATACGTTCAGGATGAATATGGTGAGCAGCAAACCTGGGAACAGGCAGAGCTGTTTGAAAAACTTATAAAGCAGTCCACAGAAAATCCCGATCAAATAAATTTGGAAGCAGCGATAGAAATAATGCAAGGCACGAAAGAAATTCGTCTTCCCTTTTAGTTCATACTTTATAAAAATATTTTGAGTATTTTAATTATTAGTAAAACTGTTCAATTACTAACCCTGTTTTGCTATGCTCATTGAAATAAAATTACAATAATACTCAACCTAAGCTGCGTATAAAAAACGCTCGTCATTCACGCGTGCCTTTAGCGGGAGAAGTGGTGCATGGAAGCACCGTTTACGAATCAAAGGATGAAATCCAGTGGTTTAAATATGGATTCCGGTTCGCGCTTTGCTTGATCGAATGACAACAATTACTCGCTGCTTTTAATGCACACTAGCAGTCTAAAAAAACTTCGTCATTCCCACGTGCCTTTAGCGGGAATCTAACAGTTTAAATACTGGATTCCGGCTCACCTGTACCCGAAAGGTGAAAAAGCATAACGGAATACCTAAAGCGCTACGCGGGGCAGGCTCTGACGGTATTTTAAAGATTGAGAATATTTACTAGTATAATTTTACGAAGGATGATAAATAAATGAGTTTTGTAAACGGGCTGCATTTTAATAATGTACGTGGTGATATTTTTGGTGGTTTAACAGCTGCCGTGGTTGCCTTACCTCTCGCGCTTGCAATGGGCGTGGCTTCAGGTGCCGGTCCCATTGCCGGTATTTACGGTGCCATTTTTGTTGGCTTCTTTGCAGCCCTTTTCGGCGGAACACCCGCTCAGGTATCAGGCCCAACGGGGCCGATGACCGTTGTCATGGCTCTGATTTTTACCCAGTACACCTCTTTATTCCCCGGAGATCCTGCAACTGGTGCTGCCTTAGCCTTCACCGTTGTCATGATGGGCGGATTGTTCCAAATTCTTTTTGGCTTTTTAAAGATTGGAAAATTTATCGAATTTGTCCCCCATCCCGTTGTTTCTGGTTTTATGAGTGGTATCGGTGTCATTATTATTCTGATACAAATTGGCCCCCTACTTGGCCATACGACATCAGCTAAACCCATCACAGCAGTAGAAATGATGCCTGAGTTCTTTAGCAATATTCATACTGGCGCATTCACTCTTGGACTAATTGCGCTTGCCATTGTTTATGCTGTGCCAAAGTTTTCACCTAAATTAAATAAAATGATACCTTCTCCTTTATTGGCTCTGGTCATTGGCACCATGGCCTATATGTTGATGATGAAAGACAGTGGAGCGCCTATTCTGGGCAATATTCCAACAGGTTTTCCTGCCCCGCAACTCCCTACAATCATGCTTGAGTATTTACCTGACATGATTAAATCTGCGTTGATTCTGGCAGCATTAGGTGCCATTGACTCCCTACTGACCTCACTGGTTGCCGATAACATTACACGGACTCACCACAAATCTGACCGTGAACTCATTGGTCAGGGCATTGGTAACACTGTGGCAGGTATTTTTGGTGGATTACCCGGTGCAGGTGCAACCATGCGTACGGTGGTCAACGTTAAAGCAGGAGGTTTAACCCCCATTTCCGGTGCCTTACATGCGGTTATTCTACTAATTATTGTTTTAGGCGGAGGCGAATTGGCTGCCAATATCCCCAAGGCTGTACTCGCAGGTATTCTAGTGAAAGTGGGTACTGACATCATTGACTGGGATTATCTCAAACGTCTCAAAACCGCACCTAAAGCCGGGGTTCTCCTCATGGTGATTGTGCTGTTAATGACCGTCTTTATCGATCTCATCATGGCTGTTGCAACCGGTATGGTGATGGCATCCATGATCTTCATGAAACGAATGTCTGACTTGCAACATGAAAGCGCGTTGGCCGTCAATTTACCCACAGATGAAACGCCTATAAATGAACATGAGAAAGCCATTCTCAATGAAGCTCAGGGACGTATTCTTTTATATCATATGGAAGGTCCACTGAGTTTTGGTGCAGCTAAAGGTATGGTTCGTCGCCTGGCTCACTTTAGCGAATATGATTCATTAGTTATTGACTTAAGTGGTGTCCCCTCAGTGGACTTTACTTCTGCCATGGCTATCAATGACATGATCAGAGACACCCTGGCATCCTCTGATCGCTTTGTCTTTTTAGTTGGCTTACGTCCTAACGTAAAAGCCTTTCTGGACACACAAGGTACACTTGAACCCGTTGATAGTAGTCATATCTATGATGAAAGAGCAGCCGCACTTTGTCATGCTGCACGCGTTATTAATATTGATCCCGATGCATGCAAACCTGATTAATAAATAATCAGTATCTAAAAGAAAAAAAGCCTGACTTAAGATTTAAGTCAGGCTTTTTTTTACTATTCTATCGAAGCAAAAAAAAGACCTGTCATTTCTGACAAGTCTTTTATTTAGATGGTGGGCCGTCCGCGACTCGAACGCGGGACCAATGGATTAAAAGTCCACTGCTCTACCAACTGAGCTAACGGCCCTTGTTTGGAGGCCGGAATTTTACCGAACTCACTGGGAATAACAAGCCCAATAAGCCGATAATTTCCTAATTATTTCATTAAATTGCGTCTAATTTACGCATACCCGCTGGCAGTAACTTCATATCAACCAGTGAACTCAAAAGTGACTTAATAAAGGATGCTTCTTCTTCATAAACCATTTGGTAGTACTGAATTTTCATTGTTATAGCACTGCCGAAAACAATGCTAATAAAGACCAGGAATGAACCTAAGGCCAATGTTGAGACACCTGTGATTCCCTGTCCGATAGTACAACCTAAACCTAATACGCCACCAAAGCCCATTAGAACAGCACCAATCATATGCATATAAAAGTCTTTGAACGAGTTAAACCATTCGATGCGGAAGCTGCGTGAAATTAGTGTCCAAAGGAAAGAACCTAAAATAACACCAATAACAGATACAACACCAAAGCTTAAAAATGCACTTGAGAAGCTAGAACCAACATACCCGAATATCTGGCCAATTGGACTAATGAAGGTAAAGGATTGTGCCTGTAAATTAGTAGAACCATTTTTTGGCTTACCTTCTTCACTGTCCATCATCATGTCCCATTCACCATAGAACTGAGTCATGCTGAAAGCGCCATCTTCTGTATTTACCGCAGTATTTGAAGTGAAGTACCACGCGAGTAAAACAATAAGTCCAATCACTACACCAGAGAAAATATTGTCTCCACTTTTACGGAATTCTTCCGAGCGAAAGATAAATCGTAGAGCAATAGCCGCAACCACGATACCTAAAACAATACGCATGGTCATTGCAGATACACCAAACCAGTTTCCAACAATGCTACCCAAATCTTGCGGTGTGTCTAAAGAAATAGCCGCTTTACCTAACCAGGGCGAGAAGTAAGTTTGATACCACGTTGAAGGTAATTCTTTAAAAGGGTCAACCATGTAATAGGCAATCACAGCAATCACAGCAAATACAAAAATAGATTTGATGTTACCGCCACCAATTCGGATTAAGGTTTTATTACCGCAGCCACTCGCGAAGGTCATACCAATACCAAAAAGAACGCCACCTAAAATGTAACGGCCCCACTGGAATTCACTGCCACGGTAAGGAGGTAATGTTGATGACATATTAACCAGACCTAAAGACTCCAGGGCAACAACACCAATTAAAGCCACTGTAGCCGCTAAAATCCAGGCGCGTATTCGACCAGCATCACCCATGTTTACTAAATCGGAAACCGCACCCATTGTGCAGAAGTTTGTTTTATTTGCCACTACACCTAATATCAAGGCGATAGTAAATGTTGACCACAAAAAAAATGACTGTGCTGATGCAAAGCTTTCGAATGACATATGTGAAGTCCTCTGAGATAACTATTTGATTTGTAATACTATTTGAGAAGTTTTACGTTTTTATTATGCAGCAAATTATAGCTGAAGCAGCATAGGATGTAACCCGTAAAACGACAATGCTTCCCCGTAAATGCAATTTCCACCCGTTATTCAGGCAGAAGAATAGAGCGTCGGATCTGGAACATTTGCGGTTTCAAAGCCCTGTCGTCGTAAACGGCATGAATCACATCGTCCACATGCTTTACCTTCCTCATCAGGAGCATAACAGGATAAGGTTTGCGCATAGTCCACCCCTAACTTGATGCCCTTTTGAATGATTTCTGCTTTGCTTAAATGAATGAGGGGCGTTTCAATTTTAATTAATTGCCCTTCCACACCTCTCTTGGTTGCCAGGTTGGCCATCGTTTGAAAGGCCTCAATGTATTCAGGACGACAATCTGGGTAACCCGAATAATCGACAGCATTAACACCTATGAATATTGCCTCAGCATCAAGGACTTCAGCCCAGCCTAACGCTAAAGATAAAAATACCGTATTGCGTGCTGGTACATACGTTACCGGGATACCTTCAGAAATACTGTCCTCAGTATTTTGAGGCACGTTAATACTCTCATCTGTTAAAGCAGAGCCACCAATGTCACCTAAACCAATGTTAACGACTTTATGCTCGATTGCGCCGAGAGAAAAAGAAACAGATTTCGCACTTTCCAGTTCGACCTGGTGACGCTGCCCATAATTAAAGCTCATCGCATAACAGGCATAACCTGCATCACGGGCAAGAGCTAGAGTGGTGGC
>JAUVEN010000027.1 GCA_030594815.1 Gammaproteobacteria bacterium
CGATAAGTGGCGGTAATTATTGGGCTACAACAAGAATTTTATTTTATAGCTTCAAAATTCTTTTCGGAGAAAATGGTAAGATTGAAATGTTAGGGTAAAGAGCGCATCGCGTAGCTTACTTGGGGGGCCAGATGAATAGCAGTCCATCACAGCCCCTAGCTTATCGACCAATTCCACTTCATTTGATAACTCATTAATTGATAGTTCACAATACATGAACTATAGATGTTGTTATTTATTATGAGCCAGTTAGGAAATGCACTATTTACCACCACTCAGCAAAAAGTATTGGGTTTATTGTATGCACAGCCTAATAAAAGCTTTTACATCAAGGAAATCCTAAGGTTAACGGGAATGGGAGTCGCTACGATTAAGCGAGAGCTAGATCGTATGCTTTCGGTAGGTATTTTAACCATGACACCTATTGGCAATCAACACCATTATCAAGCAAATCAAGATTGCCCCATTTACTTTGAATTGCAGGGGATAGTTAAAAAAACCTTTGGTATTATGGATGAGCTTAATTTAGCGCTATCACCACTAGCAAACAAAATAGAGTGGGCATTTATCTTTGGTTCAGTTGCAAGAGGTAAAGAAACAACAGCAAGTGATATTGACCTAATGGTTATTGGTGAAGTAAGTTTTAGTGATATCGTGAGTGCGCTTTATTCAACACAAGAAAAGTTAGGGCGAGAAATAAATCCTAAAATATATAAGCAAAAAGAATGGCTGCAAATGTTAAGTGAAAGTGATGCTTTTGTTAATGAAGTATTATCCAAACCAACAATGGATGTTATAGGTAAAGGTAATGAGCTTAGATAATTTAGTCGGTCGAACATTAGAAAAAATTGAACCAGATGTTGTAGTAATTAAACGATTATTAGCATCAGCAGAACGAAATATCTCAGATTCACATGTAATGGAAATTAGTTCAGAAAATCGTTTTGATGCAGCATATAAAGCCATTATGCAATTATCAAATGCTGCATTACAGGCAAATGGTTATCGTACTTTAACAAGCAAGCCTGGTCATCACATGACGATGATCCAAGTACTCAGTTTAACGATTGCTCTAGATAAAGAAACGGTGATTGTTTTGGATGCTTTAAGAAAACAAAGAAATGTTGCTGATTACTCAGGGCATATTGTGCCAGCAAGTGCAGTAGATGAATGTGTAAAGTATGCTGAAAATTTATTGCATGATATTAATTATTGGTTGAAAGAAAATAAGCATGAGCTGGTTACTTGATTTTATAAAATTAATGTTTTGATTGATAAATTTAATACCCACAATAACCAGTAAATTAAAAGGAAAAGTTGAACGTGTTTTCAAACATTTCACTTGAAACAGAATTTACTGGTTTAGTAGATATTCTCAATAAAGAAAATAAAGAAATAGCTAAAGGCGAATTAATATTTTCTCCCTTTCAAGGTATATATGTTGATATAGAAATACAAGACAGAAATAAATTTAAAGACATAGATATATCAATCTTAAAATGTAGTCATAACAATCAGATTTATACTTTATCAGATTGTGAAGTATGGAATTGTCGTATATATGCTTCTTTATTAATTCAAGGTGATATTAATAGTCTAAGGTTTAATGGTATTGAAGTTATCCTTTCAGGTGTATCTGAATGGTTTAATTCAGATAATCATTTTGAATATAAGGAAGGAAGCATTATTAGGAAGATAGAAACAAAGGAAATTAATGTAGATATTAAAAATAAAGATAAAAGTTTTAGTCTTTCTAGTCATTATGGATTCAAAACTGAATCTAAACAAAGTGTCGCTAAAATAAATGAGTTCGTCAGTTTTTTATTTGAAAATAAAAATAATATTTTTTCAAAAGATGATATTCTTTCTTTTTCTAACGATTTATCACACCTTTTTACTATTCTAATGGATTGTAGTGTATTGCTTGAACAGGTAAGAGTAAGAATTAACAATGACTATTATGATATATTTTTTAATACGTCAAGAATACAAAAAAAACCATATTCAAATAGAGAAAGATGTTTTGCTCATAATCGAATATTAAGTACAGATTGGAGTCTTGTATTTGATAATTATTATAAGTCAAAATTTATTTCATATTTATGGCCTAGATTTGCAGGAATGATTAATTTTGAAGGCTTTTGGGAATATGAGATTTTTGGTTATGTTTCTTTTGTTGATAGATATTGCAAAATATTTTGTGAAGGAAAAGGTATAAAAGGAAATGCACATTTTAATGAAAAGTTAAAATATACACTTTCGACAATGAACTCAGATATTATTAATATATTGAATCTTAACGAAAAACACTTTAAACATATTAAGAAAATAAGAGATGAAGTCGCACACTGTGATGAATTGAGTTTGCATAAGAGTGGCAATATTACTTATGAAATGTCTCTAAAGAGTAAATTGGTACTTTTATTAACGTATTGGTTTTTTAGGGATGTAGGGCTTTCAGATAAAGAGTTTATGTTGTCGTTGAGATCATCTCTACATCCAACAACAAGGAAAGCTAGAATTAATACTGAACAACTTGATAGAGCTTTAGGTGATATCTTGTTTGTTAAGTTGAAAAAAAATGATTTTGAAGAAATCAAACGTGATGATAATGTTTTTTTATATAACCTAAAAGATAATAGTTACTCGTATCATAAAGAGGCTTCAGAGTTATTTCGTGAGTGGTACAAGCTTGGTAGTACTAATAAATATAAATCGATAAATGAATATTTATCACACACTATTAAAGATAAAAATGTGGAGTCTGTTTCATATCTTAGTCATATGTATGTCGAAAACAACGATACTACAAAAGAAATTTGGAGTGTATGCATTTTAAATGCTGCTCTAAGTAATAAGAAGTACATGAGTCGAACGTCTAAAGTAAAATAATTTAATATAAGTAATTTGCTTAATATCACGTATTTTTAGTCTTCCTATAAAATTATTAGCTAGAACGGTTAGTTATTTAAATGACAGCATTGGTTTGTTGAAAAACTTCACTTTTTTCTTTATTTCCCTATTAACTCAAGATTAATTTTATCTAAAAATGCTCAATAAATGAGCAACCGCACCCCAAAATAGTTATTATTCTACTTTAGGTAAAGATTGTAACTTATTGATTTATATGGATTCTGCAAGCTCGAAAATTCTCGAAATTAACTCATCTCCACCCCACAAAAGTGCGCTAAGTCCTTGTCTTACAAGCAAAATGTGGACTAGTCGACTTGCAGAGTGGATATTTTGTGACTATAGTGTCAATAAGTGGATCAATGTGGGTAGAAGTGGATCATAAAGTATTTAATAAGCTTTAGGTCTGTTTTTAAAATTGGAGGGGTCGGAACTTGTTCCGAGGAGTTAATACACTAAACCTGGATGCGAAAGGTCGCATGGCTGTGCCGAGTAAATATCGGGATAGCTTGCAGTCTCAGTGTGCCGGTCAGTTAGTGGTCACTGTCGACAGAAGTGATGCTTGCCTGTTGCTTTATCCTTTGCCTGAATGGGAAGAAATTGAGCGCAAACTCGTTCGTCTTGGAAACCTCAATAATCAAGCCCGCCGTTTACAACGTTTACTCATCGGTCACGCTACTGAAGTAGAAATGGATAATAATGGTCGAATTCTCCTCCCTCCACCACTTAGAGAATTTGCCAACCTTGATAAGCGTATAGCTCTAACCGGTCAGGGTAATAAGTTTGAAATTTGGGATGAACCTACTTGGGCATCTGAGCGCGATAGTTGGGTTGCCGATAATAATACAGACGAAGCGCTTTCGGCTGAACTGGAGTCTTTATCCTTGTGACCACAAGTACATCAAGTACGCTTATTCACAAGCCAGTTCTTTTGGAGGAAACACTCACCGCACTTAATATTAAACCTGAAGGCTTTTATATAGATGGTACTTTCGGTCGTGGTGGACATAGCCAGGAAATCATTAAGCAATTAGGCGAGAAAGGTAAGTTGCTCGCCTTTGACAAAGATCCTCAGGCAATCAGAACAGCGAATGCCATTGCTGCGAATGATGATCGTCTTCACGTTACACAAGGTTCTTTTACTCAACTTGAAGAAACTGTTAACGAGTTAGGCTGGAAAGGAAAGGTTGATGGTATTTTCTTGGATCTAGGTGTGTCTTCGCCACAACTTGATGACGCTGAACGTGGTTTTAGTTTTCGTTTTGATGGCCCACTTGATATGCGTATGGATCCAGATAGTGGCCAGTCAGCAGCACAATGGCTAGCAAGCGCAGAAGAGCGTGACATTATGATGGTGTTATTTGATTACGGTGAAGAAAAATTTGCTCGCCGTATTGCCAAAGCGATTGTTGAAGCCAGAGAAGAACAAGCTATTAATACTACAAAACGATTAGCATCAATCGTTGCAGCAGCGAATCCTTCTAAAGAAAGAAATAAAGATCCATCAACGCGTACATTCCAGGCGATTCGTATTTTTATTAATCAAGAGTTAGAAGATTTAAAAACATGTTTAGCTCAAGCTGTTGAGCTTTTAGCTCCTGGTGGCCGTTTAGTTGTGATCAGTTTTCATTCATTAGAAGACCGAATTGTAAAACGTTTTATACGTGATCAATGTAAAGGTGATGACTTTCCATTGGACTTACCTGTGCAACATGCACAGCTTAATCAAAATATGAAAATGATTGGTAAAGCGATTAAAGCAGGGCGTGATGAACTGGATGAAAATCCACGCGCACGTAGTGCGGTTATGCGTGTAGCGGAGCGGCTAGGATGATGCGAAGTATATATGAAGTAAAAATATTGGCATGAAGCTGGTAATGGGATTAGCCTTTTTAGTATTAGCTTCATCATTGGGTGTGGTTTATTCGAAACATGAATCACGTAAGTTGTTTGTAGATTTAGATTCATTAAAAAAAGAACGCGATGAAATAAATGTTGAATGGGGTCGTTTACAGTTAGAGCAAAGCACATTAGCGACACATAGCCGTATTGAGAAGACAGCAAAGCAACGTTTAAAAATGGTAACACCAGAATACGAACAAGTTTTAATTGTGAGACCAACAAAATAATAATGAGTAATCAAGTTCACAGTCCTGTCAGTCACTTCCGCCTACTTGTTGTAGTGGGAATTGTCTTTGCTGTGGCCGCAGTAATGTTATGGCGAGCTGTTGATTTGCATGTGCTGAATAAAGACTTTTTACAATCACAAGGTAATGCACGTTATATGCGTACCATGCCGGTTGCTGCGCATCGTGGAGTCATTACAGATCGTCATGGTGAGCCACTTGCTGTGAGTACGCCTGTTGATTCAGTCTGGATTAATCCTGCTGAGTTTATGACAGCAAGAACATCCTGGAATCAGTTAACAAAATTACTTTCATTAAATACAGATAAAGTTGAGCGTTTAGCGTTACAACGTGCAAAACGTGAATTTGTTTATTTAAAACGTCATATTCGTCCTGAGTTAGCAGAAAAAGTTGCTGCGTTAAATATTGCCGGCGTTTACTTGCAGCGGGAATATCATCGTTATTATCCAGCAGGTGAAGTTGCCGCACATATTTTAGGTTTTACCAATATTGATGATGTTGGTCAGGAAGGACTTGAACTTGCGTACAACGATTGGTTACGTGGTGAATCGGGTCGTAAGATGGTCATTAAAGATCGTCTTGGTAGAACAATTAAACATGTCGAGTCAATTCAGGCTGCGCAGCCAGGTAATGATTTAACCTTGAGTATTGATCGTCGTCTGCAATATTTAACCTATCGCGAATTAAAACGTGCGGTACATCAATATAAAGCGAAGTCAGGTTCAGCTGTTATTTTAGATACAAAAACGGGTGAAGTGTTAGCGATGGTAAATCAGCCCTCATATAACCCAAACAATCGTAGAAAATTAAAAAGTTCTCACTTACGTAATCGTGCTGTGACCGATGTATTTGAACCGGGTTCAACCATTAAACCTTTTACAGTTGCAGCGGCATTAGAAAGTGGAAAGTTTAATGCGAATAGTATTATTGATACCAGTCCGGGATATTTCCGCATTGGAAAATACGTTGTACAAGATGTCAAAAATTATGGGCGCATTAACCTTTCAACTATTTTGGCAAAGTCTAGCAATATGGGGGCAAGTAAACTTGCTTTAGGTATTTCTGCTAAAAATTTAACTGATGTGCATTCACGAATTGGCTTTGGGTTTTCTACTGGTAGTGGTTTCCCTGGAGAAGTGGGTGGAATTATAAACTTGCCAACTGAAAAACAATTAGTAGAAAGAGCGACGCTTTCTTATGGTTATGGATTATCAGTAACACCTTTGCAACTTGTACGTTCTTATGCCGCTATAGCAAATGACGGTGTGATGCCTGCGGTCAGTTTTATTCGAGTAAATGAAGCGGTAAATGAAACAAGGGTCCTACCTGCAAAATATGCAAAACAAATACGTAAGATGTTAGAAGGTGTTGTTAGTAAAAATGGTTCAGGGGCTCGTGCTTCTGTATCAGGCTATCGGATTGCAGGTAAAACTGGAACCGTCAAAAAAGCCAGTGCTGGTGGATATAGTGATGATAGCTATATTGCCGTATTTGCAGGTATGGCACCGGCAAGTAATCCACGTCTGGCCATGGTTGTGACAATAAATGAACCACGTGGTGATGTTTATTATGGCGGTAAGGTCGCCGCACCTGTTTTTTCAAAGGTAATGTCTGGTGCATTACGTTTGATGGATATCGCACCTGACAATGTAACAAATAAATCTGTCCACTTTGCAGAATTAGCTGTGGGAGGAAAGATTTAATGAGCTCTCATATTAAACATAAACAATACACAATGAACCTGAATGATTTGTTAGTTGATTGTATTACTGACGATAAGTTTAACGATATAACGATTACTGGTTTAAGCCTTGATAGTCGCAGTATTAAAAAGAATAACCTCTTTATTGCTATTAAAGGTGAGACCGTTAATGGAATTGAATTTATAAACAATGCGATTGAAAAAGGTGCTGCTGCAGTTTTGTGGGAAACCGATGCTTCCATTGATGCAATTAAAATTAATTGGCGTAAAACATCGGAAAATATTGATGTTCCTATTATTGCAATTGAAAACTTAAGCCAGTTATTGGGTGAGTTTGCAGATGTTTTTTTTGAAAGTCCGTCAAAGAAAATCTCGGTATGTGGAATTACAGGTACAAACGGTAAAACCTCATGTGCCGATTTTATAGCGCAAATGATAAGTGTTGATGAACCATGTGGTTTATTAGGTACCTTGGGTAAAGGAATTTATCCGGAATTAAAAGAAACGGGTTTTACAACACCTGATGCTATTTCCTGTCATCAATGGTTAGCCGATATTAACTCAAGTCAAACAAAATATGCAGTAATGGAAGTTTCATCCCATGCACTTACACAAGGGCGGGTGAATGGTATTCATTTTGATAGTGCTGTATTTACAAATGTAAGCCGCGACCATCTGGATTTTCATGGGGATATGGAAAACTATATTGATGCAAAAACTAAACTGTTTGAATTTCCAAATTTAAAGAATGCCATTATAAATGTTGACGATGAGGCTGGTCGAAATATTGCGGATAATTTATCAGCTAATGTTCGTTGTGTTCGTTATGGTTTGGATGAGTTATTTGTTCCGGATGTTTATGCATATGATCTTAAGTTAAATCAAGATGGCATGAGCATGAAGGTGAAAACCCCGTGGGGCGAGGGGCGACTAACTTCACCTGTTTTGGGGCATTTTAATGCAAGTAATTTGTTAGCAGTTTTGTCAGTTTTATTGCTAAATGGCATTGAATTAGATGATGCCTTAAATCGTTTAAGTAAAATTGAAAGTGTGCCAGGACGTATGCAGCGTTTTGGCAGAGATCAAACTCCTTTAGTTATTGTAGATTTTGCGCATACACCTGATGCACTTGAACAAGTATTAATAACTTTACGTGAACATACAGAACAAAATCTATGGTGTGTTTTTGGTTGCGGTGGCGATCGTGATAAAGGTAAACGCCCACTCATGGGATCAATAGCCGAAGATAAAGCAGATTATGTTGTTCTTACTAATGACAATCCTCGCAGTGAAACTGCAGAAAAAATCATAGAAGAAATTAAGGCAGGTATGAAAGGTACTGCAAATGTTTCAATTGAAAGTGATCGACATAATGCTATTGCTTTTGCTATTAGCAATGCAAAGTCCGGAGATGTTGTTTTAATCGCGGGAAAAGGGCATGAAAACTATCAACTTATAGGTGATAAAAAATATCCATTTAATGATGTTGAAGAAGTAAAACAACAACTTGAGGTGTGCGCAGGATGAAGCCAGAAAGTTTAACTCCTAGCCTTGATACTTCAAGCTCATTTAGCATGATGCTTAATGAAGTTGCAACGATTTTATCATCTGAAATGATTGGCGAAAACATTAATGTCAAAGGTATTTCAACTGATACTCGAACCATTAAAGGTGGCGAGTTATTTTTGGCGTTAAAAGGGCCTAACTTTGATGGACATGATTACGTTCAACAAGCTTTAGATAAAGGTGCAGTTGCATGTTTGGTTCAAATGAAAGTTAATGCCGAACATTATGTTGTTACAAAAGACACTCATGCAGCATTAGGATTACTTGCTAAAGCCTGGCGGAAAAAGTTTCAAAAAACTGTTTTTGCTATTACGGGTAGTAACGGTAAAACAACTGTAAAAGAAATGATCTCGAGTATCGTTAGTCAACAACAATCCGTTATGGCGACCTTTGGGAATTTAAATAACGATATTGGTGTTCCTCTTACATTATTCAGACTAGATGAAAGCTTTGATGCTGCAGTTATTGAAATGGGTGCAAATCATTCTGGTGAAATTAAATATCTAACAAATATAGCCTTACCAGATGTTGCGATTGTTACAAATGTTGGTTCTGCACATTTAGAAGGTTTTGGAAGTATGGAAAATACAGCCAAAGCTAAAGCAGAAATATTCCATGGGTTATCTAAAAATGGAACAGCAATTATTAACGCAGATGATTCTTTTTTTGATGACTTTAAAAAAATTACGGCTCAATACAATGTAATAAGTTTTGGGCTTAAGAATAAAGCGGATGTAATGGCGCAATGTAATTCGGATGCGGAAGGTAGTTTATTAGAAGTAACAACACCTATAGGTGTTTGTGAAGTTAAATTGAAGTTGCTTGGATCTCATAATGTGATGAATGCCTTAGCCGCGATTGCTGCCTCAATAGCAGCTGGTACTTCTCTGCAACAAATTGTAAATGGTTTAGAAAGTTTAGAGCCAGTTAATGGTCGTTTACAAATGAAACAAGGTCTTAATAATAGCCGGGTTATTGATGATACCTATAATGCAAACCCAACCTCGTTATATGCGGCCTTAAATGTTTTACATGATTTTTCAGGGAAACGTTTTTTAGCTTTAGGTGACATGGCTGAATTAGGTGGCAACGCAGATAAACTACATATCGAAGCGGGAAGTTATGCAAAAGAAAGTGGTGTTGATTCATTGTTTTCATTTGGGAAATTAGCTGCTAAAGCTGCAAAAGAATTTGGTGGCAATGGATTTTGCTATGACAAACATGAAGACATGATTGAAGCATTACGGGACGAGCTTTCACAAGATGTCACGCTACTAGTAAAAGGTTCCAGGAGTATGCATATGGAAAATATTGTGAATGCACTAACAATGGGGGAAGGCTAATCAAATGCTTTATCATTTAGCACAATACTTACAAGAATTTTATAGTGGTTTTAATGTCTTTAATTACTTAACGTTAAGGGCAATTCTTGGCATCTTAACAGCATTATTGATTTCTCTTTTGATTGGACCTTACATGATCAGAAAGTTGAGCGCATATAATGTTGGTCAGACAATTAGAGATGATGGTCCTGAATCGCATCTTAGTAAAGCGGGTACGCCGACAATGGGCGGTGCGCTGATAATTGTTGCAATTGCTATTAGCACATTGTTATGGGCAGATTTAGAAAATCGTTTTGTCTGGGTCGTGATTGCAGTGTTGTTTATGTATGGTGCAATTGGTTGGGTTGATGATTATAAAAAGTTAGTTAAACAAGATCCTAAAGGACTTGCCTCTCGATATAAATATTTATGGCAATCAGTTGCAGGGTTTGCTGTTGCAATTTATTTATTTAACGCATCTGCATCACCTGTTGAAACACAACTTATTGTTCCTTTCTTTAAAGATATTGTTATTCCATTAGGCATGGTGTCATATGTGTTACTAACTTACTTTGTGATTGTCGGTACAAGTAATGCTGTCAATTTGACAGATGGTCTTGATGGCCTGGCAATTTTACCTTCAGTAATGGTTGCTGGTGCACTAGGTATCTTTGCTTACCTTTCTGGACATTCCGGTTTTTCTGAATATCTCTCTATTCCTTATATTCCTGGTGTTGGTGAACTGGTTATTTTTTGTGGTGCGCTTGTTGGTGCTGGACTTGGATTTCTTTGGTTCAACACATACCCCGCAATGGTCTTCATGGGCGACATAGGTGCATTAGCCTTAGGTGCTGCGCTCGGTGTTGTTGCTGTTATGGTTCGTCAGGAATTTGTTTTATTTATTATGGGAGGCGTATTTGTTATTGAAACATTATCAGTCATCCTTCAAGTGGCTTCATTTAAATTAACGGGTAAAAGAATATTTCGTATGGCGCCATTGCATCATCACTTTGAATTAAAAGGCTGGCCTGAGCCTCGTGTAATTGTTCGGTTTTGGATTATTACGGTAATGCTTGTATTAATTGGCTTGGCATCATTAAAGATTCGATAAAAATAAGATGCTGGCAGAAAATTTACAAATTGAGAGTAACGACATAGAAGATATGGATAACTTGTCACACAGACGCGTTCTTATTGTTGGTTTAGGTAAAACCGGGTTGTCATGTGCGCGTTATTTAAGTGAACTAAGTGAAGATGGTGTTGAAGTTGCAATTACAGATAGTCGTGAACATCCTCCGGCATTAGATGAGTTACAAGAAGCCTATCCCGATATTGCAATATTTGTTGGTGGTTTTAATTCGGAAGCCTTTACGCGAGCAACATGTTTAATTGTTAGCCCGGGTATTTCTTTGCGTGAACCTTTAATCGCAGAAGCACGCGCTCGTGGAGCTGAAATTATTGGCGATATTGAATTGTTTGCACGTAATGCAAATGCCCCCGTCATTGCTATTACTGGTTCTAATGGTAAAAGTACAGTCACATCACTGTTAGGTGAGATGGCAAAAGCAGCAGGCTTGGACGTAAGAGTTGGTGGAAATATTGGTATACCTGCTTTAGATTTATTACACGAGCCACGTCCTGATTTATACATACTTGAATTATCAAGTTTTCAATTAGAAACAACTGAAAGTTTAAATGCATGTGCAGCGGCTATTTTAAATATTAGTGAAGATCATATGGATCGCTATTATGATTTAAATGATTACACCGCAGCTAAAGCTAAAGTTTATTACGGTACAGGCTCTCTTATCGTAAATCTTGATGATGAACGTGTTATGGCAACGGTTAATTTGATAAGACAAGGGCGTGAATTATTGGGCTTTACTGCTAACAAACCTGCGGAAAAAGAATTTGGTATCTGTAATAAAGGAAATGATGCATATTTATGTCATGGCAGTGAATTATTACTCGCGGTTTCTGGATTGAAAATTAAAGGGCAGCATAATATGGTTAATGCATTGGCTGCTCTTGCATTAGGACAAGAAGCTAATATTCCATTAGATGGAATGTTAACTGCGTTAAAAGAATTCCCTGGTTTACCTCATCGTAGCCAATGGATTGCAGAAAAAAATGGCATAGCCTGGTATAACGATTCAAAAGCAACGAATGTTGGTGCCGCCATAGCGGCCATTAATGGTACGGATGCAAATAAAATAATTTTGATTGCCGGTGGTCAGGCTAAAGGTCAGGACTTTTCTCCTTTAAAAGACGTCATTAAAAATAGAGTTAAACATCTCATACTATTAGGTGAAGATGCAGAACTTTTAAGAACTGAATTATCTGGTCTTACAGAAATCACTTTAGTTAAAAACTTGGTACAAGCCGTTGCTAAAGCAAATGAAGTTGCTGTATCAGGTGATGCAATTTTACTTTCTCCTGCTTGTGCCAGTTTTGATATGTTTTCGGGTTATGAGCAACGTGGTGATGTATTTGTTGTGGCGGTAAAGGAGGTATTGCTATGAGTGTAATATCTTTACCAACCAGACGAATTAATAGCTCCACGTCAAATAGATTTTCAGCTAAACATAATGTAACGCCGCTGATTGAAAGCATCGATCTTCCTTTGCTATTAAGTGCGCTGGTTTTACTTGGGCTTGGTTTAGTAATGGTTGCGTCATCATCCATTTCTATTGCGGAGCGTCAATTATCTGAGCCTTTATATTATTTCTGGCATCAACTTTCATATTCAATTATAGGACTTATTGCTGCATTTATTATTTTTAAAATTCCTCTCGATTTTTTACAAAAAACCGGCCCAGTACTTATTGTTATAAGTTTAGTTTTATTATCCATGGTCTTAATTCCTGGAATAGGAAGAGAAGTTAACGGAAGCACACGTTGGTTGAACCTGGGGATTATTTCATTACAGGTATCTGAGTTTGTGAAACTTGCTACAGTTATTTATCTTGCCGGTTACCTTGTGCGTCACAACGAAGAAGTGAGAACAAACTTAAGTGGTTTTTTACGTCCACTAGGTTTGATATTTATTATTTCTACATTATTAATCCTGGAACCTGATTTTGGAGCTGTTGCTGTTATTGCCATGACTGCAATGGGGATGTTGTGGTTAGGTGGTGCGAGTTTTTTCCAGTTCATTCTCCTTATGTTAACAATGGGCGCAGCATTAACTTTAGCCGCTGTTTCTTCTCCATATCGTATGGAACGTCTAACAACCTTCCTTAATCCCTGGGCAGATCCTTTTGACAGTGGTTTTCAGTTAACCCAGGCATTGATTGCATTTGGCCGAGGTGAATGGTTTGGGGTTGGATTAGGTTCGAGTGTACAAAAATTATTTTATTTACCTGAAGCGCATACGGATTTTGTTTTTGCTGTATTGGCTGAAGAATTAGGTTTGTTTAGCGTCATGCTTGTAATAGCGCTTTTTTGTTTTATCGTTATACGTGCATTAATGATCGGTCGTCGTGCAGAAAAACGTGAAAGACCTTTTACTGCTTTTCTCGCTTACGGTCTTGGTATTTGGTTAGGTTTACAGGCTTTTATTAATGTTGGTGTGAATATGGGCGTATTACCAACCAAAGGTTTGACCTTACCTCTCATGAGTTATGGCGGTAGTAGCTTAATTATTATGTGTGTAGTTATTGCAATGTTACTTCGTGCCGATTTTGAAACACGACAATTTGATCGCAATAGCCAGGGTAAAAGAAAAAAATCTACGGTAGGTGCAGCATGGTAAAGCATATATTGATTGCTGCGGGTGGCACTGGAGGTCATGTTTACCCTGCGCTTGCTGTTGCAGACTACTTACGTGATCAAGATATAAAAATAACATGGGTAGGAACAGAAAAAGGTTTAGAGCATCGAGTTGTGCCTGCTGCAGGTATTCCATTAGAAATCATTAGTATTAGTGGTTTACGTGGTAAAGGTCTATTGAACTTGTTTTTTGTGCCACTGAAATTAGTTGTAGCAATTGCTCAAGTGATTAAAATATTTATTAAAGTTAAACCTGATGCAGTTTTAGGCATGGGGGGATTTGTCAGCGGTCCTTGTGGTCTGGCGGCATTTTTATTACGCAAGCCATTATATATACATGAACAAAATGCAGTGCCGGGTTTAACCAATAAGGTATTAAGTTATATCGCAACAACAACGATGCAAGCCTTTCCAAACAGCTTTAAAAATAAAAATATTATTACGATGGGTAATCCTGTTAGAAAAGATATTTCTGAAATATCTGGACCTGAAGAAAGAATGGTTAAGCGTGACGATAATATTCGTTTATTAATTATTGGTGGAAGTTTAGGTGCACAAGCATTAAATGAAAATGTACCGCAAGCGCTCTCAGAACTTTCAAATGAGTTACAAGCAAATGTTTGGCACCAAACTGGAAAAAATAAACTTGATACGACAATTGAAAATTATAAAAAATTAAATGTTGAAGCAAAAGTGACAGAGTTTATTGAAGATATGGCAGAAGCATATGAGTGGGCAGACTTGGTGATTTGTCGAGCGGGTGCGCTTACCATTTCAGAATTAGCAAACGCTGGAGTTGCTGCAATATTAGTTCCGTATCCACATGCTGTTGATGATCACCAAACTGCAAATGCTGCTTACCTTACTGGTGTGGATGCAGCAATTTTAATTCCACAAGAACAATTAATACCAAAACTTAAAGAGTCTATTACAGAGTTGTTACAAGCAGGTAGAACGAAATTGATTGAAATGGCAAAAGCTGCACGTGGGTTATCTAAACCTAATGCAACACAAGAAGTTGCAGAAGTATGTTTAGGAGTCTCTCATGGTTAAAAATTTAGATTTAGCGCAGTTACGTGATGAACCTAGCATGGGACGTATTCGTTGTATCCACTTCGTGGGTATTGGCGGCGTTGGTATGGGGGGGATTGCAGAAGTGATGTTGAACCTGGGTTATGACATTTCTGGATCTGATTTAAATGAAAATGCAGTAACACAACGTTTAACAAAGCTTGGTGCAAAAATTTATTCCGGTCACGAAGCAGAAAATGTATTGAACTGTGATGTGGTTGTTGTTTCAACCGCAGTAAAAGAAGATAACCCGGAAGTTGTTACTGCGCATGAAAAGCGCATTCCCGTTGTACCTCGCGCAGAAATGTTAGCAGAGTTAATGCGTTTCCGTTACGGAATAGCCGTTGCAGGTACACATGGTAAAACAACAACAACAAGTTTAGTCGCAAGTGTTTTAGCTGAAGGTGATTTTGATCCTACATTTGTTATTGGGGGACGGCTGAACAGCGCTGGAACAAATGCTCGCTTAGGTGAAAGTCATTATTTAGTCGCAGAAGCGGATGAAAGTGATGCGTCATTCATGCATTTACAACCAATGATGGCTGTCGTCACTAATATTGATGCTGATCACATGGAAACATATGGTGGCGATTTTGAAAATCTACGTCAAACCTTTATAGAGTTTTTACATCACCTTCCTTTTTATGGTTTAGCTGTTTTATGTATTGATGATGATGAAGTAAGAAATGTTATTCCTCAAATTAACCGCCCAATGATCACATACGGTTTTAGTGACGATGCGGATATTCATGCAACGAATTTAAGGCAAGAAGGAAATAAAACATTTTTCTCTGTAGCAAAAGAAGGTAATAACAACTGGCTTGATATTACTTTGAATATGCCTGGTGAACATAACGTATTAAATGCGTTAGCAGCAATAGCAGTGGCAAATGAAATTGGTGTTGATGCTGAATCAATCCAACAAGCATTATTGAAGTTCGAAGGTATTGGTCGACGTTTCCAGATTAATGGTGAGTATCAAGTTGGTGGTACAAATATTACAGTCATGCATGTTGATGATTATGGACATCACCCAAGAGAAGTGGATGCAACGATACAAGCGATACGTAATGGTTGGCCAGATAAGCGTTTAGTTGTTGCATTCCAACCGCACCGTTATTCACGTACTCGTGATTTGTTTGAAGATTTTACTGCTGTACTTTCAAATGTTGACACCTTGGTTTTGTTAGAAGTTTTTTCAGCAGGTGAAGCAGTTATAGCGGGCGCAGATGGACGTAGTCTTGCCAGAGCAATACGTGCTCGAGGCCAGGTTGAACCTGTATTCGTAGAACATATTGAAGAGCTTGCTTCGACTTTGAAAGGTGTATTAAAAGACGGCGATATTTTGTTAACGTTAGGCGCTGGTAGCATTGGTGTTGCAGCAAATAAATTAAAAGAAGAGTTAGTATCTGTTTAGATATGGAACTAGCAATGACAAAAGACAACCAGATATATAACACCACGACACATAAAGGCATATTGTTACAAAATGAGCCTATGTCACGTCATACATCATGGCGAGTGGGTGGTGTTGCCGATCGTTTTTATCGTCCTGCTGATATTAATGATATGTCTGCTTATCTTGAAAGTTTACCAGCGAATGAGCCAGTTTTTTGGTTAGGTTTAGGTAGTAACTTACTAGTATCTGATGCAGGGATTCGCGGTACCGTTATTTGTACCAGTGGTGTCTTAAATGAAATTAAGAGCATAGATGAAACACATATCTATGTGGAGGCAGGTATTCCAAGTCCAAAGTTAGCGAAGTTTTCTGCAAAGTTAGGTTTGACTGGCGCAGAATTTTTATCCGGTATTCCTGGAACCATTGGTGGTGCACTAAGAATGAATGCCGGTGCGGTAGGTGGTGAAACATGGGATGTTATTGAAAGTGTCGAAACGATCAATATGAAGGGTGAAATACATAAGCGTATGCCAGAAGAGTTTTCTATTGCTTATCGTCACGTAGAAGCTAAAGAAGAACATGCACAGAATGAGTGGTTTGTTTCAGCGGTAATCAAGTTATCAAAAGGAAATAAAGAAGAAAGTTTGCAAACAATTAAAAATCATCTTAATCGCCGAGGTGCAACACAACCAACGCAACAGCCTAATGCGGGTTCAGTCTTCAGGAATCCAGAAGGTGATTATGCCGCAAGATTAATTGAAAGTTGTGGTTTAAAGAATTTTTGTATCGGTGGAGCATGTGTTTCAGAAAAACATGCCAACTTCATTATCAATACGGGAACAGCTACAGCGAAGGATATTGAAACACTGATTAATACAGTGCATGAAAAGGTACAACAACAACATAATGTTGATTTGATTCGTGAAGTACAGATTGTAGGTGAGCGTGATGAATAACTTATCTCATATACAAGCTAAAGATTTAGGCAAAGTCGCTGTTTTAATGGGCGGCTGGTCAGCAGAACGTGAAGTGTCATTAAAAAGTGGTGATGCAGTATTAAATGCATTATTAGAAAAGAAAGTAGATGCACACAAAATTGATGTGAAGCGTGAATCAATTTTTGATGATTTAAAAAAAGGTCAGTTTAATCGAGTCTTTATTATTTTACATGGTCCTGGTGGCGAAGATGGCGTTATCCAAAGTGTACTTGAAATTTTACAGCTTCCTTATACCGGGAGTGGCGTGCTTGCTTCAGCTATAGCGATGGATAAATTACGTTGTAAAGAATTATTACAAGGCTCTGGATTACCAACGCCGGCATATATGAAATTAGAAAAAACAACAGATATGAGTTATGTCGGTGCGAGTCTGGGCTTTCCTATTATGGTTAAACCTACTCTTGAAGGTTCCAGTATTGGTATGAGCAAGGTTGAAGAAGAAGATGGCTTAGGTAAAGCATGGAAAGTGGCTTCTGAGTATGGAGATACTGTACTCGCAGAACAATGGGTTCACGGTGAAGAGTATACCGTTGCAATATTAGGACGAACACCTTTACCCGTTATACGTCTTCAAACTAAACGCGATTTTTATGATTACGCTGCAAAATACGATGACGATGATACTCAATATCATTGTCCATGTGGCTTAGATGAAGAACAGGAATCACAGTTACAACGTTTAGCAATATCAGCCTTTGATGCTGTTGGCGCAAAAGGCTGGGGACGTGTGGATATCATGAGTGATGAAGAAGGTAAACCTTCAGTTATTGAAATTAATACCGTGCCGGGAATGACCGGTCATAGTTTGGTTCCAATGGCGGCTAAAGCTATAGGTCTTTCCTTTAGTGAGCTTGTATTTAATATTTTATCGCAAACATTAGTTGAGGCGTAAAAAATGTCACCCGCAACCAGACAAGCTGCATATTTAAAAAAGAAGGAACTACCTTCGATATCATATCGTTGGATGAATTGGTTTCTTCCCTTAGTTGTTGGCTGCGCAGTAATGTTTTTTGCTCAAGATCATTTAAGCAGCCCATCTACATTGCCAGTGAATAAGATTCGCGTACATGGTGCCTTTGTGAATGTTGATGAAGCTATGTTACACCGTGCTGTCGCAGGTGTTGTTGCAGGCGGTTATTTTAATGTTGATGTAGAACGCGTTAGAGAAGAAGTTGAAAAGTTACCCTGGGTGAGTGAGGCATCTGTTAGACGAGTATGGCCAGATACATTAAGCGTGAGTGTGGTTGAACAACAACCCGTTGCTATTTCTAAAAAAGCAGGGTTTATAAATTCAAATGGAGATGTGTTTAAGCCATTAAAGAAAATGACATTAAATACATTGCCAGTATTTGAAGGTAGTGCGAGTTTAAATAAATTAATGCTAGCAAAATATTATGAAATGAATACGTTATTAATTCCCATAGAACGAAAAATCACATATTTAAAAATCGATACACGTCATGCTGTTGAATTAAAACTTGATAATGGATTAAAAGTTGTTCTTGGCCGTGGAGACACTATTCACAGGTTGGATCGTCTAATACGTATTTACACTAAAGTTCTGGCCAGTCGAGTTAATGATATTGAAGTGATTGATTTACGTTATACCAACGGCATGGCAATAGGTTGGAAAAAGACGTTGCAAAATAATAAAGGTAAGTTAGGAGACATGAAACATGTCTAAGAAAATGGAAAAAAATCTTATAGTAGGATTGGATATAGGCACTTCCAAAGTAGTTGCGATTGTCGGTGAAATAACGCCTGACAATGAAGTTGAAATTATAGGCTTGGGCTCACATCCTTCCCGTGGATTGAAAAAGGGAGTGGTTGTAAATATTGAATCTACAGTGCAATCAATTCAGCGAGCAATTGAAGAAGCAGAACTTATGTCTGGTTGTCAGATTCATTCTGTATATGCCGGTATTGCTGGTAGCCATGTGCGTAGTTTAAATTCGCATGGCATTGTTGCGATTCGAGATAAAGAAGTAATGCCGGCAGATGTTGAACGCGTTATTGATGCTGCTCGTGCAGTTGCCATCCCGGCAGATCAAAAGATACTCCATATCTTACCTCAGGAATTTATTATAGATCAGCAAGAAAGTATTCGTGAACCCGTTGGTATGTCAGGTGTGAGGCTTGAAGCAAAAGTTCATATGGTAACGGGGGCGGTAAGTGCTGCACAAAATATTATTAAATGTGTACGACGTTGTGGTCTTGAAGTTGATGACATTATCCTGGAGCAGCTGGCTTCAAGTCATTCAGTCCTAACTGAAGACGAAAAAGAATTGGGTGTTTGTTTAGTTGATATTGGTGGCGGTACAACAGATATTGCCGTCTTTACAGAAGGCGCCATTCGTCACACGGCAGTTATTCCTATTGCCGGTGATCAGGTTACCAATGATATTGCTGTTGCGTTACGTACACCGACGCAATATGCCGAAGAAATTAAAATTAAATATGCCTGTGCATTAACACAACTTGCCAGCGTTGATGAAACAATTGAGGTGCCAAGTGTTGGTGAGCGTCCGGACAGACGTTTAGCTCGCCAAACTTTGGCTGAAGTTGTTGAGCCGCGATACGAAGAACTTTTCACTTTGATTCAGGCAGAGTTACGTAGAAGTGGATTCGAAGATTTGTGTGCAGCAGGCATTGTCTTAACTGGCGGCAGTTCCAAGATGGAAGGTGCGGTTGAGTTGGCAGAAGAAATTTTCCATATGCCGGTACGTTTGGGGGTTCCTCAATATGTAACGGGATTGGTTGATGTGGTTCGAAATCCAATACATTCCACGGGGGTGGGTTTATTGTTATTTGGATATCAAAACCGGGCAATGCGTGAGTCAGAAGCGCGAATGGGTAAAGGGTTTAAATCAGTTTGGAACCGAATGAAAAATTGGTTTCAGGGTAATTTTTAAAAAATCTCTGGAAACAGAGGGAGGGGTGAGATATGAAATTTGAATTTATGGACACACAAAATCAAAGTGCTGTTATTAAAGTAATTGGTGTTGGCGGCGGTGGCGGTAATGCTGTTGAACATATGGTGCAGGAGAATCTGGATGGAGTAGATTTTATCTGTGCTAACACTGATGCGCAGGCATTAAAAAACAGCTCTGCACGTACCACGATACAAATTGGTACTAATATCACAAAAGGATTAGGTGCTGGTGCAAATCCGGAAATTGGACGTGAAGCGGCATTAGAAGATCGCGAACGTATCCAGGAAATGATAGATGGCTCAGACATGATCTTTATTACTGCCGGAATGGGCGGTGGAACAGGAACAGGTGGAGCGCCAATTGTTGCTCAAGTAGCAAAAGAAATGGGTATTCTAACGGTTGCTGTCGTGACAAAACCATTTTCGTTTGAAGGCAAAAAGCGAACTGACATTGCCGCTGATGGTATTGAAGAGTTAAAAGGTTATGTCGATTCTTTAATAACAATTCCAAATGAAAAATTACTGAGTGTTTTGGGTAAAAATGTGAGTTTGCTCGACGCATTCAAAGCAGGCAATGATGTATTATTAGGTGCCGTACAGGGAATTGCTGAATTAATTACGCGTCCAGGTTTAATCAATGTCGATTTTGCAGATGTTAGAACAGTTATGTCTGAAATGGGAATGGCGATGATGGGTTCAGGTAAAGCGAGTGGTGAAAATCGTGCTCGTGAAGCTGCTGAAGCCGCAATTGCAAGCCCACTACTGGAAGATGTAAACCTTTCAGGTGCCAGAGGCATCTTGGTTAATGTGACTGCTGGAATGGATATGTCGATTGGTGAGTTTGAAGAAGTGGGCAATACGGTTAAAGAGTTTGCT
This sequence comes from Gammaproteobacteria bacterium, assembly GCA_030594815.1. Taxonomy (GTDB): domain Bacteria; phylum Pseudomonadota; class Gammaproteobacteria; order UBA6429; family Thiohalophilaceae; genus JAGLTQ01. The sequence goes on from JAUVEN010000027.1 coordinate 20,695, forward strand.
TCCGATAATGCCACTGTTGTGGTGGGTACCGTAATTGATCCAGATATGACTGGTGAACTTAGAGTAACGGTAGTTGCGACAGGTTTAGGTCGTGAACATGAAGCCGCTGCGATGACTGAACAATCTGTAAAACTCGTTGTTGATAAAATCAATACTGGCGATGTCGATTATGGTCAGCTAGATAAGCCAACGGTTATCCGAAACAAAGTTGCTGGCGATCGTTTTACTGAAACTGAAGGCGGAATGGATTATCTGGATATTCCGGCATTTCTGCGCCGCCAGGCTGATTAATTGAACTAATTTGATGCAAATAACCCCCAAATTGATTTGCACAAAGAGGTAAAGATACTGGCGACCAGAGATTTAAGTTAAACGCTAGAATGACGATATATTAGACGTAGTCGATGAAATTGCAAAATAGGCTGGAAAGAACGAGAAATATCGTTATAATGTACCGTTTTTTCCGCTGCGCTTATTTTCAACGGCAGTTCATTAGATTTTAGGTCTAAATATTGCATATTCTTTGAATAATGTTGGTTTTGAATTAAAGGTACTCACAAAGTGATTAGACAACGCACTCTAAAAAATGTAATTCGAGCGACTGGTGTAGGCTTACACACAGGTGAAAAAGTGTATTTGACGCTTAGACCTGCTGCGCCTGATTCCGGTATTATTTTTAGACGTGTTGATTTAGATGAGCCTGTTGAAATCCCTGCTATACCTGAGAATGTTGGTGATACCACCCTGTCAACAACACTCATTAAAGATGGTGTACGTATTTCGACTGTTGAACATCTTTTATCAGCCATGGCTGGTTTAGGTATTGATAATGCCTACGTTGATCTAAATGCTGCTGAAGTGCCCATTATGGATGGTAGTGCGGGACCTTTCGTTTTCTTAATCCAGTCTGCCGGCATTGAAGAGCAAAATGCGGCTAAGCGTTTCATTAGAATTAAGAAACAAGTAAGAGTTGAAGATGGCGACAAATGGGTTAATTTCGAACCATTTGACGGATTTAAGGTGGCTTTTACCATCGATTTTGATCATCCCGCTTTCAAAGAAGGTTCTCAAATTGCTGAAGTTGATTTTTCTACAACGTCGTTTGTTCGCGAAGTGAGTCGTGCCCGTACCTTTGGTTTTATGAATCAAATTGAACAACTTCGGGCCAATAATTTGGCACTTGGTGGCAGTTTAGATAATGCTGTTGTTGTCGATGATTATCGTGTTTTGAATGAAGATGGCCTGCGTTATGTCGATGAATTTGTAAAACACAAAATTCTTGATTCAATTGGTGACTTGTACCTTCTGGGTCATAGCCTGATAGGTGCATTTAGTGGACATAAATCGGGACATGCTCTGAATAATGAGCTGCTTCGTGCATTATTAGCACAAGAAGATGCGTGGGAAGAAGTTACTTTTGAAGATGCATCAACTGCACCTATTTCATTTGCTCAACCTGTGGCTGCAGGTTAGGCGAAAAGTCACATTTTTTTCACAAAACTCTATACTTCATAACTATATTTTATATGTGGTTATTACTTCTGTTTATGCCGTTTAGCTAAACGGCGTAATGAGCGTTGCAAATCAACATTATTCAAGCCCTCAGCCATGTTCTCTAAGCAGTGTTTAGCTTCACTACTAATGTAGCGTGGACGTGCCGTTTTAGCTTTTTCTACATTTAAATGAATTGGCCTTGTAGAAATCGACATCTCTTTAACATATTGAAAATATTGAATATTTTTCTTAAGTGTAGGAATTATATGGGCACTCATGAAACGAAATTTTGTAGCCCAGGCAGGAGAGTCTGCAATCACGTGGAGCTTGCTACCATTTATATAGGCTAACTGAATATGCAGATTTACCGGTGCAGGAACGTTCTTTAGGAATTCCTGGTTTAATTTACCCATAAATCGAGCCTTTGTGACCAAGTCGGCAACACCGTCTTTTTTTCGATTCAAATACTTGAACATTGGCTTTGGAGAATTCATAATATAAATTAATAGTTTGCGTGCGTTATCCGATAAACATTATACAATAAAATAAAAATTGAGGCGCTCTGAGGCACCATGAATATTATATTGCTTAAGCGAAAAAAGGGATCATCAGGTCTAGTAACCCTGAATAAAAAGAAAATGGCCACAGTTTTACTAGCTGTATTTTTTGTTTTACCTGCCACATTTCTGTTCACAGGGTACAAATTAGGTGTCCATTACATGCAGGCAAATCCTGATGATTTAATGGTTGCCATGGAATCTGAAATGGATGTACAAAGACTCAAAATAGATGAAGTGACAAAAAATGCTGAGGAAAATATGAATGCTTTGGCACTGCGTCTGGGTAAATTACAAGCGCATGTTATTCGTCTTGATGCATTAGGTTCTCGTTTAACCACAATGGCCAAATTGGATAATGGTGAGTTTGATTTTAATCAGTCTCCCGCACAAGGTGGTCCTATCGCTGCAAGTGAGCTTTCTGCAGAAATGAAAGTTCCTGATTTTATGACCTCACTTAAAAACTTATCTCTGCAGTTAGATGATCGAAATCAACAGCTTAGTGTTTTAGAAACAATGATGATGAACCGTAATTTACAGGCTGAAGTTATGCCTGCTGGTCGTCCTATCACTCGCGGTTGGTTATCTTCTTACTTTGGTATTCGCACAGATCCTTTTAATGGTCGTCGAGTCCATCATTCTGGTGTCGATTTTGCGGGTAAAATGGGATCTGATGTAGTGGCTGTTGGAGCCGGTGTTGTAACATATTCTGGCAAGCGTTCAGGTTATGGTAATTTGGTTGAAATTAATCATGGTAATGGTTATTCGACACGTTATGGTCATAGTAGCGAGCTTCTGGTTAAAGTTGGCGAGACTCTTAAAAAGGGACACATTATTGCTAAAATGGGCACTAGTGGGCGTTCTACTGGTCCTCACGTCCATTTTGAAGTTCTTTTTAATGGCCGTGCTGTTAATCCTAAGAAATACATTCACGCTTCTCGTTAATCCTTTCGTTTCAGCCAATACGGTATTTCGTATTGGCGTAGATATAAACTTTCCATGAGATCACTTCCTTTATTTTCTCTTGTTTTTGTATTTTTTACCGTCAATCTTGTTGGTTGTGCGGTACCTGTTTGCTGCGGTAAACCTGAATCAAAGCCGCAAATTAAAAAATTAGATATTAATATCACTGCTGTTGGCGATATTATGTTGGGTACCAACTTTCCCGATGATCGATTAGCGCCCGATGATGGAGTCCACCTTTTAAAAGCAATTACGCCTATTTTAAATAGTGCAGATATTACTTTTGGTAATTTAGAGGGTGTTCTGCTTGAAGGTGGCGAAGCCGCTAAAAAGTGTAAAAACTCTACTTCCTGCTATGTATTTCGCTCACCGCCACATTATGCAAAATACCTAAAAGATGCTGGCTTTGATATTTTAAGCCTCGCTAATAATCATGCCCGTGATTTTGGCGAAGAAGGGCGTACAGCTTCAATGCAAGCACTGGATACGGCTGGATTACTGCATACAGGTCGAGTAGGTGATGTAGCGCGTTGGAAAGTTAAGGGGCTTAGCGTTAGTTTTATTGCCTATGCTCCATTTGGTGGTTCACATGATCTTTTGGATATTCCCTTGGCTGTAAAACAAATAAAGGCACTTGTTAAGAATAGTGACCTGGTTCTGGTTTCTATTCATGCAGGAGCAGAAGGTAAAGATGTCGCACATATTCCATTCAAAAACGAGATGTTTTACGGTGAAGATCGTGGTGATGTAGTGAAATTTAGTCACGCCGTGATTGATGCCGGAGCTGATCTGGTTATTGGGCATGGTCCTCATGTGCCAAGAGCCCTGGAATTGTATAAAAAAAGGCTTATTGCTTATAGTTTGGGAAATTTTTTAACGTATCAGGGGATCCGGATTACAGGTAATAATGGTGTTGCGCCAATATTAACCCTGACGCTATCTGCTGACGGACGCTTTAAACAAGGAAGAATTGTCTCGGCACGGCAATATCGTCCGAAAGGCACTCTTCTGGATAAAAATAATAAAGCAGCAAAAATTATTCAGGAACTCACTTTAGCTGATTTCCCTAATACACTATTAAATTTTTCTAAAAAGGGAGTAATTACCCCCGTTGTTCTTCCTGCTAGTAAACCTTCACTAAATAATCTAAAAACTACTCTGGCACAGTGATGCTAAAGCAGGACAAATGTGGCTACGGCCTGTAGAATACGCCGTTTAAAATAAATAATTTCCTTTGCTGCGAAAGCGAAAGCTGTCAGTGAGCACTTACATAAGAACATAAAAGATAAACAATCATGGTCGGTAAACTTTTTAAGAAAATTTTTGGTAGTCGTAATGATCGACTGGTTAAAGCAATGCGTAAAACTGTTGCGCAAATTAATGATTTTGAGTCAGGCTTACAGTCATTAAGCGACGAGCAATTAAAAACAAAAACAGATGAATTTCGTAAACGTTTAGATGACGGGGAAATTCTGGATATGTTGTTACCTGAAGCCTTTGCGGTTGTAAGAGAAGCGAGTCAGCGTGTTTTAGGCTTGCGTCACTACGATGTGCAAATGATTGGTGGCATGGTTCTGCATGACGGCAAAATCTCTGAAATGAGAACAGGTGAAGGTAAAACATTAATGTCTACTTTGCCTGCGTACCTAAATGCGTTAACAGGTAAAGGTGTGCATGTTATTACAGTGAATGATTATCTCGCGACGCGTGATTCTGAGTGGATGGGGCAACTATTTAATTTCCTCGGTATGAGTGTTGGTGTGATCATTTCTGAAATGCCTTACGAGGAAAAACAAAAAGCGTATAACGCCGATATTACTTATGGTACCAATAATGAATTTGGTTTTGATTATTTGCGTGACAACATGGCCTTCAGTAGTGAAGAGCAATTTCAGCGTGGACAGCACTTTGCCATTATCGATGAAGTGGATTCAATTCTAATCGATGAAGCCAGAACACCGTTAATTATTTCCGGGCCTGCGGAAGACAGCTCAGAGCATTATTATAAAATTAATGGTCTGGTACCTAAACTGGTTAAGCAGGAAGTTGAAGACGGTCCCGGTGACTTTACGGTTGAAGAAAAAAATAAGCAGATCTTTCTTACTGAAGAAGGTCATGAGCACGTTGAAGGATTATTAGCTGAAATAGGTTTATTGGCTGAAAGTGCGAGTCTTTATGATGTATCAAATATTAATTTGTTACATCATATTAATGCAGCACTAAGAGCGCATGTTTTGTACCAAATCGATGTGGATTACATTGTTGCAGATAATGAGATCGTTATTGTTGATGAGTTCACTGGCCGTACCATGCCAGGGCGTCGTTGGTCAGATGGTTTACATCAAGCGGTTGAAGCCAAAGAAGGCGTGACGATTCAACAGGAAAACCAAACACTGGCAGCCATTACTTTCCAGAATTATTTCCGTTTGTATGAAAAGTTATCTGGTATGACTGGTACTGCAGATACGGAAGCATATGAGTTCCAGCAAATTTATGGCTTAGAGGTAGTTGTTATACCGACTCATCGTACTATGGTAAGGGATGATCGGATTGACCAGGTATTCCTGACGATGCATGAGAAATACAATGCCATTATTGAAGATATTATGGATTGTAAAAAACGTGGTCAGCCAGTCCTGGTTGGTACTTCATCCATTGAAGTCTCAGAATATCTTTCGGGCTTATTGAAAAAATCGAAAATTAAACATGAAGTTTTAAATGCAAAACAACATGAACGTGAAGCAGACATTGTGGCACAAGCGGGTCAGCCTGAAGCTATAACGATTGCAACGAATATGGCTGGTCGTGGTACAGATATAGTGTTGGGTGGTAATTTTGATGCTGAGATTGCAAAATTAAATAATCCTGATGAAGCAATTATTGCTAAACATAAAGTTGCATGGCAAGAAAGGCACAATGAGGTTGTAGAGGCAGGTGGCTTACATATTGTTGGTACAGAGAGAAATGAATCGCGTCGTGTAGATAATCAATTAAGAGGTCGAGCAGGTCGTCAGGGTGATAAAGGATCTTCACATTTTTATTTGTCATTAGAAGATAATCTAATGCGCATTTTTGCTTCTGAACGTGTTGCTGGATTGATGCAACGTTTAGGTATGGAAGAAGGTGAAGCGATTGAACATCCGTGGGTAAGTAAAGCCATTGAGAATGCGCAACGCAAGGTAGAAGGCCATAACTTTGAAATGCGTAAGCAATTACTTGAATATGATGATGTTGCTAACGATCAACGTAAAGTTATCTACACACAACGTAATGAACTTATGATGCTGGATGATATTTCCGACAGTATTGAGGCAATTCGTTTTGATGTTGTTAACGATATTATTAGTGCTTATGTGCCTCCTCAGAGTATTGAAGAGCAGTGGGATTTACCAGGTCTTGAAGAATCGATTGAAGGAGACTTTGGCGTCGAGTGTGAAGTTCGTGCCTGGTTGAAAGAAGATTCAACCTTACATGAAGAAACCTTGCGTGAAAAAATTGTTGATAAGGTTGCCGAATCTTATAAAGATAAAGAAAAAGAATTTGGCGCAGAAATGATTCGCCAGATAGAAAAACATGTGATGTTACAAGTACTTGATACACAGTGGAAAGAACATCTGGCTATGATGGATCAACTTCGACAGGGAATTCATTTACGCGGTTATGCACAGAAAAACCCGAAACAGGAATATAAACGTGAATCGTTTGAAATGTTTACGGAAATGCTGGACCGTATTAAACATGAAGTTGTTACTGTATTGAGTCGAGTTCAGGTTCGAAATGATGAAGAGCTGGAAGCAATTGATGCACAACGACGACAAAGTAGTGGTGATATTGAATATCAACATGAAAATGCTTCAGCCATGGGGACCGCTGAATCGGAAGAAGAACATACTCCTTTTGTTCGAGATGGAAAAAAAGTAGGACGAAACGAACCCTGCCCATGTGGTTCAGGAAAAAAATATAAACAGTGTCACGGTAAACTTAGCTAATCGTGATGCTCTGATTATATAATCAGATTACGAGAGGTTAGGTGAACAAAATGGCAACAGAAAAAAATATTGAATATGATAAATTTCCGGTTGCAGGTATACGGTTAGGTGTTGCTTGCGCTGGAATTAAAAAAGAAAATCATAAAGATTTGGTTCTTATTGAACTCGCCGATGGGACACAAACAGCTGCCGTATTCACGCAGAATGCATTTTGTGCTGCACCTGTTTCCATATCTAAAAATCATCTACTTGAATCTAATCCTAAATATTTACTTGTAAACACAGGTAATGCCAATGCAGGCACAGGTGAACAGGGACTTGCTGATTCATTAGCTTGTTGTGAACTGGTTGCCAGCGTGACGGAAACCAAAGCGTCTGAAGTACTACCATTTTCTACTGGTGTGATTGGGGAATACTTACCCATGGATAAGTTTCTACCTGCTATCAAAATAGCCTATGAAAATTTATCAGGAGATAACTGGGAGAATGCTGCGAACGGCATTTTAACAACCGATACCATTGCTAAAGCCTTCACGCGGTCAGTTACGATTCATAATAAAAATATTACTATCAGTGGCATTGCTAAAGGCTCCGGCATGATTCGTCCCGATATGGCAACCATGCTGGCATACATCGCAACCGATGCAAAAATTGATAAACCAGTATTACAGAATTGTTTACTTGAAGCTGTGAATCATTCATTTAACCGGATCACAGTTGACGGAGATACTTCTACAAATGATTCCGCTATTTTAATGGCAAGCGGCCAGTCTTGTATTGAATTAAAACAAAATTCTGATGAGCTTATTATCTTTCAGAAAGCATTAACGGATATTTGTGAAGAATTAGCAAAGGAAATGATTCGTGATGGCGAAGGAGCAACTAAACTTATCACTTTATCTGTTACTGGGTGTAGCAGTGAAAAGGAAGCGAAAGATGTTGCTTATACCGTTGCTCATTCACCGTTAGTGAAAACGGCTTTCTTTGCCTGTGATCCAAACTGGGGCCGGATTTTAGCCGCGGTTGGCCGTGCAGGTGTGAGTGACTTCGACCTTTCCAAAGTAAATATTGCACTCGATGATGTCACTATTGTTTGTAATGGTGGCAAGGCTTCAGATTACACAGAAGAAAGAGGCCAGACCGTCATGGACAAAAGTGACATCACCATTCATATAGATTTAGGTCGGGGTGATAAAGAAATTAAAGTGTGGACCTGTGATTTTTCATATGACTATGTACGTATTAATGCTGAATACCGGACTTAGCTTTTTTCATAATATAGTAAACGTTGACTAAATCACCTTAAGTTTAATCACCAGAATAATTCAAATTATGTCATCAAAAAATATTGTTCATGTTGCGGTTGCCGTTATTAAAAACAAGAATGAACAATATCTCATTGCCAAGCGTTCTGAAAATGTTCATCAGGGAGGTTTATGGGAATTTCCTGGTGGAAAGATTGAGAATAATGAGACCGTTTTAGAAGCCTTAAAACGAGAGTTATTTGAAGAACTTGGCATAACAT
>JAUVEN010000153.1 GCA_030594815.1 Gammaproteobacteria bacterium
CGGCATAGGAAAAGAAATGGCAATACAACTTGCAGCACAGGGGTTAAATGTGGTGATTGTTGCACGCAGGGAAAACCTTTTAACTTCTTTAAAAAATGAATTGAGTCATAAATACAAAGTAAATGTAATAACAATCCCTGCTGACTTAACTGAACACAACGCTGTTGAGAAACTTGAAGAAGCAACACGCGATCTTGATATTGGATTGGTTATTCCAAATGCCGGCTCTGAGATTGTCGGTGAGTTTGTAGAAACCGACGTACAGAAAAATACCGACATGGTTTATTTAAACACTATCGCACCCATGCAAATTGCCAATGTTTTTGGACCGCGTTTAAAAAAACGCAAGAACAGTGGAATTCTTTTTGTCTCCAGTTTATTTGGTTATCAGGGTATTCCATATGTCGCCAATTATGCGGCAACAAAATCATATATTTTAACTTTAGGTGAAGCACTACATGTTGAGTTAGCTCGTTACGGTGTTGATGTTTCAGTATTATCGCCGGGCCTTACTACAACAGAAATGTCACAAAACATGCCAATCAATTTTAAAAAAATCCCGATGTTCAGCATGAAAGCACAACAGACAGCACGCGCCGGATTAAATGCACTCGGAAAAAAAGTAACGATAGTGCCCGGTTTATTAAATAAAATATATGCATGGGAAAACCGATTTATCCCCCGCACCTGGCCTGTATCATTATTTGGCTTTCTGATCCGTCGTGCACAGATAAAAGTATAGCGCCTATACTTCTACCATCCATTACAACCCAAGAGAATAAAATAATGACTGACTTTACTTTTTACACTCTGGAAAATGCTCCACAACCAGTATAGGTAATATTTAATGGTATTCAGAAAACATATGGTTTCAGAAACATCATTATCCGCGGTGCAACAGCAGCTCTCTCTGCTTGCTGTGAGCTCTTAAAATGAACCATCAGGACCTTAACATTAAAGACTCTTTTAACTTAAGTTAAAAATTTAAAAGCCACACTGTCATTGATAGTGTGGCTTTTTTTATTACTTGATTTACATCAAAGCAAAAACATTAACACTCTATAAAATAGTATCGCATTCAATGCTAACTAAATTAGAGAAACCGTAAGTATGTGTCTGATATCAGACAGTTCTTATAAAATGCTAATTTCATGTAACTAAAGAACTATAAAGTTATATCGCATATGTTTTGCAACACAAGAAATACCTTCTTGTAAAAATTTATTCTAACTAATCAAATTATCTAAACTTGGAGATAACTATTAGTTATTCGTCATAGATGAGTTATTTATTCAACAACCATCTGTGTGATTAATAAATAGTAAAACATTATGGAAAAAAAACTAATATTATCAACACTTCTATCGACCGCATTGATTTCATCGGCATATGCTGATGAACCAGTTAACCTTAATGAAACAGCGAATAAGGTAACCATCGGTGAAGGTGAAATAAAAAGCCAAAATGTTGAAGATATAAAAGATGTTTTCGATACCACCAGTGGTGTCGAGTCAAACGATGGCGGCTTAAGTATTCGTGGTGTCGGTGATGATGGACGTGGCATTGCTGTTACCGATGACGGTGTTAGCTTAACCGATGTATCCGGTTCTTTTTCTGCCGACATTGATACCAGTGAACTCGAAAAGCTCGTGGTCTATAAAGGACCTGGTTCAATTTATTCGGTAAACGGCACCGGCGGTGTTTTACAGGCTAAATCAAAACCCATATTCAAGATGGGTAACAATATTAAAGCCTCTGTTGGTAATTATGGCTACAAGTACCTTAAGTTAAATGCACACAGCTACTTTGACATCGATAGCCTGGTTAACTTTACCTATACAAAAAAAGAATCCGATAATGATTACAAGGAACATTCAGCTAAGTCAGATGATCGTTATACATTAAAGTATGGCCAAATCCTGGGGGATACCTCATCGATAGAAGTTGGCCTTAGATATGTTGATTCGTTTAAAGAGAAAACTCAGTCCGTTACGGATACCAACTTTCAGGAATACCTGGATGGCGGTACTGTCACAAATGACGCTGGCATGTGGGTTTATAATTCCAGAGATGTGCAAACAACCACACTCGATTCAAAATACAAAAAATATAATGGTAATGATTTAATTAAGGTTTCCGCCTCATACAGCTCTAAAGACATGACTTATTACAATGATGGTAAGATCAATGTGAACAATGATAATTATAAAATTGGACTGGATGCTGAATATGAAATGGATCGAGGTTCACATTCCATGTTATTTGGTTTGTCATATAAAAAAGATGGGATGAATGATAATTATCAGTATCTCTATGGTGATGTCACTATGGGAGGTGGGGGAGGAACAACTATTTTATCTGTAGATGGAACATCACTCGGTGATGTGCTTTCACTTTCTAATAGCAGTAACTATTTGCTTGGTGCTTACGCCAAGGATGACTGGCAAATAAATAAAAAAATAAAACTGGAAACCAGTCTGCGACTCGACAGTGTCAATTTTGATGTCGATTCCACTGCATACTGGAAATATAATGGAGGACAAGAAAAATATACTGTGGATCTGAATGCAGGTGTTCTTCAAGCGGTATCAAAAAGTGATGTTCTCGTGACACCGAGGATTGCATTGTTATATGGCCTAAGTAGTACAACCAATACTTATGCCTCTATTGCGCAAGGCCAACGCAGTATTAATGATACACAGCTGCTGGTTAATATTAAAAATGGTTTTTCGACAGATGTCGATCCTGCAACATCATTAAATTATGAAATTGGTTTAAAGCATAAAAGTGACAACCTGGTAGCAGATGTATCAATTTATAAAAATATTATTAGTGATGAGATCATTGAAGTAAAAGATACATTATCCGCAGTCAAGTACTATGAAAATGCAGGTGAAGTTGACAAGAAAGGCATCGAGCTTGGTCTTAAATATACCTTTAACGACTTCTATTATATCGGCACCAATTATAGTTACATGGATTATAAATACGTCACTTACGTAGCTTTCACTGGTGACTATTCAGGCAATACTTTCCGCGCTGTACCGGATTATAAATATGCACTTTATGCCGGGTTTAAAAACCCCGTTAAAAAAATGAGTGGTAAGGTTGAAGTTATCACCTCAGGTTCTTTTTATACGGATGATGCTAATACAGAACGTTACGAAGGTTATAGTGGTGTCGTTAATGTTATGTTTGGTAAAGAGCTTGCGGCAAACCATAAACTAATGGTTAATGTGAATAATGTTTTTGATAAACGCTATGCAACTGATGCTTCATTAGTATCTGGTGTAACAACCTATACGATTGCAGCACCAAGAACTTATAAAGTTTCATACATGTACAAATTTTAGGACTGAATAATGAAAATATTAATTACAGCAACTTTATTAATTATGATTTCACCGTTTACAATTGCCAGTGAGGGTGAAGCCATCTACAAAAATGTCTGCTCACAGTGTCATGTCATGCAGATGGGGTGGCAAATAAAAGATAAATCTACACTTAAAGCTCCACCCTTCCCCGGCGTTACTAATGCAGTTCGAAGGGCATACGGTAATGAAGCTCAATTTGTTGAATTTGTAAGTAACTACATTAAAAATCCAACAAGAATTAGAGCCAGAACAAAAGATATGGCAATAGATCGCTTTGGCCTTATGCCTAAAAATATTGGTGCCGAGATGAGCAAAGAAGAGCGCGAAAGTATCGCAAAATGGATGTTTAACAATGTCGGATTAGATTAAAGTAGTATATGTAAATAT